>DASVAC010000096.1:0-2252 GCA_036376535.1 Gemmatimonadaceae bacterium | reverse complement strand
CGAGCGCGGATGGGACGCCGAGCGGCCGGCCATCGAGCGGGCGCTTGCGTTAGGCGTGGGCGGATTCATTCTCTTCGGCGGCGAGCAGGATGCGGTGCGCCAGCTCACCAAGGAGCTGCGCCTCCGGTCCACCGTCCCGCTCCTCATTGCCGCCGACATGGAGCGCGGTGCGGGTCAGCAGTTCGCCGGCGCCACCGGCCTGCCGCCGCTCGCCGCCATCGCGTCGCTCAACGACGCCGACCTCGTGCGCCGCGCCGCGCGGCTCACCGCGCGCGAGGCCCGTACGTTAGGCGTGAACTGGGACTTCGCGCCGGTGTGCGATGTGGACCTTGCTGCGGACAATCCCGTGTTGGGCACGCGCACGTTCGGCGGCGATGCGCATCGCGTGGGACAGCTGGCCGGCGTCTGGATCAAGGCCTGCCAGGGCGAGGGTGTGCTCGCGTGCGCGAAGCACTTTCCGGGACACGGCCGCACGCACGGCGATTCGCACCTCGAGCTGCCCGTGGTCGATGCCCAACGCACGGACCTGATGGAAGCGGACTTGCAGCCGTTCCGCGCCGCGATCGAGGCCGGTGTGTCGTCGATCATGACCGCGCACGTCGCATATCCGGCGCTCGACCCCACCGGCACGCCGGCCACGACGTCGCGCGAAATCCTGCAATGGCTGCTACGACAGCAGTTGCACTTCGACGGCCTCGTGGTGAGCGACTCGCTGGTCATGAAGGGTGCCCTCGCCGGCCGCGACGAGGGCGCCGCCGCGATTGCAGCCATCAACGCCGGCTGCGATGTGCTGCTCTATCCCAGCGACATCGAGGCGCTCGCCGCGCGGCTGAATCAGGCGCTCGACACCCGCGAGCTCAGCGCCGAGAATGTGCGGAATGCCGTGAGGCGGCGGCTCAAGTGGGCGCAGTGGGCGTCGCCGCCTAACGAATACCGCCGCCCCGCGGCCACCGACGTCGCCTGGGGCGCGCAGCTGGCCGAGCGCGTGGTGCGGATGGTGCGCGGCGCGCGACCGACGCTGGCGTCGCCGATGGATGTGGTGGTGGTCGACGACGACTTGGGCGGCCCGGCGCCCGCGCCGTCTCGTGCGCCGTTCCTCGACGCGCTCGTGCGCTCGGGTTTCCGCGCCCAACGTGTTGTCGAGCCGTCGAATAATCCTGCGCGCACGACGGTGATTGCGCTCTTCGGTGAGACACAGCCGTGGAAGGGTCGCGCCGGTTACAGCGACGCCGCGCGCTCGGCCGTCGAGCGCGCGTGCGCCGTTGCGCCGACCGCGCTGCTGGTGCAGTTCGGCCACCCGCGCCTGATTCGCGAGCTTCCCTCAGCGCGCTCGATCGTGACGGCGTGGAGCGGGGACGCGGCGATGCAGGTCGCGGTGGCTAAATGGATGGGAAGCGGCGCCTGACGGCGCCTGGGGGAAGCGCTGCACTGGGGGAAGCGGCGGCTGGCGCCGCCTGAGGGAAGGGGTGGAGGTGAGCACGTGCGCTTGACGCGGCGTCGGCAATCGAGTCAGGCGCCCCCTTCCCGCAGGCGCCGTTAGGCGCCGCTTCCCCCAGCGCAGCGCTTCCCTCATGCGCTGCAAGGCGCCGCTTCCCCTATGGTCTTCCGACTAGGGCGCTGACCTCATCCACAGGCACCGCATACACGATCCGCCCGGCGCTTTCGCGCGCCCCGCCGTACACGACGCCGATCACGCTGCCCGCCGTGTTGAACACCGGACTCCCGCTCGAGCCCTGGCCCGCGTACGCATCGATCTGCAACACGTCCGACAGATTCTTGCTCAGCGTGCCCGCCACGAGCGTCGAGCGCGCCGTGATCTGCGTACCGCTGCCCTCCATCGGCGTGTCGGTGCCTAACGGATAGCCGATGATCGCGACCGCCTTGCCAACCGGCGTGTCCGCCGCTTTCGGCGCGAGCGACGTAATGGCGGGGAAGGGCCCCGGCGCATCCACCTGCAACATCGCGAGGTCCGCCGTCGCGCTCACGCGCACCACGTGAGCGGGAAGCCACGCCTTCGTGTCGCTGAAGATCACCGCAATCCGCATCGGCCACGCGTCGCCGTGCTGCACGAGGTGCTTGTTGGTCACGATCTCGCCGCGCGACGAGACGGCGAACCCGGACCCGCTGAACGCGCTGCTGTCGGGCCACTGCACGGCGATCATCGTCACCGCGGGCCCGCTCCGCGACGCGATGGTCGAGTAGTCGACCTGGGCCGCGGTGAGCATCGCGTGCCGCCGCGACTCGAGCGCGTG
>DASVAC010000095.1:0-3188 GCA_036376535.1 Gemmatimonadaceae bacterium | reverse complement strand
GCCGTGGCAGCCACGTGCACGGTGTCGGTCGCACCGCGTGCTTCGACGTGCAGTGTGGCCGACTCGTGCGGCGCGAGTCCGGCGACGAGGATCGAGAGGTCGGCGAACCGAACCGGTTGGGCATCGAGCACGACGTTCACGCTGCGGGGATGCGGGTGTGTACTGTCGGGCAGCGTGAACGACCCGTGTGCGGCGATCATCGTGCCGCCGCCGCGCGCCGTGAAGCTGGCGAACTGCAGGCGGCCGTCGGCGAGCGACCCGGTGGCGTCGAGCGCGAGCGGCGGCAACCCGGGCGTCGCCGGGTCGACGCGTGCGTGCAGCGTGTCGAGCCGCACCGCGGTCGACGTGCCTAACCGAACGTCGCGGGCTTCGACGAGGAGGTCGTCGAGGTGGAACGGCGCGTGCCGGCGCCCCGTTGCCGTATCCGCGCGCGCCACCGCGGTGAGCGACGCGTGCCGGATGGCGACCCGGCCGACGGCGAAGGTGGTCCGGGCGGCTGCGTTAGGCAGCGGCGCCGGCGGCGGGCGCGTCGCGAAAGGGGCGAGCAGGTCCCACGTGCCCGTGCGCGACTGTGTTGCGGTGGCGGATAGCCCCGTCACCTCGAGCGATGCGAGCTCGCGCCCGCGCACCACCTGGATGAGCGATGCGTAGCGGGCGCGAACCGTGTCGATCGAGATGGACGGCGACCGGCCCGTCGGTTCGAGGCGGACGCCGGTGAGCGTGAGGCCGCTCCACCAGTCGCCGCTCACGTCGTGCACCGTGATCACGCGATCCGGATACGGATTGACGAGCGCGAGCAAGCGCGTCGCCGCCCAGCCCGCGATCGCACGGTTCTGTAAGGCGAGGAGCGCGGCGACCGGCACGATGGCCACGACAAACACGATCGTGACCAGCAGGCCAAGTGCGACGCGACGCAGAAGCTGACCCCGGCGCATGTCGGGTCGATCCGGGTGTGCGGGCGTCTCGGACGGGGATTCCACCTCGCCGCCAAGTCAAGCACGGCCCGTGCCAGCGCCAGCGGTCGCTACAGCGAATCGCAGCTCTGCAGGCGTTTTTCGAAAAAGCGTCGCTCGGTGGCGTTGCGCGCGAGGGACATCGCCGCCTCGAAATGGGATCGCGCGTCGTTACGGCGTCCGCGGCGGAGCTCGAGCTCGCCGAGCGCCGCGTGATAGAACGGATATTCGGCCAATCGATCGGTGCCGGTCATGGTCCGGAGCGCATCGATGCCGCGCTCCGGCCCGTCGCGTTGGGCAACCGCGATCGCGCGATTGAGCGCGATGACCGGCGATGGCGCGAGCACCAGCAATCGGTCGTACAACTCGACGATGGTGTCCCAGTCGGTGCGATCGATGCTCGGCGCCTGTACGTGCGCGGCGGCGATCGCGGCCTCGAGGTGATACACGCTGATCTCGCTGCCGCGCGCCGATTGCTCGAGCAGCGCGATGCCGTGCGCGATGAGCGCCGCGTCCCACGTCGATCGATCCTGGTCGACGAGCGCACTCAGGTCGCCGGCGCCGTTGAGCCGGCCCGGCACGCGCGCCGCGTGCAGGCTCATGAGCGCCGCGAGCGCGTGCGTGGACGGCGTGCCGGTGCGCGGATCGCCGGCGAGGAGTTCCGTTAGGCGGATGGCCTCGCGGCACAGATCCAGGCGCACGACCGAGTCGGCCGAGACGCTGTGATAGCCCTCGTTGAACAACAGGTAGAGCGCGCGCTGCACCACCGGCAGGCGCGACGCGACGTCGTCGTCGGTGAGATCGAACAAGCGCCGCGACGTGGCGAGCGACTGTTTGCCGCGCGCGATGCGTTTCTCGACGGCCGCGCGTCCGGCCAGAAACGCACCGGCGATTTCTTGCGCCCCGAATCCGCACAGGATGTTGAGCACGAGCGCGATCTGCCCTTCTTCCTTGAGACGCGGATCGCAGCACGAGAACATCATGCGCAACTGTTCGTCGCGGATGATCTCGGATGCAAATGCTTCGTCGACGACCGGAGCGAGCGTCCACTCGCTCTCGAACATTCGCGAGAGCTCCGGCGCGAAGGTGGTCGCGGTGCGCTCGCGGCGAATGACATCGAGCGCGCGATTTTTCGCGGTGGCCATGAGCCACGCGGATGGATTGTCCGGTACCCCGCGCACCTTCCACACCTCGAGCGCGCGAACGAACGCGTCCTGCACCACATCTTCGGCCATCGACAAGTTGTGCACGCCGAAGATGCGGGTGAGTGCCGCGACCATGCGCGACGATTCACGGCGGAAGAGATGCTCGTCGAGCTGCACGTGGCTCCCTGGTACGCCGCGCCGGTGCGTTGGGCATCGGCGCGGCGCGGGATGTCGTTAGAAGTTCATCGCCATGACGGGCCGCACTTCGACGGCGCCATCGCCCTCGAGAATCGGGCAGCCCTTGGCGAGCTCGGCCGCCTGCGAGATGTCGCGGGCTTCGACGATCATGAAGCCGGCCACAAGGTCCTTGACCTCAGCGAACGGCCCATCGGTGATGACCTTGCTCTTGCCGCGCACCAGCTTGCCCTCGTTCTCGAGCGGCTGGCCTCTGTTCTTGAGATGACCCTTGATCTCCAGGTCGCGCAGCCAGGCGAGCCAGCGCTGCATGCTCTGTTGGGCGAGTTCCGGGGTGCCCATTGCAGCGCGCCGGGCTTCCGCCGTCGTGCGAAACAGGTAGATGTAGTCGCTCATGGTCGGTGCCTCTCGTGTAAGTGAAGTCGGCGGCATCCGGCGTGGCGCCGCGTCGTGCTACACTGGATCGACGTTCGGGCTCGGCACCGCCGGACACTTTATTCAGCCTGCAATATCTCCGGTGCCGGCGAGAGATGCACGATCTGTCAGCGGAGGCCGGTGTTCGTTCGTAGTCATGGTGTTGTCGCGTCACGCCGCGCCGGCGACCGGCGCCAACCCTTCGATCCGAGTCTCGTTTTCATGCGTCATGCGCTCCATCTCGTTCTCGTTGCCGGCGCGGTGTTGGCGTCGGCCGGTGCCGCCGCTCCGGCCGCGCAGGCCGCGCGCGGCGTGCCGCGCGACACGGCGAACCCGCAGGTCACCGAGCTGGTCTCGCGCCTAACGCTGGACCGCTACAAGGCCACGGTGAAAGGCCTCACGCAGTTCGGCGACCGGCGTCAGGGCACCGATCGGAATCGCCAGGCGGTGGACTGGATCGAGGCGCAGCTCAAGAGCTACG
>DASVAC010000094.1:0-9397 GCA_036376535.1 Gemmatimonadaceae bacterium | reverse complement strand
GATCCGTCGTTTCTCCGCACTCGCCCCGGTCACGCTCGCGCTCCTGGCGCTCGCCGCCGCCTGCGGCACCCGCGCCCAACCGGCCGACCTGGTCCTCGACCACGGCACCGTCATCACCATGGACTCCACTCGGCCTAACGGCCAGGCGGTCGCCATTCGCGACGGACGGATCGCGGCGGTGGGCTCCGATGCCGACATCCAGCGCTACGTCGGCCCGAACACCAAAGTCATCGACTTGAAGGGCCACCTCGCCATCCCGGGCTTCATCGAATCGCACGGCCACTTCACCGGGTTAGGCATGGCCCTGACCGAGCTCAACCTCATGGGCGTTCCCTCCTGGCAGGACATCGCCCAGATGGTCGGCGATGCGGCCAAGACCGCCAAGCCCGGCGCCTGGATCCTTGGACACGGCTGGCACCAGGAGAAATGGAATCGGTCGCCGGGACGCGTCGTGAAAGGATTCGAGACCAACGATCTCCTCAACCGCGCGGCGCCTGACAATCCGGTCATCCTCACGCACGCGAGCGGACACGCGCTCATCGCCAACGACGCAGCGCTCCGCTTGGCCGGCATCGGCCCATCCACGCCTAACCCGCCGGGCGGCGAGATCATCAAGGACGCCACAGGCCGGCCGACCGGAATCCTCGTGGACGACGCGCAGTCGCTCGTGCGGGGCGCGATGGCCAAAGCCGAAGCGGCGCGCTCGCCGGACGAAGCGGCGGCGGCGTTCCGCAACCAGATCCACCTCGCCACCCAGAACGCGCTCGCCAACGGCGTTACCTCGTTCCAGGACATGGGCGAATCGTTCGCGACCGTCGACGCGATCAAGAAAATGGTCGACGCCGGCGACATGCCGCTGCGCCTCTACATCCTGGTCGCCGGCAACGAGGTGCGGCCGGACGACGTCGACTCGCTCGTGGCCCACCGCATGATCGACTACGGCAACGGCCACCTCACCGTGCACGCCATCGGCGAGATCACGGCTGACGGCGCATTAGGCTCCCGCAGTGCGTGGATGCTCGCGCCCTACGACGACGACTCGGCCAATACAGGACTCAACGTCACGTCCATGCCGCGCATCAAGGAGATCGCCGAGATCGGCATGGCGCACGGATTCCAGATTTCGGTGCACGCCATCGGCGACCGCGCCAACCGCGAAACGCTGGATCTGTATCAGGCCCTGTTCGCGGAACATCACGTGAAGGGCGACACGCTCCGGTGGCGCATCGAGCACGCCCAGCACCTGAGCCCAGCCGACATCCCGCGGTTCGGTCAGTTAGGCGTGGTGGCGTCCATGCAGGGGATCCACGCGTGCTCGGATGCGCCCTATGTGATTCCGCGGTTGGGCATGCAGCGCGCCAGGGATGGCGCGTACGTGTGGCAGTCGCTGTGGAAAACCGGCGCCGTGGTGACCAACGGAACCGATGTCCCGGTCGAGGCGATCAGCCCCATCGCGTCGTTCCACTGCAGCGTCACGCGCGACATGGTCGGCACCGATTCGGCGTTCTTCCCGGAGCAGAAGCTCACACGCGAGCAGGCGCTCAAAACGTACACGGTGAACGGCGCTTACGTGGCGTTCCAGGAGCACGAGAAAGGATCGCTCGCGCCGGGCAAGGACGCGGACATCGCGGTGCTCTCGCGCAACATCATGACCACGGCGCCGGACTCGATTCTGGGTGCGAAGGTACTATACACGATTGTCGGCGGGAGAGTGGTGTACGCGGGCGTCGACACGTCGGCCTCATCGGGCCCGACCGGGCATGGCCCCGGCGCCTAACCGAGTCGCATGTCGCGGGTCCTTCCGGATGCGTTCATCGCCCAGCAATCATCACCATGCGGCTCGCCTCGAGCTCCACATTCAACCTGCCGTTCGAGTTAGGCACAAACGGCGTCGCAGCGTCAAGGCTTGGCCGCGAACAGCTTGTTGCATACCGCGCCGAGCGTCTTGCCCAACTGTGCGCCGGACTGCTTGAAAAAGCCTTCATTGCCTACCAGCATGATGGTGCATACCCTGTCGGGCGCCTTGTATGCGGTGATGCCGACCGCATCCTGCAAGGCCCTGTCGCCAACACCCGGCAGCGGCACCGTATCCGGGAGAAATTTCGCGCCCGCGTTGAAGCTCGCGACATTCTCCGAGCTGAGGGAAAGCTGGATGTTGCCGCCGTTCACCTCGACCGTACACGACGTTGCGCTCCGCGTCTTGGGCGCGCCAGGACCGGGCAGCAGCGCAGCAAGGATTTCGGGCGAGAAATACTTTGCGCACGCGGTGGCGCCGAGGCTCGTCCAATCACCTCCCGATGCTCCCGCGCTCGGGTCCCCGGCGGCTAATTGGCTCGATCCGGAGTTCTCGCATGCGCCAGGCGAATTGGCGAGCGTCGCGGCCAGCATGAGATAGAACAGGGGACGGACCATACGATCCTCCGTTGAAGTTACAGTCAGAATGTCCAGTCACCCACGGCTCCGTCGCACTGCGACGCACCGGAGCGGGGCAGGAACATGCGCGGCGACTAACGCGTGCGACCGCCGGCGCCGGTCAGCACGCTCAAGTCGGGCGTCGTGTTGCCGCTGCCATAAATGCGGTTGCAGAGCGTACCAAGCGCCGCGGCCATCGCCGCGTACGCGTTCTCCGCGATCTGTGTCGTCCCTCCCGCCGCTTGCTCGAGCTTGCCGATGCCCGGCATGTCGCCGCTCGAGCCGAGCGAAACCGCGCAGTAGAGATCGCCCTTCATCGAGTCGATCTGCCCGTCGCCGGTGTCCCGACTCGCCTTGTCGCCCACACCCGGCACGGCGACCGGACCGTGCGACTCGGCTTTGATCGCACCGGCCCAGGCCTGTTGTGCGTCCGCTCCGCCTAACACCAACACGTCGATTGCGCCGGTGCCATCCGGGGCGGAAAAGATGCACTGCTGCCCCTCGCCGTCGGTGCCCGCCGCCGTCACCTTGACGTCAGTAATCGTGTTTGCCAAAAGAGGTTGCACTTGGTCCTTCGTGAGCTGTTTGCAGGCGACCCTGGTGCCGCCAATCGAGTCGGTTGTGTCACCGCTCACTGCGGCCGCACTCACCGTATCGGCCCGCGATGCGCCTGAGCAGCCGGCGAGCAGCGCGCCTAACGTCAGGACCAGCGTGGTGAGCTGGATGGTCGGGCGGGGGAGTGTCATCTTAGCTCTCCTTGGGATGTCGGTGATGGCCCGATGCTCTCTCTCGCACGCAAACCGGCTCACTGGACACCTACAGGGGCCCGGACGTTGGTGTACTCGTAGCGAGCGCTGGCGTGGTTCTTTTCCGACCTGCCGCCGAGATCCGTGACAGTGTTTGCCTTGAGCACCACGCCTCGACTCTTCGAGATCCACATATCAGTATCGACCGTCGACATCTCGGTCACGACGTGTAACCGCCAGACCGATGCGGCCTCACCGTTCACGCTCTCGTCGCGCAAGTGCGAGCACGTGTCCTTGGTCCAATCATGCTTGTCCCGCTCGGCGTTCATCTCGGCCATGCTCACCGGACTCTTCATCCATTTTCCTTTGTTGAGCAGGTACATCACTCCCCCCACCGAGATCGCCTCGCCAACCTTAGGCTTACCGCCGTGGAGAGCAGCCACGGCCTTCGCGCTGTCGACGAAGTACAGGTGGTAGGGTACCGTCTCCATCTTGAGCGACACCGCGTGCACCGTGGCACAACTGGACGCCTGGGCGCGTGCCGCGGGTGTCGCGAGCATCACCGCGCCGAGCGTGGTTCCGATGAGGCGCAGACTGTGCCGCTTGGATCGAGGTATGAGGTTCATGCCCGGCTGCTCCAGCGAGAAGTGAGTCGGTGCCCGGCCCGAGCCGGTTCGGTTATCCGCACGCAATTCTGACCAACATCCGTCGCCCCGCCGTTATCCTGCCGTTAGCCATGCCGCGCATGTCACTTTTTCTTCGATTTGGATCTGTCGAGAGACCTGCCGAGATGAGACTCGTCGCCCGAACGCACACGATCGGCGCACTCCTCGCCGCCGCCTGCCTGGCGGCCGCCGCGCGGGCCCAGACTGCTCCGCCGCCGTTTGGCAATCCGGCGGTGTGGCACTGGGCGCCCAGCCGCAGCTATCACGTGCTCGACTACCGGCTCTCGCTGCATTTCGATGAGCCGCACGGCGTGGTGTTCGGCGACGAGGTCGTCACACTTCGCCCGTTCGGCGACCGCTTCCGCGAGTTCTACCTCAACAGCGCCGGCCTAACGATCGATTCGGTCCGCCTCGAGGGCGCTGCCGTCGCGGACACTCCGCTGCGCTATTCGACGAACGACTCGCGCCTCTGGATCACGCTCGACCGTGCGTACGATGCCGGCACGACGCTGCGCGTGCGCGTCATCTACCACGGCGCGCCGCGCACCGGGCTCTTTTTCGTGAACCCGACCAACGCGTACCCGAACGCGCCGCGTGAGGTGTTCTCGCAGGGCGAGCCCGAGCTCAACCACTATTGGTTCCCGTGCTGGGACTACCCGAACGACATGGCCACGAGCGAGACCATCACCACTGTCCCCGCGGGACAGGTCGTGGTCTCCAACGGCCGCCTCGTGCGCGTGACGCACGGTGCACACACCACCACGTACGACTGGGTCGAGCGCGTTCCGCACAGCTCCTATCTGATCTCGATCGCGGCCGGACCGTGGCGCGAGATCACCGACCACGCGGGCGCGACGCCGGTCGCGTACTACGCGCCGCGAAGCGTCGACACGGCCACCATCCGCCGGACGTTCCGCCTAACGCCCGACATGATCGCGTTCTTCGGCGATGCGACCGGAGTGCCGTACCCATACGAGCAGTACGCGCAGACCACCGTGCACGACTTCCTGTTTGGTGGACAGGAGAACGTGAGCGCCACGACGCTCACCGACAACACCCTGCACGACGCCCGCGCGGACGCGGACTATTCCAGCACCGCGCTCGTGGCCCACGAGCTCGGCCAGGAGTGGTTCGGCGATTACGTGCAGGGCCGCGACTGGGCCGACATCTGGCTCAACGAGGGCTTTGCGACATACATGGAGGCGTTGTATACGCAGCACCACGACGGCAACGATGCCTTCCGCTACGAGATGTCGCAGGACGAAGAGTTGGCCCGGGCGCAGGACCAACACGATTATCTCCGCCCGATCGTCGACGGACACTTCGATGACCCGTTAGACATGTTCGACGCGATCACGCACGAGAAGGGCGCGGCCGTGCTCGACATGCTGCGCTACGTGGTGGACGGCGCGTCCGCGGCTGGTCACGAGGCATCGCAGCGCGAGACACTCTTCCGTGCGCTCCACCACTACCTCGTCCTGCACCACACCCAGACCGCGACCACAAACGATCTCATCGATGCCCTGCGCGAGTCCACGGGACTGGAGTTAGGCTGGTTCTTTCACGAGTGGGTCTTCATGGCCGGCACGCCGAGCTACCGCGTGTCGGCCCGCTACGACTCGGCGCGACGCGTCGACGTCGTGCACGTCGAACAGGTGCAGCACGTCGATTCGCTCACCCCGCTGTTCCGCATGCCGCTGGAGCTCGAATTCCACGGTGCGGGGAACGAGTCGGCAACGGTGCAGGTGAGCGATTCTCTGGCGTCGCAGGACTTCGAGATTCCGGTCGCGTTCGCACCCACGTGGGTGGACTTCGATCCCGACGGCTTCATCGACAAAACGCTGGACTTCGCGCAGCCGGTCGCCGCGGTCGCGACACAGGCCGAGCGCGACCCGCACATGATGAGCCGGTTAGGCGCCGCCGAACAGCTCGGCGCCATGAAAGACTCGGCGTTAGGCGAACGCGAGCGCGCGCTCGCGCGTGTGCTCCGCACCGATCCCTTCTACGGCGTCCGCGCCGCGGCGGCCGCATCGCTCGGCGCGATCGGCTCGCCCGAGGCGCGGGCGGCGCTGATCGACGCCTTACGCAATCAGCCGGATCGCCGAGTGCGGGCCGCTGCTGCGTTAGGCCTGGGCGGCTCGGGGGGCGACAGCGATGTCTACGCCGCGCTCGTGCGCGCGCTCAACGCGGATACGAGCTATGCCGTCATGGCCGCCGCGGCTGGCGGCATCGGCCAATCGCGGAACGCGAACGCCGAATCCGTGCTCGCGGCAGAAGTGCGCACCGGCCCGGAGGTCCACGTACTCAAGGCTGTGCTGGCGGCACTGGCGGCAACGCGGGACCCGCGCGCGGCGTCTGTCCTGCTCGATGCATCCCAGCCCGGTGTGCGGGAGGATGTCCAAGCGAGCGCGCTCGGTGATCTCGCGGCCATGAAAGACTCGGTGCCCAGCGGCGATTCGGCGCGCGTGCTAACGGCGGCCCGTGCGGCGCTCGACGACCCCGTGCTGGCGGTGCGACTCTCGGGTGAGGAACTGGCGGGCGCATTCGGCCTGGTGCAGCTCCGCGCCCAAGTGGCGCGCGACGCGGATGCGCCGCTCGTCATTCAGAGCCGGGTCTCGCGGCGCGTGCTCCACGAGTTGGATGCGGCGGGTCGCTGAGTGACGTCGAACTCAGCGCTTCACCACCGTGTACATCCAGGCGTCGGCGTTGTAGTCGCGCTCGACCGCGGTTGCGCGCCCGAGATCGCCCGACACGCTCGCAATGAAGAGCGGCACCGCGGGGCTGCCTAACGATTGCATCGCGCCGGGACCCGTGAGCTTGTACAGCTCGACCCGCTCCGCGGTGCGGTGCACCCCCAGCAGGACCGCTCCGCCGTCGAGCATGGAAATCCCTCCCCATTCGGCAAACACTGCGCCCCACTTGGTGACGGCGCCGGTCGAAAGGTCTACTGCCGCCACGCCAAGCGTGTCGTTCGTGGCGCGGTTGTAGCCCGTGACAAAGATGCGTCCGTGCGCGGGATCGGCGATCACCTGGTAGAATCGACTGAACCAGCCGGAGAGGGGCACCGTGCGGTGCGTGCTGCCGGTTTGCAGCACGAGGCTCGCGCCCGTCACCGGGATGTAGGCCCAACCGCCCGGGATCGGTGTCGCGTCGGCGATCGTTGAGTCGGTCAGGTCTAACGGATCGCGTTCGGCGCCGCTCGTGACGTCGATCAATCCCAGGTGCACCTTGCCTTGCGGCCCAACCTGAATGGTGGACAGCGAGGCCGAATCCACCCACGACGCATCGCGGATCATCCCGCTTGCCGCGAGCGGCGACTCGGCGCCCCCATCGTACGGGCGGATGCTGAAGCGTTCTTCGGTGTGGTCGCCGGTGGTGGGCACGACCCGCCGCATGAGCAGGCGCTGGCCGTTAGGCGAAACCGCGGCCAGCACGCTGTTCGACGCGCGCGCGATCGGGGTCCCGCCCAGCTGCCCGGCGATGAGCTGCGGCAGCGTGCCGGTCCACACGCTGTAGTCCAGCGTGCCCTGGTCCATCACCATCCGGGCGCCGTCGGCGGTCACACTCACGTTGGTGAACATCCCCGTCACCATCGTGTCCTGCTTGGCGGAGAGGCGGCCGCTCCTGGGGTCGATCGCGATGCGGACCACCGATTCGCCCGCGGCATCGCCGGCGCGATTGAGCCACACGGCATCCACGGTACCGATGCCGCCGCACGTGCACTGGTTCACGACGTGGTCCGCCACCTTGCCATCGCGGCCGATCACCTGCCACAGCCCGTGCGGAGCCTGGACGATGAGCGCGAGAATCCAGCGCGTCCCCGGAATGGCCGAGAGACTGGCGAGGTGCTGACCATTGCCGCGCACGCGGACGCTGTCGCGCGCGATGCCGTCGAGTCCGGACACGCCCACCCAATAGACGGAGTCTTGCGAGTTACTGGAACCGATGAGCAGCGAGTCGCCGTCGGCGTAGAACGCGGCAGCGCCCGACGTGAGAAACTTGGGCGGGCCGCCAAGGGCGGAGAGCAGGTAACTCCCGAAGCGCCCTCCGACGGTACCGTTCAACATGAGATTGCGACGATCCGGGCTCCAGCGCAGCGTGTACACCGCGGTCGCGCCGTCGAGGATCGAGCGCGTCGTGCTGCCGCCGACGTCCTGCACGACGACGGAATACGTACAGTCGGCGCCGGTGCAGTGGCGCGCGACGTATGCGAGCTGCTTGGCGTCCGGAGATATGGCCGGATAGTAGATGCCGCCCGACACGGTGAGCTGCGTCTTGCTGCTGAGCGAGGCCTGGCTGCCCGCGATCGGGGTCGAGCGTCCGCGCATGACTAACGCACCGATGACCACCGCGACGACCACGGCGGCTGTGATGCCTAACAGGAGGCGAGAGCGGCCCGGTTGGGCCGCGGCCGGGAGCGCATCGGTCGCCGCGACGGGTTTGAGGCCGGCCTCGAGCGCGCGCACGAAATCGCCCGCGCTGGCAAAGCGATCGGCGGGTGTCTTGGCCAACGCCCTGGTGATCGCATCATCGACGGCCTGCGGTACCGTGTCGCGCAGCACGCGCACGTGCGTGGGCTTCTCGGTCATGAGCTTGGCGATCATGGCCTGGGCGTTCGACCCGGTCACCGGCGGCTCGCCCACCAGCATCTCGTACAGCACCGACGCGAGCGAATAGAGGTCGCTGCGCGCGTCGACGGTGCGATCGCCCGTCGCCTGCTCCGGGCTCATGTACTGCGGCGTGCCGAGCGAGAGGCCGGTCTGCGTTAGGCGATTGCCGCCGGCTTCCTTCACCGCGAGCGCGATGCCGAAGTCGGTGAGCATCGCCTCGCCTTCCTGCAGCAAAATGTTCTCGGGCTTGATGTCGCGGTGCACCAGGCCCTGGCGGTGCGCGTAGTCGAGCGCGCTCGCGACCTGCTTCGTGATGGCGAACGCTTCGTCGATCGCGAGCTGGTGTTCGCGATTCAGCTTGCTGCGCAGCGTCTCGCCGCGGACGTACGGCAGCACGTAGTAGAGCATGCCGTCGGCGTCGCCCGAATCGATGAGCGTGAGGATGTGCGGGTGGTCGAGCCGTGCCGAGATCTTGATCTCCGTTAGGAACCGTTCGGCGCCGAGCACGGCGCCCAGCTCCGGGCGGAGGACTTTGAGCGCGACCTCGCGCTCGAGCTTGCGGTCGTGCGCGAGGTAGACCACGGCCATGCCACCGGAGCCCAGCTCGCGCTGGATGACGTAGCGGTCGCTGAGGGCGGTGGTGAGGTGGGGCGTGTCGGACATGCGATAACGTTACAGAAAGCTAAGAATTCCACCAGAGGCGCTGCGCAGCCTAACGGACGCCAGGCCCAGCGACCCCCACCGTGTTTCCCGTTCCGCCCCGGCGGGCTCGGCAATACTATAGTAGTTCGGTGTTTGCTCGGTTATGCGTGGCTACGGGGACGTCGGGGTCGTAGTATCCGTGCTATCCCTTCAACGCGGTTCCACGCCTCCACAGGAACGTCGTCATGTCACTGGTTATCGCACTCATGTCCATGTCGCTCGACGGTTTCGTCGCCGACCGCGACGATGGCGTGGCCGAAGT
>DASVAC010000093.1:0-63903 GCA_036376535.1 Gemmatimonadaceae bacterium | reverse complement strand
CGCAGGATCTTGCCCGCCCGCTCGCCGCCGTGCTGCGACAACGCGAAGATCGCCTTGTCCTGCAGATTCTCGTCCTTGGTGGACATGAGAATCGAATCGAGCAGCGAGACCGAGCGCTCGCCCGACACCTGCCCGAGCCAGAACACCGCCGATTCGCGGACGTCGTTCGACGGGTCGCTGCGCGCGACGCTCAATAGAATGTCGGCGCTCTCGGTGTCTTCCTTTTGCGCGACGATGAACACCGCTTTCTTGCGCAGCGCTTCGGAGCACGCGTCGCGGCGCGCGAGGACTTTGCGCAACACGGGCAGCGCCTCCTGTGCGTCCATCTGCATCAGCGCATTGAGCGCGGCCACGCGCATGTCGTCATCTTCACTCGGACAGCCGTGGACGGCGCTGTCGGCCCCGCGTACCACTCGCTGGCCGGCGTTGGGGTCGCCGTGCTGGGCCAATACGCCGTTGATCCGCGCCGTGAGCGCCGCGGCGTCGCCGTGCGTGGCCGCAGACGGATACTTCGTTCGCTGGGCCTGAAGCGCGTCCAGTGCGGCGTGGAGGTCTCCCGATCCGCCGCGCCGGTAGAGCGAAAATGCCTGCCAGTAGAGCGCGTCGCCGGCGTAGCGCGAGCTCGGATAGTCGTCCGCGATCTGGCGGAACAGCGTCGCGGCGCGGCGGTAGTCGCCATCGTTCAGCGCTTTGCGGGCGACCCGATAGAGCGAGTCCGCGGAGTCGCCGGGAAACATTGCGGCGGGCGGTTGCGTGGCGAAGGCGTGCGCCGGCGCCGGCGCGACGGCGGGCGCTGCGTTAGGCATCGAGACGATGCCGCGCGCCGCACCCATCACCAGGAAGAACGACATCGCCATCAAGAAGGTCGGCATCGAGAATCTCCTCAGGAGCCAGAGGCGGGTGCGACGTTCCCTGGGGGCGTCGCATCGCGCAGTCGGGTCATCATGTTTTGGCTGCGGACCGCTTGTTCGATGATCGCGAGCTCATCGGACCGCGAGTCCGGTTGGGACTTGAGCTGGGCGATCTGGGCGAGCACCACTTCCAGATCGCTCAGCAGTTTGCGCGTGCGCGGATCGCGGGCGCGCGGGGAATCGAGCAGGAGCCGCGTCGTCGTGAGCAGGTCGCCGGCCCACGTCCCGATCTGCGGGTCGATGGTGCCGTGCGCGGACTCCGTGTTGAACGTCGTGAGCAGCGCTTCCGCGCGGCCCAGGTGATCGGCGGCGGCCGCGTTGAAGGCGAGCGATCCGGCTGCGTTAGGCGTCGGCGCGTGGCCAGGCGCGGCACCCGGCGCTGCTCCCCCGGTCGGAGAGCGTGTCGGCGCCGACGGCGTGGCCGGTGCCGACGGGCCGATCGCCACCGTCGGCAGCATGGCCGGCCCAGTGTTGGCGCGCTGCATCCGCGTGCCGATCGCGATGCCTAACAGAAGCGTCGCGGCGAGCGCGGACGCGGTGAGCCACCACCGGCGCCGCTGCGTCGGGACCGCGAGCCGGCGCGCCCGCCGCTCGGCCTCGATGCGCGTCCACATCTCCTCGCGCGGCGTGGCCGGCGGCTCGTGGTACGAACGCGCAGCCCGCTGCAGAAATTCGTCGAACTTGTCGTCGCTCATGCGGTCCATTCTCCGGCAAAATCCGACAGCGCTTCCCGGAGCCTGGCGCGCGCCCGCGAGAGCTGCGCCTTGGACGTCCCCGGCTGAATGCCTAACGCACTGCCGATCTCCTCGTGCGTGTACCCTTCCACGTCGTGCATCACGAACACCGCGCGGAACCCCGGCGCCAACGCGTCGATCGCGGCCGCGAGCCGCTGCGTCAGGTCCGGCTCCGCCCGCCGCCCGCTCCACCCGTGGTCGCGCGCCTCATCCAGATCCGCTTCGCGCGTCCGGAACCGCTTCACCTTGCGCAGCCCGTTCATCGACACCGAGACCGCGATCGTGTGCAGCCACGTCCCGAAGCTCGAGTCGCCCCGGAAGTCGCCTAACCGGGAGAACGCGCGGATGAACGTCTCCTGCGTGAAGTCCTGCGCCAGATCGTCGCTCCCCGCCAACCGGTACGCGATCCGATAGACACGGTCGACGTGCGCGTCGTACAACGCGCGCTCGGCCGCGGGATCGCCGGCTCGGGCTCTGGTGAGTAGATCCGTTTCGTCCACCGAACCTCGGTTGCAACGTCGTGGGCGAACGCGATCCCACGGAGTGACTTGTCCTTGGGACACGACCTATCGAGGAAGGGTTGCGTGCTACTCATTCGGCACCGCCAGGCGCCCCACTTCCCCAGGGCGGCGAAGCCGCCGCTTCCCTGGTTCGCTCAGACTTCGTGCATGAGCTCCCGCTCATACGCGCCGAGCACGTCCGCACGGCTCAGCATGCCCACGATCCGGGGATGCGCCTCACTCATTACTACGGGGATCACGTCGATGGCGCGCGCGTTCATCTTGCGCAGCGCGTCGGCGAGGGAATCGGACGGCAGCACGATTTCCGTCGGCGCCGCCAGGTCGGCGGCGAGCACTACGCCGGCGAGGGCACCGCGATCCAGCATCGCCTGCCGCAATCCATCGTACGTGATCACGCCGAGGAGAATGTCATCGACGTCGACCACCGGCAGCGTGGGATATCTGGTGCGCCCCGCGGCGGCGATCACATCGGCCAACGTATCGGATGGTCGCACCACGATGGGATGCGTCTCGAGCGCCTCAGCCGTGCGAATGCGGTGCATGAGCGCGCGGTCGGCGCCGTGCGCGAGATGCTCGCCGCGGCGTTCGAGCCATCCATCGTAGAGTCCGTACGGGGCACACTTGCGAGCCACCGCGAATGCAATGACCGAGACGAGCATCAGCGGCGGCACCAGCTGATAGTCGTTGGTCATCTCGAACACCATGAAGATCGCGGTGATCGGCGCGCGGTTGGCGCCCGCGACGAGGCCGGCCATGCCGACCAGCGCCCACGCTTCGGGGTGCAATCCGAAATTGGGGAATCCGAGGTGCGCGAGCCGCCCCATGGCTCCGCCCAACGCCGCGCCGATGAACAGCGTGGGCGTGAACACGCCGCCCGACCCGCCCGAGCCCAGGGTCACGGCCGTGGCCACCGATTTGGCGAGCGCAATGCCTAACAGAAGATACCACGCGATCCCGCCGAAGATCGGCGTGGGAATCGCGAGGTGCCCGTTGCCCACGAGCAGGCCGCTCGAGGCATACACGATGAGCCCGACGATCAAGCCGCCGAGCATCGGCCGCAGCCAGCGCGGCCCGCGCGCTCCCGCGAACGCCGATGCCGTGGCGAAGTACGTCCGTGTATAGAATGCGGACCAGAGGCCGCACACGATGCCTAACAGAGGGTAGAAGAGGAGGATCGCCGCGGGTCGGATGGTGCCGTACGACGGAATGTGGAACGCGGGGTGCGAGCCGAGGAACGGCCGCACCGTGAGCGCGCCGGCCACGCTCGCGATGACCACCGGGCTGAACGCCCCGATGGAGAACGAGCCGAGCACCTCCTCGAGCGCGAAAAACGCGCCGGCGAACGGCGCGTTGAACGCGGCGGCGATGCCCGCGCCCGCTCCGCATCCGACGAGAATCTTGAGCCGCCGCTGTTGGAAGCGGAGGCCCTGCCCGATGACCGACCCGATGCCCGCGCCCAACACCGCCGTCGGGCCTTCGCTGCCGGCGGACCCGCCGGAGCCTAACGTAACCGCCGACGCCAGCGTGCGCACCAGGATGTCGCGCCAACGCAGGACACCGCCACGCTTGGCCACGGCGAGCTGCACGTCGGCCACGTTCTGTCCGTCGGGAATACGGCGTACCAGCGCCCACGCGGCCCACAGGCCCAACGCCGTGAGCGCGGGCCGATATGCGACGTGCGTCGTCACCCGCAGCCGCGCGCCGATGAGCACGATGAACAAGTCGTACGCCGCGTCGATGAGATGATAGAATCCCACCACGCCTAACCCGGCGCCCACGCCGATGACCAGCGCGAACCCCATGAGGAGCGCGCCCTCGTCCCAGTCGCTGCGCGCGAAGAGCGTCACGACGCGCGCCCACGGAGTGCCAAGGCGCGACAAGAGCGCCTCACGTAACGGTATCGGCCGTGCGCGATCTGTCATCGTTCGTTGGTCATCGGTTGGGCGCCGCTTCCAGCTCGGTCCTGAGGCGCCGATAGCTGTCGTATCGCTCGGGACTCACCGCACCGGCCTCGACCGCCCGCCGCACCGCGCAGCCCGGCTCGTCGTCGTGCCGGCAGTCGCGAAACCGGCAGTCGGCAACGAATCGGCGAAACTCCGGGAAGCAGTGGTCGAGCTCGCGCGGGGCGACGTTCCACACGCCCACTTCGCGCAGCCCGGGCGTGTCCATCACGAAGCCGCCATCCGGCAGCGGGTGCATCGTGGCACCCACCGTGGTGTGCCGACCTTTGTCCACCGAGCGGCTGATCTCGCCCACCCGCAGCGACAGCCCCGGATACATCGCGTTGAGCAGCGAGGACTTCCCGACGCCGGATGGCCCTGTGAGCGCGGAGACCTGTCCGCGCAGCGCGCCGTGCAGGGTGTCGAGTCCATCGTGCCGCGGCACGCTGGTGCCGTGCACCGGATATCCCGCCTCCGCATACGATCCGAACGCGGTGCGGACGTCGCCCGCGACGAGGTCCGCCTTGTTGATGACGATGCGCGCCGGCACGCCGTTCGCCGCGGCAACGACGAGAAACCGGTCGAGCATTCTTGCGTTAGGCGTCGGGTGCGCGGCGGCGAACACCACCACCACCTGATCCACGTTGGCCGCCACCACCCGCTCGCCGTAGGCGCCGCCCGGTGCGCGCCGCGCCAGGCGCGAGCGGCGCGGCAGGATGTCGGCGATCGCCCACGCCCCATCGCGCGCGTCGCGCTCGAGGTCCACTTCATCGCCCACCACGAGCTTGAGCGACTCGCCCTGCTTGAGCCGGCCGCGCAACGAGACGTCGTGTTCCGCACCCGAGTCATCGCGCGCGCGCCACACGCCCCCCGTACCGCGCAGGACGACCGCCTTCATGGAGGCTCCGGCGCGCTCACTCGCCGTCCTCGTCGCGCATCGCCTCCCACCACGGGCGCCCTGCGTTAGGCAATCGCTCGGCGATCAGCGCGTCGAGGAGCGCGCGCACCCGCTCGAGCGGCAGCGCACCCACCCGCGCGCACGCGTCCTGCTCCGTTCGCGCCCGCTCGAGAAAATCGGTTTCCAGATGACCGCTCACGCGCGGCTCGCCGGGGCTCCACTGCACGAACAGCAGATACGCCCCCACCGGCGCATCCGGATCGCCCGTCTCGTCCGTCTCGATCGACACGCTGTACGACCGGCCGTCGCGCCCCTCGAACGCCGCCGGACGCGCGTGCACCGCCATGTAGCCGCCGAGCGTCCGCTCGTCGCCCTTCGAATGATCGGGAGGAAGGAATCTACCCACGATGCGTCCGCGCCGGCCTCGATCGCATCATCGCCGGCCAGCCACCAGCTCGCGTACCATGTTGCCCGTGATGAACGCGACGTTCGCCGGACGCTCCGCCAACCGCCGCATGAGATACGGATACCATTGCGTGCCGAACGGCACGTAGACCCGCATGTTGAACCCCTCGCGCACGATCTGATCTTGCAGGTCGCGCCTAACGCCATACAGCATCTGAAACTCGAATCGCTCCGGCGCGACGTTTTGCGCGCGCACGAATCGCTTGGCCTGCGCCAGAATCGCCGGATCGTGCGTCGCGATACCCGGATAGTTGCCCTCGAGGAGCAGCTGCTGCATGCACTTCACGTAGTTCGCGTCCACGTCGCGCTTCTCCGGGAACGCGACCGTCGCCGGCTCGTTGTACGCGCCCTTGCACAACCGCACGCGGCACTTGAGCTGCACCGCGCGCTCGACGTCCACCTTCGTCCGGTACAGATAGCTCTGCAAGACGATGCCGACGTGCTCGGGAAAGCTCGGATACAGCCGGTCCTCGAACAACCGCAGCGTGCGCTCCGTGTAGTCGCTGCCCTCCATGTCCAACCGCACGAACGTCCGATAGCTCCGCGCGCGCTCGAGAATCTCCTGCATGATGTCGACGCACAGCTCCTCGCTGATGTCGAGTCCCATCTGCGTGAGCTTCACCGACACGTTCGCATCGAGGCCGGCCTCGTGGATCCGGTCGAGCATCTGCAGGTACGACCGGCTCGCCGCGTGCGCCTCGGCCTCGTTGGTCACGCTTTCGCCTAACAGATCGAGCGACGCGCGGATCTTCCGCGCGTTGAGTTGGCGCACCGCCGCCAGCGCGGAATCCAGCGTCTCGCCGGCGACGAATCGCGAGGCGAAGCGCTTGGCCATGCCGTTGTGGCGCACGAAGTGGAACAGCCGCGGTTGGTTCGACAGATACAAGAAAGTTCGACGCAACATGTCGTCTGGTGATCGGGAAGCGAGGATACGATTGGGTGAACGCCTTACGGATGCACCGCGGCGCATAAGCTAGTCCTCGCGTTCACCGCCAGTCCAGTCAATCGAGCCAGCGACCGCCGCCCTGCGCGGCGCGGTCGTGCAGAATGCGAGCCGGCTCGAAGCGCGGCGCGAATCGCCCGTGGTACACCTCGAGCTGCCGTACGATGTGCGCGATGCCGACGGAATCGACGTAGCGGAATGGACCGCCGCGAAACGGCGGGAATCCGATGCCGAACACGGCGCCCACATCGCCATCGCGCGCCGAGCGCAGAATCCCTTCCTCGAGACACCGCGCCGCCTCGTTCACCATGGCCAGCACGCATCGCTGCTGCATTTCGAGCACGGGAATCTCGGTCCGGTTCACGCCCGTCGGCAGCAACGTGTACACGGTTTCGTCCACACCGGCCTTCTTGCCGCCGGGACCGTCGTAGCGATAGAACCCGCTGCCGCCCTTTCGGCCCAACCGACCCGACGCGACCACGCGCGACAACGATTGCGAGGGCGTCAGGCGGTCGCCGAACGCATCGCGCAACACGGTCGCGACCTTGGCGCCGACGTCGAGGCCGACCTCATCCATGAGCGTGATCGGCCCAACGGGAAATCCGAAATCGACCAGTGCGCGATCGAGTGCTTCGATCGACACGCCTTCGTCTAACAAGTATCCGGCTTCGTTGAGGAACGCAGCCAGCGTGCGCGTCGTGTAGAATCCCGGACCGTCGTTCACCACGATCACGTGCTTGCCAAGTTTCTTGCCGAACGCGACGGCAGTCGATGTGGCCACGGCGGCGGTGCGCGGCGTCACGATCACTTCGAGCAGCGGCATCTTGTGCACCGGCGAAAAGAAGTGCATGCCGAGCACTTGCTCCGGGCGCTTCGATACCTCCGCGATACGCGAGATGGGAATGGTGCTCGTGTTCGACGCATAAATCGCATCGCTGGGCAATACCTGCTCGGCTTCCTGGAGCACGCGGTGCTTGAGGTCGACATCCTCGAACACGGCTTCGATCACCAGGTCGCAATTCGAGAACCCGGAGTAGTCCGTCGTGCCGCCGACGAGCGACATCTGGTCATCGAACTGCCGCCGGGTGATCTGCTTTTTCTGCACGCGCTCAGCGAGCACGTCGTTCACGGCTTTGAGTCCTTTGGCGACGCGCGCATACTCGGCATCTTTGAGCCGCACGATGATGCCTTGCATCGCCGCCACGGATGCGATGCCCGAGCCCATGAATCCGGCGCCCAGGATGCCTAACTTGCGCACGGGCAGCGGCGCCACCGGCACGGGCGTGCCCGGATCCTTCTTGAGCGCGGTGGTGGCGAAGAAGAGGTAGACGAGCTGCCGCGACACGTCGGTCACCGCCATCTCGCCGAACAAATGTGCTTCCTCGGCGTACCCGCGGTCGCGGCCGTGCTCGTAGCCCGCGCGCACGGCATCGATCGCCGCGATCGGCGCCGGATAGTTGCCCATCGTCTTCGCGAGCACGCCGGCCCGCGCGCGCGAGAACACGAGCCGCCTGCCTAACGGATTGTCCTCGAGCACGACCGCGGCCAACCCGCGCGCTGCCCGGCCGCGCGACCGCGTCATCGTGCCGTCCGCGAGCTGGCGCGCCCGATCGATCGCGATCTCGCGCAAAATGGACGGATGCACCATCTCGTCCACCAGGCCTAACTGCAGCGCCTTTTTCGCGCGCACGTTGCGTCCGGTGAGGATCATGTCCAACGCCGCGCGCAGGCCGATCACACGCGGCAACCGCTGCGTGCCGCCCGCGCCGGGGAAGATCCCGAGTTGCACCTCCGGCGCCGCCAAGATGCTCTTGGGATGGTCCGTCACGATGCGGTACGAGCACGCGATCACCGCTTCCAGTCCGCCCCCCAAGCATGCGCCGTGGATGGCCGCGACGACTGGTACGCGCAGGTGCTCGAGCCGGCTCATGAGCGCTTGTCCGCGCCGGCTCAGCTCTTCGCCATCCTGCGCGCTGTGCAGCGCCGAGAACTGCTCGATGTCCGCGCCGGCAATGAAATTCTCCGGCTTGCCGGAGATGAGCACCACGGCGCGAACCGCTGCGTCGCGATCGACGCGATCGAAGAACGACGCGAATTCCGCGACCACGGTTGCGTCGAGCACGTTCACCGACGCATCGGGCACATCGAGCGTCGCGATGGCGATGCCGTTCTGGATGTCGACCGAGAGCGCGGTCGCCGCCTGCACCGTATCCGTGGCGACGCTCACGCCGCGTTCTCCAACACCATGGCGAACCCCATTCCGCCGGCGGCGCACACTGTCATCAACCCGAATTGTCCGCCGCGCCGCTTGAGCTCGTGCGCCAGCGTCGTCGTGATCCGTGCGCCGGTGGCGCCGAACGGATGTCCAATGGCGATCGAGCCGCCCATCACGTTGAGCCGCGACCGGTCGACCTCGCCCATCGGCTGCGACAACCCGGCGCGCTCCGCCCACGCCTTGCTCTCGAAGCCCTGCAGGTTGGACAACACCTGCGCGGCGAACGCCTCGTGCATCTCGACCACGTCGATGTTCGCCAGCGTTAGGCCGGCGCGCTCGAGCGCCTTCGGCGCCGCGAATACGGGTGCCTGCAGCAGCTGCTCGCCCGGATCGAGCGCCGCGTACGCATACGACCGCAGATACGCGAGCGGCGCCATGCCTAACGCACGCGCCTTCTCCTCGCTCATCAAGATTACGGCCGCACCGCCATCGGTGAGCGGCGACGAATTCCCCGCCGTCACCGATCCGTAGCGCCGGTCGAACACCGGCTTGAGCGCCGCCAGCTGCTCCAGACTGGTGTCCATGCGAATGCCGTTGTCGCTCGTCGCCCAGGAGTCGTACACGGGCGGCACGTACACCGGCATGATCTCCGACGTCAGCCGACCATCCTGCGTACCCGCTGCCGCTAACCGGTGCGAGCGCAGCGCGAACTGATCCTGCTCGTCGCGCGGAATGTGGTTGAGCTTGGCCATCTTCTCCGCCGACTGCCCCATCGTCTCGCCCGTCGATGGTTCCGCGATCGCCGGCGTGATGGGCACCAGGTCGCGCGGACGCACACGCGAGAACGCGCCGATCCGTCCGCCCAACGATTTGGCTTTACTCGCGCTCACGAGTACGTCCGAAAACCGGCGCGAATGGAGAATCGGCACGTTCGACAACGACTCGGCCCCTCCAGCGATCGCGATGTCGGCGTGACCGAGCACGATCTGGTCCGCCGCGTCGGTGATCGCCTGATTCGCCGAAGCACACGCACGGCTCACTGTGAACGCCGGGATGTCCTTCGGCATCATGGGCAGCAACGCCACCTCGCGCGCGATATTCGGCGCGAGCACCGAGGGCACGACCGTTCCGAATACGATGATGTCGATTTCACGCGGATCGAGCGTCGTCCGCTCGAGCAGCTCGGCGACGACCGCGCGACCGAGGTCCTGCGCGCTCATCGGCTTGAGAACCGTTCCGGCCTTGGCGAACGGCGTGCGCAATCCGGCCACGAGTGCCACCCGTCGGCCGTTGCGCCCATAGCTTTCCATGGGGGAAACTTAGGCCCGTGGATTGCCGGACGCCATTCGGCCTGGCACATCGCGCTCTCGCCGCCCGAGCCACTTCGCCCATATGGTTCTTGCGTTCACCGCCGCGCTATGACCTCCTTCATTGCCATGGCCTGTGCCACGTATCGCTCGCCGGCGTCATCCCGCACCAATCCTTCTCGATATTCGAGAATCGCGAGCGGTGCGAGCAGCGCGGGCAGTTCATCGCGACGCAGCAGATACGCGTCGCTCGTTGGGCCGCGGCCCAACGCCCGTTGGGCAACAGTGAACGTCTCGACGATCGCCGTGCCGCCCGGCCGGAGCAACGACGGCAGCGTCGCGAGCACATCGCGATCGAGAAAGTTGACGCACACCATTGCATCGATGGACGCGTCGCGAAGCGGCAGCCTCGCGGCATCCGCTGCAATCGCATACATGGGCGACGCCGCGCGCGCATCGGCCAGCGCGGCTGCGACGATGTCGATCGCGATCACGCGACGCCCCGCACGCGCCAGCGGCACGGCATGACGGCCGCGTCCGGCAGCGAGATCGACGATCACATCGCGCGCACTCAATCCGAGTGCGCGCGACACCACCCACGCCGACGGTTTCCCGAGTGGCGCACCGAGTGCGGCACGATGTCGCGACTCCCAATCCGCGCGATCGCTCATCGATCGGCGACGCGGCACACGCGATGACGCAGCCGCGCCGCCCGGCGTTCGGCCTCGCCCAACGGCCATCGTTCATCGCCGCCCTCGAGCGCGACACGTTCGACCTGCTCGTGATCGGCGGCGGCATCGTGGGCACCGGCGTCGCGCGCGACGCCGCGATGCGCGGATTGAAAGTCGCCCTCGTCGAACAGGCCGATTTCGCGAGCGGCACGTCGAGCCGTTCGTCGCGCCTCGTGCACGGCGGCCTTCGATATCTCGAGAACGGTCAACTGCACCTCGTGTTCGAGGCGAGCCAGGAACGACGCACGCTCATGCGCATCGCACCACACATCGTGCGACCGCTGCAATTCCTCTGGCCGGTATTCGACGGCGCGCGCATCCCAACGTGGAAACTCCGCGCGGCACTCACCGTCTACGATGCGCTGGCCTTGTTTCGCAACGTCGCGCCGCACCACGCGCTGAGCGCCGCCGCCGTGTCGACGCTCGAGCCCGCGTTGCGGCGGCCCGGATTGCGCGGCGGCGCGACGTATTTCGATGCAGCCACGGATGATGCTCGTCTCACCCTCCTCACTGCGCGCGCCGCGCACGACGCCGGCGCTGTCGTGGCCAGCCGCGTGCGCGTCGACGGTCTGCTCCTCGACGCACGTATCGTGCGCGGTGCCCGCGCGTGCGACACGATCGAAAACCGCTACGTCGACATCGCCGCACGCACCGTGGTCAACGCGACCGGTCCATGGAGCGACACCATCCGCCGGTTCGCCGAGCCTAACGCAACGGCATCGGTGCGCGGGACGAAAGGCGTCCACGTCGCGCTGCCCGCCGAGCGCGTGGGGAACGCCGGAGCGCTCACGCTGCTGTCGCCGGTGGACGGACGCGTGTTCTTCGTGCTTCCCGCGGGCCCGACCACGATTGTCGGCACGACCGATACGGACTACAATGGCGAACCCGAGGCCGTGTGCGCTACTCCAGAGGATGTCGCGTACCTTCTGGAGTCGGTGGACGCATACTTCCCCGCGGCGCGTCTCACGCCCGACGACGTGATTGCGGCGTGGGCCGGCATCCGCCCGCTCATCGGCGGCGATCCACGCCACCCCGATGCGCTGTCACGCGAGCACGCCGTCACCACCACGGCGCCCGGCCTCATCACCGTGTCGGGCGGGAAGCTCACCACGTACCGCGTGATGGCGCGCGATACGGTCGACGTCGTCCAACGGATGCTCGGCCAGTCGGCGCGCGAGGCACGCACCGGGACCACGCCGCTCCCCGGCGGCGACGTCGACCTCGATGCCCAACGGGAGACCGCCGCGCGGCGCACCGGCTCGCACGTGTTGGCTGCGCACCTGGTGCACCGCTACGGCAGCGAGTGGGCGGATGTGTGGTCCCTCGCCGAAGCGGACAGCGCGCTCGCGGTCCCGCTCTCACCGCCGCTCCCGTACATCCACGCCGAGGTGGCGTGGGCCGTCACGCGCGAGATGGCTCTTTCGTTAGGCGACGTATTGATGCGTCGCGTGCCGCTGGCGTGGCAGCTCGCGGATCATGGCGTGGCGCTCGCGTCAGCGCTCGCGCCGTCCTACGGATGGACGGCCGTCGACGTCGCGCAGTACGCGCGCGACGCGGCGACCGTGTATGGGTCCGCGGCCAATTCGCTCGTCACGCCTTCGCGTGAATCGTGAGCAGCTCGATGATCTCCAATTGACGCGTCGCCGCGGGGAGCTTGAGCACCGCCACCTCGCCCACCGCCTTCCCGACCAGCGCGCGGCCGATGGGCGATGCCATCGTCACGTGGCCATCCTCGAATTCCACGGCATCGCCGAACACCAGGTTATACACCTCGAGCGCACCGCTCTTCACATCCTTCACGGTGACGCGCGAACCCAGTCCCACGCGATCGGTGGGAATCTGTGCGATGTCGATCTGCGACAACTTGCTCAACCGCTGGCGCAGGTGGCCTAACCGCGCCTGCACGAACTGCTGCCGCTCCAGCGCCGCTTTGTACTCGCTGTTTTCGCGCAGGTCGCCAAGTTCCACGGCTTTGCGAATCTCCTGGGGCAGCACGACGTTCAGCTCGTGCTGCAGCCGGTCGACCTCGGCTTGCAGCTTCTGCTTGAGTTCCTCAATCATCGATTCATCACGGCGCAAAAAGTGGAGCGCCCGGCCTCCGGGAAGGGGGCCGGGCGTTGCGGGCAAGCGTGCCTTGGGACCCTCTGTCTACGAAGTGATTGGTGCCGATCCGCGCTGCACGCGTGACAGCGCACGACCATGCGCCCGCGTCGCCCGCGAGAATCCGAGCACTCGTGCTCCGGAAAGAGTCCTCATGTCTCCATAGTAGACGACAAACGGGGCGGTGTCTACCCTGAAACGAGCCAGGATCTCAGAGCACGCGCGACGCGGGACATTAGATGCGCAAGAGAATCGCATGACGCTTCGAATCCAATCTCACGGAGACGTAACCCAGGTGCTGATGTCGAGCACCGTGGGACGAGCGATCGGATACGACGTGAGTGCGTACCTCGTGCGCGGCGTACTGGTGGACCTCGGGTATCCGTTGGTCGCGCGCGCAGTCGGCCGGTATCTGACGCGCGCGCGGCCCGATGGCATTCTCATCACACATCACCACGAAGATCACGGTGGCAACGCCGAGCTTGCCGCGAGGATGGGCATCCCGATCGGCGCGTCCGACGCAACGCTCGCTTTGCTCCAGGCGCCGGAGCACCTCGCATTGCATCGCCGCGTCATCTGGGGAAATCCGGCTCCGTTGCGCACGCCGATCAAGCGGTTCGCGAACGACGCGTTGCGTCTCGTGCCCACGCCGGGCCATGCACCGGATCACCACATCGTGTGGGATGCGGAGCGCGAGACCATCTTCGGCGGCGATCTGTTCCTCGGCGTGAAAGTGCGCGCCGCGCATCCAGATGAACGGCCGCGCGAGCTCGTGCGCAGCTTGCGTCAGGCGGCATCGCTCCGGCCACGTCGCTTCTTCGACGCGCACCGCGGCCTGGTGCGCGACCCGGTGGCCGCGCTGCTCGCCAAGGCTGACTGGCTCGACGAGGCCATTGGCGCGATCGAGCGGCGCATTGCGGAGGGTTGGTCGAATCGTGCGATCGCACGCGAGGTCCTCGGCCGCGAAGATCTGGCGTACTACGTGTCGCGCGGCGCCATGTCGCGCGTGATGTTCGTCGCGCGCGTGCGCGACGAGGTTGCCTAACGGCGGGCCGGCGCGCCCCCGGACGCCGCGCGCGCTTCGCGCGCCAGCGCTTCCATCATCTCGCCGCGCCGCTCGAATAGACGTTTGAGCCGGCGCGGTTTGCGTTTGGCCAGCGCGTACGACGTGAGCAGCGGCAGCGCGATCGTCGAGTCGGTGTAGCACACCACGGCGTCCGGCAGCCGGTCCGGGTCGATCTTGCCCCAGCTCACCGCCTCGGCGGGCGTCGCACCGGACAGTCCGCCCGTATCCGGACGCGCATCGGTCACTTGCAGGAAGTAGTCGTGACCCTTCTCGTCGATGCCCAACACTTCCTGGATCTGCGGTTCCGTTTGCAGCATGAAGTTCTTGGGGCTGCCGCCGCCCATGATCATCACCGCGCTTTTTCCGCCGCCGCGTTTCGCCGCCAGCACGATCGACGCCGTTTCGTTCACGTCGAGATTCGGATCGATGACCAACGCGTTGCCCTCGAGCGCCAGCGCGGCCACGTTCATCCCGATCGAGGAATCGCCCGGCGAGGACGTGAAGATCGGCACCGCCGACGCGTACGCCGCGGACAGGAGCGACCGCTGCCCGATGCCTAACGCATCCTCGCGCTCCCGTACGTAGCGTCCGCACAGCCAGTGGAACTCGGCGCTCGACATCGGGCGCTGGAACTCCGGGCTCCGCATGATCTGACGGAAGAACGCGTCGGTCGACAACAGGACGTCGTAGTCGAAGAAGATGTCGTAGATGCGCACGACGCCTTCCTCGCGCAGCACCACGTCGCTTTCCTGCGCGTTGCCGCGGTGCATCGACAGGCCCAACCCGTAGTGCGTGTCGTGATAGAGGTTGGCGCCGGTCGAGATGATCCAGTCCACGAATCCCGCTTCGATGAGCGGGATCAGCGCCGCGAGGCCTAACCCAGCCGGCGTGAGCGCGCCGGTGAGCGTCAGGCCGACGGTCACGTCGCGCTCGAGCATCTTCTCGCTGAACAGCCGTGCCGCTTCGCGCAGCCGGCCGGCGTTGTAGGCGAGAAAGGTCTCGTCGATCAACTGCGACACGCTTTCCGTGCCGTCGATGCGCCGCGGATCGATCCGCTGGCCCTTGAGAAACCGGCTCGCCTCGCGCGCGACGTGTGCCGTGTGCGTGCGCTCCCGCTCTTCGGCCTCGCGCTTCTGCGCCGCCTTGGGCGCCGCCGCCGTTGGTCCGCGGCGCGCCGCACCGCCCTTCCTCGATTTCGCCATCGCCCGCCGCCTAACGATTAACGTGAATGGCCCCGCGCCCGTTGGGCGCTCACTTCCGCGTGACCGCCAACCGCGCTTCGTACGCGTCGATCACCGCCTGCGCCGCTTCCGCCGGATCGTCCGTGAGCAGCATCAACTCGAGATCGCCCGGCGAGATCTTGCGCTCTTGCAACACGCGCGCGTGCAGCCACCGGATCAGCCCCGCCCAGTAGTGCCGGCCGAACATCACCACCGGGAAGTGATAAATCTTGCCCGTCTGGATGAGCGTCAACGCCTCGAACAACTCGTCTAACGTGCCGAATCCGCCCGGGAAAATGATGAACGCGGACGAATACTTGATGAACATCGTCTTCCGCACGAAGAAGTAGCGGAAGTTGATCAACGTGTCGACGTATGGATTCGCACCCTGCTCGAACGGCAGCTCGATGTTGCACCCGATCGACCGCCCATGCCCCAGGCGCGCGCCCTTGTTCCCCGCTTCCATGATGCCGGGTCCCGCGCCGGTCATGATCGCGAAGCCCGCCTCCGCGAGCAGGCGCGAGGTCTCCTGCGCCGCGGCGTACTGCGGATCATCGGGACCGACGCGTGCCGACCCGAACACCGTCACCGCCTTCTCCACCGTCGCGAGCGTGTCGAACCCTTCGATGAACTCGGACATGATGCGCAGCAATCGCCACGGATCCGTGCGCGTGAAATCGTCCGATGGCTGACGCGATCCGCTCGCGCGCAGCAATTTTTCATCTTCCGTGATGAGCGGCGGCACATAGTCGCGAATGGACTGGTCGATCGGCCGCTCGTCGATGATCTTGACCGCGCCCGCTTGTCGGCCTCGCTCGACTTGTGACGGTGGAACCCGGCCCGCCTTGAGATGACCTTCTTCGGTCCGCTCGCGCAGGCCTTCACGCGCGCCTGCTTCGGCCTCGGCCATCTGTCGTACGTCGGCTTTCCTTCCCGATGCCGTCACCACGGCACCGCGTTTCTTTCGAGGTTTGGATCGTGAGGCCATGTGAGAGCGGAAAGAGAGACTCAAAGCTAGTCCGCCGTTCCATGCGTCGGGAGGGACGCGCGTTGCTGCCGATTGTCCGCTACACCACGGCCTGAGTTGTCGATCATCCTCATTCTGCTCGACGGCGCTCGCGCCGACGTGTTCGACGCTCCCTTCGCCCGGGGCGAGCTCGGCCATCTCGCGCGGCTCAGGTCCGAAGGCGGTCTCCACACCATCACGACGGTGTTCCCGTCCGTCACTGGGCCCGCGTACGCGCCGTTCCTCACCGGCCGCTATCCGGGGCCCGTTGGGCTTCCCGGTCTGCGATGGTACGACCGCTCGCGCACGAGATGCGGCCTGCCTCCGCACTGTCGCAGTTATCTGGGCGCCGAGATGCGACACATGGATCGCGATCTCGATCGCGATGCGCGCACCGTATTCGAGCTCGCGCCGTCGCGCTTCAGCGCCATGAGCATGATTGCGCGCGGCGCGCGTGGACGCGCTCAGCTTGGGCGCAACCCGCGACTCCTCTGGCACCTGGCCCGCACGCACTGGCGCGGCGATGCTCACGCGTGGTTCGCCATCGACGATCTCGCGATGCGTGCCGCCCGCGCGCGCGTCGTCGCGCACGACCCGGCGGTCACGTTCGTGGCGTTGCTGGCGCTCGACAAGTGCTCGCACGCGTCGGGGCACGCGTCGCCCGACGCGTACCGCGCGGTGCTTGCGTTAGACGAGTACGTGGGCGCGTTGCGCGCCGCCCTCGAGCACGCGGGAACGTGGGATCGCACGCATCTCTGGATCGCGAGCGACCACGGACACTCGCCAGTGTCGGCGCACGACGATCTCGCCGACGCGATCCGCGGCGCCGGCCACCGTGTGATCGCGCACCCATGGGTGTTCACGCCGCGCGCCGACGTCGCGGTGATGGTGAGCGGGAACGCCATGGCGCACGTGTATGTCGACCCTGCCGAGCGCGAGCGCCGCTGGTGGCCGGCGCTGCGCAATCGTTGGGCATCGCTCGCCGACATGCTCAGCGAGCGCGACGCGATCGACCTGCTCATGCTTCCGCATGATGAGCATCGCGTCGAGGTTCGCACGCGTGCACGCGGGGCCGCCTTCATCGATCGTGAACGAAGCCGCCTGGCTTACCGTCCCCAGACCGGCGATCCGCTCGGACTCGGCGAGCTGCCGCCGCTCGATGCGGTCGAATGCCACGACGCAACGCTCGCGGGACCGTACCCCGATGCGTTGGTCCAGATCGCCTCGCTCGCCGGTGCACCGCGATCCGGCGACCTCATCGTGTCCGCCGCGCGCGGTTGGGATCTGCGCGCGCGTTACGAGCCGATCCCGCACGTGAGCACACACGGCGCGCTGCTCCGCGAGCACATGCTCGTGCCGTTCCTCACCAACCGTCCGTTAGGCAACCGCCCGCGCCGGACCGCGGACGTGATGCCGTCCGCCCTTCGCGTGTTGGGCATCCCGGCGCCGGGCATCTTGGATGGGCGCAGCTTCGCGTAACGCTCACGCGGGCGGACGGCCCGGCCGGCGCACCAGCGGCGGAATCGATAGCAACGCCCAGACGACCTCGAGCAGAATGAACCCCCACCGGCGATCGAGGATCGCGATCCACGCGAGCAGCGCCGAGCCCGCGAAGTTGAGGAGATTGAACCATCGGTCTTCGCGCTGGAGCAGCCCGCGCTGCAGCGCGGCGTATCCGATGAGGACCAGGACGGCCCCGCTCAGCGACACGACTTGATACGCCAGTTGAGAGAGCACGGGCTCCTCGTGAGATTGAGGTGAGTAACCGACACCACCCCGGGCGCCGGAGATGCCGCTGACGACAAACGATAGCCGCTCCACGAAGCGTTCCTGGTCGCACCTCGTCCTCACGCTCACGGCACGCGCCATCGTGCGGCCACCGGTGGCGGTCGATCTCCTGCGCGTTGCGTGGCGCTTCAGGCGGCGCGGCTGGTACAAGCGCGCGCCGTTTCTGCCGCTTCCCGCGCGCGACTACGTGCGGTGGCGCATGTACACCGCGTACGGCGACTACGACGCGATTCCACCGGCGGAGGATGTCATCCGATACGCACGCTGGGTAGGGACGCCGCCGTGACCACGGCGCACGTGCCGTCGCTCGAGCACCGGATCAAGGCGCAGGCGTACGGCCTCGGCTTCGACCTCGCCGGGATCGCTCCGTTAGGCATCGCGGACTCCGCCGACGCATACGAGGATTGGGTCGCGCGCGGCTACGCCGGCGACATGGCATATCTCGAGCGGCGCACCGAGGTGCGGCGCGATTCGCGCCTGCCCGTCCCCGGCGCAACGTGCGCGGTCGTCGTCGGTCTCGACTACGGCGGACGCGAGCCATCGGGGCCGGTCGCGCGCTATGCCCGCGGCGATGACTATCACGACGTGATGCTCGACAAGCTGCGCGCGCTCCACGCGTGGATCGCGTCGCAGGTCGGCCGCGACGTCCCCGGCAAAGCCTACGTGGACACCGGCCCGATCCTCGAGCGCGATCTCGCGCGCCGCGCCGGACTCGGCTGGTTAGGCAAGAACACCATGCTCATTAATCCGAAGCTCGGTTCGTATTTCTTCATCGGGTCGCTGTGTCTTGCGCTCGACCTCGCGCCGGATACGCCGTTCGCGTCCGATCACTGCGGCCGCTGCACGCGATGTCTCGACGCATGCCCAACGCAGGCGTTCGTGGGACCCGGCGTTCTCGATGCGCGCCGGTGCATCTCGTACCTCACCATCGAGCTGCGTGGTGAGATGCCCGATGCGCTGCGCCCGATGGTCGGCGATCGCCTCTACGGATGCGATGTGTGTCAGGACGTGTGTCCGTGGAACGAGCGCTTTGCGCGGGCCCTCGCGCAACCGGCGTTCGCACCCCGCGCAGCGTTAGGCGGCAAGGATGCGCGAACGCTGGCGCAGGACCTGTTGGCCATGTCGGACGACGACTTCCGCAAAGCGTTCAGCAAGTCGCCCATGAAGCGCGCCAAGCTGCGCGGCTTGAAGCGCAACGCCGCCGTGGTGCTCGAGAACGTCGGGTAGCAGCGCGCCGTCAAGGACACGCGGCTCTTCGCGCGTCCCGTGATCGCCGAGAACTTGGAGGTCGCCTTAGTTCGATTTGCAACATAAGTGGAACTAAGGCTCTCCGCTATTCCCGGTTATCCCGTTATCGTCCCCACGCGGTCGGCGCTCCAGACCCTCTACCGGTCGACCCCTGGCTGGCCTGTGTCTGGCGAGACGCCTCAAACGTGGTACCTTCTTCGCAGCGAGGCCACCTCCCCATGGCGCAAGCCCGAAAAGCACCACGCCCCCCTGACAGCAACACGGCTGGCCTTGCACGGCGCCAGTCCGCGTTGCTGCGACTCAGCGCGTCCATCGCATCGGCGCAAACCGAAGCCGAAGTGTGTCGCGCCGTCGTCGACGGCTTGCACGACGAAGCCATCGGCTACGATTTCATCGGCGTGTTCCTCCTCGACGCCGCCACCGCCGAGCGTGTGTTAGGCGCGTCCGTCGGCTGGGACGACATTCCGCACGGCATGCGCATTCCGCGCGGCCAGGGCCTGAGCGCCCGCCCGCTGCGCGATGGCGCGGTCCACTACACGCCCGACGTGACGCTCGAACCCGAGTACGTCGCGGGACTCGGCAGCGGTTCCGAAATCGATGTCCCGCTGCGCGCCGGCGACGACGTGCTCGGTGTGCTCGTCGTCGAGAGTCGCGAGCCCGATGCGTTCGGTCCGGTTGATCGCGAGATCCTTACCGCGTCGGCGCAACACGCCGGGATCGCGCTCGCGCGCATCCGCTTGGTCGACGAGCAGCGACGTCTCGCCGCGGCCGAGGGACGTCGCGCCGATGAGCGACAGGCGTTGCTCGACACGATCACCGATCTCTCGGGGAGTCTCGAGCTCTCGCGTCTGCTCGATGCCGTCCTAACGCGCGCGGTCACGCTGCTCGATGCGGCCGGCGGTGAGCTGGCCACCTACGATGATCGCACCGGCGAGCTCGTGGTCGCCGCGAACCACAACATGGTAGAGGATTCGCGCGGCACGCATCTCAAGGTGAATGAAGGCGCGATGGGACTCGTCGTGACCACCGGCGAGCAGATGACGATTCCCGATTACCAAACGTGGGCGGGCCGGTCGGCGCAGTACGCGCGCATCGATGCGCGGGCCGTCATCGTCTCGCCGCTCATGATGGGACGACGCGCGGTCGGTGCCATCAACGTGTGGCACGAAGATCCGCGGCGCACGTTTTCCGAAGCGGATTGCCGGCTGCTCGCGCTGTTCGGCCAGCAAGCGGCGATCGCGCTCGAGAACGCGCGTCTCCTCGCCGCTGCCCAACGCGAGCGCCAGTACTTCGAGGTGCTGGTGCGCAACAGCCCGGTCGCGATCGTCGTGCTCGACGTGAACCACCACGTGCTGTCGTGCAATCCGGCATTCGAGCAGTTGTATGGATATGCCCAACGGGAAGTGATCGGCGCGAATCTCGACGATCTCATCACCACGCCGGAGACGCGCAGCCAGGCCGTGTCGTACACGGTGCAGGCGGCGCAGTCGCGCACCGTGCAGGGCATCGGGCAGCGCCGCAGAAAGGATGGCAGCATGGTGGACGTCGAGGTGCTTGCCGTTCCCGTGATCGTCGACGGCGTGCGCACCGGCATGATGGGCATCTATCACGACGTGAGCGAGCTGCTCACGGCGCGACAGGTCGCGGAAGCCGCGAACACCGCGAAGAGCCAGTTCCTCGCCAACATGAGCCACGAGCTGCGGACGCCGCTCAACGCGATCATCGGCTACAGCGAAATGCTGGAGGAAGACGCCACCGATCGCGGACACGACGACTACGTCCCCGACTTGCAGAAGATCCGCGCCGCGGGTCGGCACCTGCTCGCGTTGATCAACGATGTCCTCGATCTCTCGAAGATCGAGGCGGGCAAGTTGGAGCTGTACCTCGAGACGTTCGATCTGACCACGGCGATCACCGACGTGGCCACCACGGTCGAGCCGTTAGTCGCGCGCCGCAACAACGCGTTGTCGGTGCGTTGCGCGCCGGACCTGGGCGCCATTCGTTCTGACCTCACGCGCGTGCGGCAGGTGCTGCTCAACCTGTTGTCCAACGCCTCCAAATTCACGGAGCACGGCCGCATCACGCTCGAGGCCGAGCGAAGCGGCGCGGCCGTGGTGCTGCGCGTGAGCGACACCGGCATCGGCATGACGCCGGAGCAGATGGCGAAGTTGTTCGAGCCGTTCTCGCAGGCCGACACGACGACGAGCCGGAAGTACGGCGGCACCGGGTTAGGCCTCGCCATCACCCGGCGGTTCTGCGAGCTGATGGGCGGCGACGTGAGCGTCGAGAGCGACATGGGCCGCGGGTCGACGTTTACCGTCCGCCTGCCGATGGATGCCTCGCTTCCGTTAGGCGAAGCACCGGTGGCGGCGCCGGCCGCCGCGGCCCCCGGCGGCGTCGAGCCGGCCGCGCGAGGCGCAGCGGTGCTCATCATCGACGATGACCCGGCGGCCCGCGCCATCACCCGCCGCGTGCTCGCCCGCGAAGGCTACGAGGTCATCGAAGCCGGCGACGGCGAAACCGGACTGCGCCTCGCGCGCGAACGCCGGCCCGCGCTCATCACGCTCGATGTCCTCATGCCGGGGATGGACGGGTGGGCCGTGCTCGCCGCGCTCAAAGCCGATCCCGACATCGCGGGCATCCCCGTGATCCTGCAAACGATCGTCGAAGACCGCAACATGGGCTTCGCCCTCGGCGCCGCCGAATACCTCACCAAGCCGATCGAGCGGAAAAGGCTCGCGTCGCTCGTTAGGCGGCACGTGCCTAACACATCGGCCGGGCCGGTGCTGGTGGTCGAAGATGATGAGCACACGCGCACGCTGTACGCCCGCACGCTCGAGAAGGCCGGATGGACGGTGCTGCAAGCCGAGAACGGACGCGTCGCGCTCGAGCGGATGGACGCGGCGCGGCCGGCGCTCGTGCTCCTCGACCTGATGATGCCCGAGATGGATGGATTCGAGTTCCTCGACGTCCTCCGCCAGGACGAAACGCGGCGCGGCATCCCCGTCGTCGTGATCACCGCGCGCACGCTGTCGCCCGAAGACCGCACGCGGCTCAACGGCGGCGTCGAGCGCGTGCTCCAGAAGCATACCCTGCACGCCGACGCGCTGTTGGCCGAAGTCCGCGTGGCGGCTGCGCCTAACGCTATCCCGCGATGACGCGACGAGCGACGGCCGCCGCCCGCTGATCGCGCTCCGCCGAGGTTCTCGCATGCCGACCATCCTGCTCGTCGAAGACAACGAGATGAACCGCGACATGCTGTCGCGCCGCCTCAAGAAAAAGGGCTACGAGGTCGCGCTCGCCGTGGACGGTATGCAGGGCGTCTCGATGGCGCTCGCGGGCACGCACGATCTGATCCTCATGGACATGAGCCTCCCCGAGCTCGACGGATGGGAGGCCGCCCGCCGCGTGCGCGAAGCCGAGGGCGACGGCCGGCGCGTGCCCATCATCGCGCTCACGGCACACGCCATGTCCGGCGACCGCGAAAAAGCGCTCGCCGCCGGCTGCGACGACTACGACACCAAACCGGTCGAGCTCGACCGTTTGTTAGGCAAGATCGAAGCGCTGCTCGCGAGACGCACGTGACGGGCCTCACCACCCGCGACGCCGTGGCCGAGCTGCGCCACGAGTTGCGGACGCCGCTCAATCTCATCATCGGCTACGGCGAGATGCTGGCCGAGGATGCCGACGATCCCGCGTGTCGCGTGGCGCTCCAGCACACGCTCGACGCCGGACGCGCGATCCTCGATCGCATCAACGCCGCCGTCCCGCCGTCGCGCAGCGACATGTCCGAAAGCGACTTCGCGGCGCTGCGCGACGCGATCCGCGAGCCGCAAGCGCGCATCATCGGCGCCACCGATCAGCTGCTTGCCCTGACGCGCGGCGACACGGACGCGCAGTTCGAGCGTGACGTGCGCCGCATCCGCGGCGCCGCCGAACGGCTGCTGGTGGTCGAGCTGCCGCGCGGCGCCGACCGCGCGCACCGCGGCGCCGTCGTCGAGCCGGTCGTACCCGAACATCCGCCTGACGAACCAACGAGCACGCCACGTTCGGCGCGCATCCTCGTCGTCGACGACCTCGAGGACAATCGCGCGGTCCTCGAGCGCCGTCTCCGGCGTCAGGGCCACCACGTGCAGTGCGCCGCCGGCGGGTACGCCGCGCTCGATCTGTTGGCGCGCGACCGGTTCGACCTCGTGCTCCTCGACGTCATGATGCCCGACCTCGACGGTCTCGCCGTCCTCGAGCGCATGAAAACGACGGCCGCATCGCGCGACATTCCGGTGATCATGATCTCGGCGCTGGACGATCTCGCGAGCGTCGTCCGCTGCATCGAGCACGGCGCGGATGATTACCTCTCCAAGCCGTTCGACCCCGTGCTGCTGGAAGCGCGGTTGCGCTCGTGCCTCGAGAAAAAGTGGCTGCGCGACATCGAGCTCGAGTACCTGCGCGGCGTGAGCCGCGTGATCGATGCCGCGACGGCCGTCGAGAGCGGACGCTACGAGGGCGGCGGACTCACCGACGTCGCCGCGCGGGGCGATGCGCTCGGCCGCCTGGCGCGCGTGTTCGACGCGATGGCCGGCCAGGTGCGCATACGCGAGCAGCGGCTGCGCGATCAGGTGGAGGCGCTCAAGCGGGAGATCGGCGCGGCGCGGCAGTCCGCGCCCGAGAGCGGCGACGCGCGCGACGTGCCTGTCCTAACGGCAGGCGAGCGGTTCGGCAATCGGTTCGAGATTCTGGACGTGATTGGCTCGGGCGGCATGGGCGTCGTGTATCGCGCGCACGACCGCGAGCTGGACGAGACGATCGCGCTCAAGGTGCTGCGGCCCGCGGTCGTCACCGACGCCGCGTCGATCGAGCGCTTCCGCCGCGAGATCCGGCTCGCGCGCCGTATCTCGAGCAAGCACGTCGTGCGCACGTACGACATCGGCGAGCACGACGGCGTGTACTTCCTCACGATGGAGTACGTCGAAGGCATCACCGTGCGGGGACTGCTCGCGACGCGTCGTCGGTTAGGCGTAGCGCCCACGCTGGCCATCGCCTGCCAGCTTGCGTACTCGCTCGTCGCCGCGCACGAGCAGGGCGTGGTGCACCGCGACATCAAGCCGGAGAACCTGTTGCTCGACGCCGCGGGTGTCCTCAAGGTGATGGACTTCGGCGTCGCGCGTCCCACCGGCGCCGGCTCCGGACTCACGGAAGTGGGCCTGTTGATCGGCACACCGTCGTACATGGCCCCCGAGCAGTTGTTAGGCGAGGACTTCGACCAGCGCGCCGATCTCTACGCGGTGGGCGTCGTGCTGTTCGAGTGCCTGGTGGGCAGGCTGCCGTTCGACGCGCCGTCGGCCGTGGCACTCATCGCGCGCGTATTGCGCGACGACGCTCCGGCGCCGGCGTCGATCGACCCCGAAATCCCGGCCGCGTTGTCCGAGGTCGTGCAGCGTCTGCTCGCCAAAGACCCCGCCGATCGAGTGCCCACCGCCGCCGACCTCGCCCGCGTGCTCACGGACGTGGGCTGAGCGGCGCGCACACGCTTCGCCTAACGGTAGATCCGGCTACGTGCCCGCCGCCGCACCGAAGTGCTGGATCGCGTGCAGCTCGCCGCGTGCGCGCGAGGCCGTCGCCGTGTCGCCGGCGCCGGCGGCCGCGGCCGCCAGTCCGCGCAGCGAGAGCACCCGTCGCGGCTGGTGCGCCAACGCCGCCCGGAACTCGCGCTCCGCATCGCCGGAGCGCCCGAGGCCGAGGAGCAACTCGCCTAACAGCTCGTGCGACGGCTTGAACACCGGCGGCGGTCCGAACGCGTAGGCCAGCGAATCCTCGGCGGCGGTCGCAGCCGTTAGGAGCGTGACGGCGCCCGCGGAATCGAGCGACCCGTCGTGCGTCGCGAGCGTCGTCATCGCCTCGAGCTCCATGCCGAGTACCGCGAGGCCCTTGACGTACTGCACGTCGGACGGGTCCGGGTGCTGTTCCGCCTGGACCAGCGCGACGAGTCGAGCGCGCTCCTGCTCGAAGCTGGCGCGCGCGTCGTTGGCCGTCGCAGCATCGCCGCGCCGCGCCGCGGCGAAGCCGCGCGTGAATTGAAACGACGCCCGTGGCGCGGCTGCGCTGTCGAGGTCGGGCGTCCAGTTCATCATCTCGCCCGACCATGCTTCGGTGTCGATGATGTCGTGCGCCCACATGTCGACCGCGCTTCCCATCGCCGACAGATCCGGATCCAGGTCGTGCATCTCGGTCTTGTGCCTCGCGCGCGCCGCTTGCTGCTCGCAACCCACGACCATGCGCCGCGCGTCGGCGAGCCGGCCCTGCTCCACGTAGCCATACGCGAGCCACGACTGGCCGTGGCCGCAATAGAAATGCTCCACGCCCATCGTGGCCGCCATCGCGTCCGACATCCGCATCGCGTTCTCGTTCGCGCGGACGACGTCGTCCCACATGCCTAACGCCATGAAGATGTGGGACGTCATGTGCTGCGCGTGGCCCGCGTCGGGCGCGACGCGCGCCAGCGCCCGAGCCGCCGGCAGCGCCTGTGCCGCGTGCTCGGGGTCGTCCATGGCGTGAATCCAGTAGTGTGTCGCGGCCGGCTCGTCCGGGTGGCGCGTGAAGACGCTCTCCGCGAGCTGCGCCGCCTGCAAATACGTGGGCACGTTGCGCACGCCCTGGCTCAGCCCCATGAGCGAGAGCGCGTAGAACAATCGCGCCTCGTCGTCGTGCGGGTTGGCGTGCAGCACGTCGGCCATGCGCTGCGAAAAGAGTGTATCCCGCGCCGCCTTCGGGCCGTCGCCGTAGAGAGCGTCGACGGCGCGCATGTACCCGCGCTCGCGCTCGGTGGGCGCCGCGTGCTCGCGCGCCTCGGCCGTCGCGGCATACTTGCCTAACGCCTTGCGACCTGCCGCTGTGTCCTGCTCGTCCCACACGGGGTGCGTGTCGGTCATCGCTTCGCCCCAGTACGCCATCGCGAAGCTCGAATCCGCGTGCTCGGCCCGCTGAAAAGCGTTGGCCGCCTCGTCGTAGTGGAAGAGGTGGAGCAGCAGCACGCCGCGCGAGAATTCGCGTTGGGCAACCGCCGACCGTGTCGATGTCGGGAAGTCCACGGATCCATAACCGGCGACCGTGATCGCGTGCGACGCCTGAGCTCCCGCCGACTGTCCCGCGAAACACGCCGCGATCGACGCCGCTCTAGCGGCGTGCTTCCACGCTGCGCACATTGCTTACCCCACGCGAAGGTTCACGACACGGTGACGCCCGGTGTGCCGTCCGAATATCCGGTCCCCTGGTCCAAATCGCCAGCGTGTCTCGTCACGCGACCGTGGCGTTGCTTGCTCTCCTGCGCCGGCCGAGTGACATTGCGAAATCGACCTGAGCCACGGTGGGCGGACTGGAATCGAGCGCCGTTCGGGGCCGACAGCACGAAGCACACCTCCGTCTATCAACGCGCGTCCTAACTGTGCCAGCGTTGCCACCGTGCGAAAAATGCCTGCGTCGTTTCGATGGACCGTGGCTGTAGCGCTGTCACTGACAGCGTTAGCGTCGGCGTGTGCGCCACGCCCAACCGCGATGGATCTATGCGGCCAGCCGCCGTCGCCGCCTGCCGTCGTTCACCTCGCGGCGATGTCTGACAGCGCACTAGCGGCAGCTCGTGTCGGCGTCATTATCGTGCGCGTCGTGCCAGACAGCAGTGGCGCGTGGTACCGCGCGGGCGTGGACCTGACGGGTTCTCTTCACGGCCCGCGGGTCGGCGTTTCAAATCAGATGCGCCTGCGCGCGACGAATACGCCGGGCGTTCTCGCCGCCGACGGTCTACACGCGGGAGAATATGAACTCACGATCCGGAGCGTCGGATACCTGCCGAGTACCAGCCGTGTCACGGTGCGAGCCGGATACGCGGATACGCTTGCTGCGACGCTGAATGAGCGGCTGGTGTGCCTCAGTTATCCGATCATCATGCCGCGAGGCATCTTCGACGGACCGCCGCGCTATCCGTGAGCGCCCGCCGCGGCATTCCCGTCGCGTGTGCGCCTAACGGACTGCCACCGTCCGTTCAGGCGAGATACGGCGCCACCGGTAGCACGCGCAATCCGGCCACGCGCGCGAATTCCCGCTCACTCATCGTCGCGACGCCGTAGCCGCGAGCGAGCGCCGTTGCGCTGACGAGCAGCGCGTGCGGTCCAATCACCGCGCCCGTCGCGAGCAGCTCGGCCCACAGCTGCGCGTGCCGCCTCGCTTCCGGCACACCAAACGCCAGCACCGGCACCAGCTCCAACACCGCTTCCGCAAACGCGGCTCGCCGCGCGCGGACGCCCGCATCCGCGCCGCGACGCGCGCCGTGGAGCAGCTCAGATGCGGTAATGGCGGCGATCGCGATCGGCTCGTCGCCGAGTGACTCGAGCATCGCCGCGATTCGGATCGTGCCCCGCTCGCCGGCGACGATCACCGACGTGTCGAGGATCAGTCCCACGGCGGCGTGACGTTCCGGAGACTCGTTCGACTCGCCCCGATGCCGCCGGCCAAACCGCCGGCTTCGTCGGCTGTGAGATGCGGCAGCGATGACCAACGAGCGGCTGCCATGCGACCCGTGAGCACGAGCGCGGGTTCGGCCGGACCAGAGCCCGCCGTCGACCCGCCGACATAGCGCGCGACGGCTTCGCGCACGACCTGGGACTTGGCCACGCCATGCGCCTTCGCCCACCGCGAAACTGCGCGGGCAAGGTCCCGAGACAGACGCAGGGTCAGGTGCATGTCCCGCATGTGTCACAATGTACTGCATTTGTGCTACGCGGCAAGCACGACCAGCGCAGGGCCGGGCGAGATGGCATCGCGCAGCCGGCACGCACGGCACGGCTTGCTACGGGGCGTGTCATCCATACATACTCGGCGCACTAGCTCCCGCGTCTCACCTGGACTTCGACCATGACATCGCTTCGCCCACATCAGTGGCTGCCGGCCGCATCCCTCGCGGTGCTCGGCCTCTTCGTTCCGCGCGCGACTCCCGTCTCCCTGCCCCCGGGACCGATCGACCCCGCGTTCTATCACGGACTCGTCTGGCGCAACGTCGGTCCGCTCCGCGCCGGACGCATCGCATCCGTCACCGGCGCCATCGGCCAGCCTGGCGTCTTCTACGCCGGCCTTCCCGAAGGCGGCGTCTGGAAAACCACGAGCGCGGGCGCCACGTGGTTCCCCGTGTTCGACTCCATCAAGAGCGTCGCGGCAGTCGGAGCGATCGGCGTCGCGCCGTCGGATCCCAACATCGTGTACGCCGGCACCGGCGACATGCCCACCGGCGGCTCGATCAACCAGGGCGACGGCATGTACCGGTCGAACGACGCCGGCCTAACGTGGCGCCACATCGGCCTCGAGGACTCGCGGCAGATTCCATCCCTCATCGTCGACCCGCGCGATCCCAACCTCGTCGTCGCGGCCGCCCAGGGCGACCTGCACCACAAAAGCGATGCGCGCGGCGTGTTCCGCACCACCGATGGCGGCGCGACGTGGTCGCGCACCTTGCTCGTCGATCAGGAAACCGGCATCGAGAAACTCGCCAGCGCGTTCGACGAACCGCAGGTGATGTTCGCGACCACCGACCGGCATTACACGGCGCCGGGCGCCATCCCGCGGCGCGGCGCGGCCCCGGACTCCGGACCCACCGGCACCGCGCTCTACAAGTCGACCGACGAAGGCCTAACGTGGCACGTGGTCGACGGCCGCGGGCTGCCGCGCCTGTTCGGACGCACGTCGGTCGCCGTCGCCGCGCACACCAATGCCCAACGCGTTTTTCTGATCGGCAACTTCGGTCTCTATCGGTCCGACGACGGCGGCGCCACGTGGCGGCAGATGGATTCGACGGATCATCGCGTGGGCAACGGACAGGGCGGGTACAACTGCGGCGTGTACGTCGATCCGCAGAACCCGGACATCGTCTACACCATCAACACCTCGAGCTACATCTCCACCGACGGCGGCAACACGTTCACCGGATTCAAGGGCGCGCCGGGCGGCGACGACCCGCAGCAGATGTGGATCGACCCGACGAATGGCAAGCGCATCCTCTTAGGCCTCGACCAGGGCGCGACGGTGTCCCTCGATGGCGGCCTAACGTGGAGCCCGTGGTACAACCAGTCCACCGAGCAGGTCTACCACATTTCGACGGACGCGTCGTTCCCGTTCTGGATCTACGCCACGCAGCAGGATGCCGGCGCCATTCGCACGCGCAATCGCGGCAACCTGGGCGAGATCACGCCGCTCGACTGGAGCCCGGTGCCCACGTGGGAATGGGGCACCATCGTGCCCGATCCGCTCCATTCCGACACGGTGTACGCGAGCGGCAACGGCATCGTGAAGGTGACGTACCCGAGCGAGCAATGGATCAACGTGAGCCCCGCGCAGGATCCGAAGCTCGAGCTGCGCACGGGATCCACGCAGCCGCTCGTGTGGGCGCCGTGGAACCAGCACGAGCTCTTCGCGGGCTTCCAGTATCTGATGGCGACCACCGATGGCGGCGCGCACTGGACGAAGCTCAGTCCGGATCTGGGCGTGCCGCACGGGAACGAGCCGTCGGCGCCGCAGCCGCCCGCGCGCGGCGGGCGCGGCGGACCGCCGAATGGCGGGATCATCGAGACCATCGCGCCGTCCAGCGTCGCACCCGGTACGATCTGGGTGGGCACCAACAACGGCCTCATTCGGGTCACGCGCGACAACGGAAAAACGTGGGCAGACGCGTCGGTTTCCGGTCTGCCTAACGCGGCGCGCGCGGACATCCAGACCATCGACGCGTCCCACACGAGCGCCGGTGCCGCCTACGTCGCGATCGACGCGCACAACGTGGGCGACTATGCGCCCTCCTTCTATCGCACGCGCGACTACGGCAAGACGTGGACGAAGATCGTCACCGGCCTGCCCACCGATGAGCCAAGCGGCAGCTTCGCGCACACCATCCGCAACGACCCCAAGCGCGCGGGCCTGCTGTTCGCCGGCACCGAGAGCGGGATGTACGTGTCGTTCGACGACGGCGATCATTGGCAATCGCTGCAACTCAACCTGCCGAACACGTCGTACCGCGACATCACGTTCCACGGGAACGACCTCGTCGTCGGCACGTACGGACGCGGCATCTGGGTCCTCGACGACTACACCGTGCTGCGCGACATCACGCCGGCCATTGCCACGGCGCCCGCGCATCTCTTCAAGCCCGACGACGCCATCCGCGTGCGCCGCAACGACGGCGCCGACACGCCGTTCCCGCCGGAGGTGCCGCACGCGCTCAATCCGCCCGACGGCCTCATCATTTACTACACGCTCGCGGCCGCGCCGCACGACGACATCACACTCGAGGTGCTCGACGCATCCGGCGCCGTCGTACGCCATCTGTCGAGCGCACCCGTGACGCCCGTGCGCGACGCGGCCGATCCGCCGGAGCCCAACTTCTGGCTCGCCAAGCCGGCGCCGATGCCCACGGCCGTTGGCCTCAATCGCATCACTTGGGATTTGCGCTACGACGCGCCGCCGGCGTTCGCGCACACCTTCGAGATCAACGCGAACCCTGGCCTAACGCCCACCTCTCCCGAAGGGCCGATCGCGCTGCCCGGCGTGTACACCATCAAGCTGACCGTGAACGGAACGACCTACACGCAGATGGCAACGGTCCGCAACGATCCGCGCTCGCCCGCCAGTGCTGTCGCGCTCCGCGCGCAGCACGATCTCATGATGCGCGTGTATCGGGGCCTCGCGAGCGCCTGGGCCGGCTATCACACGCTCGCCAATCTGCGCGCGAGCGTCGACAAGGCGGCCGGATCGTCGCAAGCGAGCGATGTCACGGAGGCGGCGAAGACGTTCGAGACGAAGCTCGACAGCGTGGCCGGCGATTCGGCGGGGAGAGGCGGCTTCCGATTCGGTCGGGGTCCGGCGCCGCCGCCGGACTACGTGCGCGTGAGCGGCACCTTCGTGCAGTTGCTCGAAGCACAGGACAATGGGGACATGGCGCCCACGCCGTCGTCGCTGGCGGCTGTCGCCGCGGCGTGCAAGGATCTGGCGACCGTGTCGACCGCGGCCGACCGCCTAACGAAGACCGACCTCCCGGTCCTCGACGCCGCGTTCGGCCGCCACTCCATTACCGACGTTGCCGCGCCGCCGCCGGCCAGAGCCGGCTCCGGCTGCTAACCAACGGCGCGTGTCCCGGCAGACCGCATCACGATGTCGATGGCGATGCGGTCTGCCACAGGTGCAGCAACGCGTAGCTCCGCCACGGCCTCCACGCCTGCGACGCCGCCTCGGCGGCGCCGGCGCTCACGCCGCCTAACGCTTTGCGCGCCGCGACGTCTTCCTTCGGGAAGGCGTCCGGCCACCGGAGGGCACGCATCCCGATGTACTGCGCCGTCCACGGGCCGACGCCCGGCAGCGCCGTGAGCCGGGCGACCGCCTCTCCGGGCTCAGCGCCCGGCTCGAGCGACAACCGGTCCGCCGCCATCTCGCGCGCGAGTGCGCGAATGCTCTCGGCGCGGGCGCGAATGACGCCCAGTGCGGCGAGATCCTCGACCCGGGCCTGCGCGACGCGATCGGGGGTCGGCGCGAGCCGGTCGAGTCCCGCGTGCGGCGTCCGCACGGCTTCGCCTAACGCAGCCACGTAGCGGCCGGCGATGGTCGTCGCCGCTTTGACGCTGATCTGCTGGCCGAGGATGGCCCGCACGGCCAGCTCGAATCCATCGAAGGCGCCGGGCACGCGCAAACCCGGCCGGCGTTCGAGCGAATCCGCGAGTCTGGCATCGCGCGACAGATGCGCCGCGATCACATCGGGCCGCGCGCTCAAGTCGAACAGGTGCCGCAACCGGCCTAACAGTGCGGGCAGCACCGGCGTGAGCGGGCGCGGGAGCTCTACCATCAGTGCGCGCCGCGCCGGCACGTGCGTGACGCGAATCCAACCCGTGTGCGCCCCCAGGCGCACCGTGCGCAGGTACGCGTCGCCATCGATGCACTCCACGCCGCGCATGGCACGCGCGCCCAGGAACGCGAGCATCTCGCGCCAATCGAACGGCGGACGATACACGAGCTGCAGCCGGAACGTGTCCGACGACGCCGCCGCGCTCCGCGCGTCCGGCGTCGCCTTCCGGAACGGCGTGGGCGGGATGCCGTAGCGGCCGGTGAACGCGTCGTTGAAGCGGCGCACGCTCGCGAAGCCGCTCGCGAACGCGACCTCGGAAATCGGCAGCGTCGTTTCCGTTAGGAGCTGCTTCGCCAGCAGCAATCGGCGCGTGAGGACGAGCTCCATGGGCGACACGCCGAGCTCGCGTTGCACCATGCGGCGAATTTGGCGGGAGCTCCAACCGAACCGTTTGGCGATCGACTCGAGACCGGCGCCATCGTCGAGCATGCCTTCGTCGATCCGGTGCGCGATGAGACTGGCGATCCGGTGCGCGTCATCGACGGGTGCGTTGCCGGGCGCGAGCTCTGGACGGCATCTGAGACACGGTCGGAAGTTCGCCTTCTCGGCCGCCTCGGCGCTGTCGAAGAACCGGCAGTTCGCCGCTTTCGGCGTGCGCGCGGTGCACACCGGCCGACAATAGATGCCGGTGGACGTCACCCCGACGTAGAACACGCCATCGAAGCGTGGGTCGTGCGACGCGAGCGCCTGATAGAGTGCTGTGGTGTCCGATGTCATGGTGGGAACCTAGCGCTCGAAGGGAAGCTGTACTAGCCATTTTCGGACAGATGGGCCTGTGCCGATTTCGCGCGGTCTCGGGACGGCGAGCACGCGCAAAGCCCCGCGATATCTGTGTCCGAATATGGCGAGTCAGAACGAACGCGAAGATCCATATTGCGTCCGTGATGCACCACGACCGACATTTGCTCGAGAGGACTCCATGACTGCTATGCTCAGCACTCGCTCCCGTCGGGCCAGACGCGCGCCAACCGCGCGCCGCGAGAGCGCCGACGTGATCAACGTCGCGTTTGCACGGTCGCCGATCGGACTCGTGCTCGTCGCGCGCAGTGCGGCCGGGCTCGCGGCCGTGCTCGTCGGCGACGACCGCGACGCCCTGCGCCGCGAGCTCGCGCGCCGGTTTCCGTTAGGCAAGCTCGCCGGATCCGACGCCGCCCTCGACGCGCTCGCCGTGCAAATCGCGGCGCTCGTCGACACCCCCGCCCGGACGCTCGATGTCCCGCTCGATATGCGCGGCACACCGTTCCAACGCGAGGTGTGGCGCGCCTTGCGCACGATCCCGGCGGGATCCACCATGACGTACGGCGAGCTCGCCGCCCGCCTGGGCCGGCCGGAATCCGCCCGCGCCGTGGGTGCGGCCTGCGGCGCCAACCCGCTCGCGATCATCGTCCCGTGCCACCGCGTCGTCGCGCGGGATGGGTCGCTCACCGGTTACCGGTGGGGCGTCGAGCGGAAACAGGCCCTCCTCCAACGCGAGGCCGGCATGCGCGCCTCGCGCTGACAGCGGCTGGGGACGCCACATCTAATCCACGACGGGCGTTTCGCGACGGTCATGGGCGCAGTACGTTGAGCGCGTATGACCGTCGCTCTTTTGTTGTCGTCGAGGAGATGTGGAAACCGAGCTCGATGCCCTGATCCAGCGCGCTGACCAGGCCGATCCGGTCGCTGCGGACACGCTGTTCCGAATGCTGTACCACGAGCTGCACCGGTTGGCCGAGGTCCAGCTGCGACGCGCGAACGCGTCGGTGACCCTCGGTACGACGACGCTGCTCCACGAGGCGTACCTCAATATCTCGGGCCGGCCGCAGCTCGCGTTTCCGGATCGCTTGCGCTTCCTCGCGTACGCGTCGCGCGCGATGCGCGGTCTCATCATCGATTACGCGCGCCGGCGCCGGGCGCGGAAACGCGGCAGCAGCTTCGAGGTCACGCTGGACGGCGCCGAAGTTCCGGCCGGCATGGGCGGGATCGACGCCGCGGAGCTCGCGCAGTTGGGCGACGCACTGGAAGAATTGGCGTCGATCGAGCCGCGGCTCTCCGAGCTGGTGGACCTCCACTTCTTTTGCGGGTTTTCGTTCACGGAAATCGCGGTGTTGCGGGGCGTGTCCGACCGCACGATCCAGCGCGAATGGCGCAAAGCCCGCGTCCTGCTCCACCGCTCGATCCTCGGCGACGCCGACCCGCCTCCCAGTTAGGCGGCGGCGTCCGACGCGCCGGGGCTGCGCCTAACGCAAACGGGCCAGCAACCGCGCCGCTTCGACCGAACGCGGCTGCGCGTCTCCGGCGCCCGCGCGGAGCTCGGCGACCGCGCTGTCCAGCGCCTGGCGCGCCGACGCCGTGTCGCCCGTCGCGAGCAATGCCCGCGCCTCGACCAACTGCGCCTCGCCGACGAACGCGTCAAGCAGCACCGTCGCCGAGTCCAGCGCCGAGACATCGCGGGCATCGCGCGCGTATCGCAGCGCCGCTGCCGGCTGGCGCGCGCCGAGCGCCGCTTCCGCGGCGAAGACGAGCGCCGCGTGATAGACGCGGCGCCGTTTGCCGTCGAAGTAGCCCTGCTCCCGCAACACATCCTCGACGGTCGTCCGGGCCGCCGCGGTGTCGCGCCGCGCCATCGCCAGTCGCGCATCGATGATGCGCGAGTCGGTGATCTGATCGTCCACGCTCCGGATCGAGAGGTGCGCCTCGATCGCCTTGAGCGCCGCGGCGCTGCGCCGGGCATCCGCCAGCCTGCCTAACTGAACCTGCGCCAGCGCGAGGCCGAAGAGGCCGCGGCCCTGCCAGTAGGTGTTGTGGTCGCCGACCGCCTGATCGACGAGCTTGCCGAAATACTTGGCGGCCGAGTCGGCGTCGCCCTGGAACAGCGCGACGTGCGCATAGTGAATGAGGGGCTGCTCGGGGATGCGTCCCGACGGATCGCTGCGCGCCACCTGCTCCAGCACGTCGTGGAACATCGCCTCGGCCTGCGCCGTCTGTCCGATTCCGCGCAGGAGGTCGGCCTCGTTGTGCAACAGCGTCGCCCGGGTGAGCGTCTCGCCGCGGCCCGTACTGTCCATGATCGCGATCGCGCGGCGAAGCGCGGCGAGCGCCTCGAGTCGATTGCCGTCGGCCGACAGCGCGTCGGCGGACGTGGACAGCATCCCGACGTACTCGAGATCGTTCGTTAGGCCAAGGCTGTCGCGGATCGCGAGTGCGCGGCGAATCTCGGGACCCGCGCGCTCGTGCGGCCCCGATTCGACATCCAGTTGGGCCGCCTCGAACAGGCATCGCGACGCCACGCGCGGGTCGGCGCGCTCGAACGCCGGCTCGAGATGGTGCACGAGCGTGTGCGCGACGTCGTACTTCCCCTCTGCGCGCAGGTTGTCGACCGCATCGCAGCGCGCCTGCAGCAGCGCCGCGCTGTCCGGTATGGCCGCCGCGAGAGACGCCGCCCGCGTGATCAGCTCACCGCGAATCTTGGTGTCGCTCAGGTCGGCGTAGTGATCCGCCAACTGCAGCAGAATCGGCATGAGCAGGCGCGGTTCGTTCGCATACTCGCGTTCAACCGCCGTACGCCCGCGGTCCAAGATCTCCCGCATGGTGATCGGCTTGTCGCCCACCTGGCTCATGAGCACCGATTGAAACTCCGCCTGGGCACTCGCGCGGCGCGTCGCGACGAGCGCTGCATCCCGCTCTCGCTCCGCCTCGCGCATCTTCTCCATCGAGAAGGCGGTCGCGGCCACGAGCACGGCGACAACAGCCGAGGCGGCCGCCACGCCGGCGCGATGACGTCGCACGAACATTCGCGCCCGGTAGGCAATCGACTGGCGGCGTGCACTCACCGGCTCGTGGCGCAGCAGACGCTCGAGATCCTGGCCGAGCGCGGCGACCGTTTGATAGCGCTCGTGAGGGTCCTTGCGTAGGGCTTTGGCGAGAATGTTGTCCAGGTCGCCCATGCCCAGGCGCGCCGGACCGACCTCGAACAGCGCGCGCATTTCGTCCACCGGCGACGTGCAGCCCTCGGCCGTGGGATGCTTGCCCGCCACGAGGACGTAGAGCAAGACGCCTAACGCATAGACGTCCGTGGCGGTCGTGATCGCACCGTCGCGCACCTGCTCCGGCGCCGCGTAGTCGGGCGTGAACGCCCGGCTGCCTTCGGCCGTGAGGGCGGTGTGCCGGCTTGCGTCGCCCTCGTCGATGAGCTTGGCGATCCCGAAGTCGAGCAGCTTCACCGCGCCATCCCGCGTCACGAGGATGTTGGATGGCTTGAGATCGCGGTGCACGATCAGGTTCGCGTGCGCGTGCCCAACGGCGGCGATCACATCGCGCACGAGCCGGATGCGCGCATCCATGCCGAGCCCGTGCTCCTGGGCGTAGACGTCGATCGGCTGGCCGTCGACGTACTCGAGCACCAGGTACGGCTGGCCGCTCGGGCTCACGCCGGCGTCCAACAGCCGCGCGATGCCGGGATGCGTTAGGCGGGCAAGGACCGACCCCTCGCGCCGGAAGCGCCCCTGCCCGGATGGGCTCAAGCGCGCCAGGTTCAGTAGCTTGACCGCGGCACGTCCCTCGAACCGGCCGTCGGTTCGGCGGGCGAGCCACACCGTGCCCATTCCGCCCTGCCCGATGGGCTCGACGAGTGTGTACGCTCCGAGCTCGAGGCCTTCGAGTGTCACGGCCACTGGTTCGGCCATGAACCCGGTGCGGTCCGCCAGTGCATCGCCCGACAAGAGCGACGTCAGCTCGACGGCCATCTCCGGCGAGCTGATGCTGAGCTCGCTCAGCCACACGTCGCGCTCCGCGTCCGGCAAGTCGAGCGCGTGATCGAGTAACGGTTCGATGAGCTTCCACCGCTCGCGGTCCATGGCGGGCACGCTGGCGACTCTCGGTCGGGGCCGCTGCAGCTTACGGGAGTCGGTGTTTTTCTGCCAGACGGCGACGCGTGACTCGTGCGCCCAACCAGTTGTCTACAGCGCGCACTGTCGCCATGTTACGAGTGCATCTAGCTGCTGTCACGAAATGTTGCTCCCTCCGCCGTTCTCCATTCACTCAGAATAGAATCCCGCGCTGCTCAGCGCGCGCGTCGCACGCTCGTGCCCCGGCGCGTCGCTCGCTCGTCAAGCTGGATGAGCGGAGCCAATGCAGGCTCCAACTTCCCGGCCCCCGATTCGGTACCCGATCGCGATGAAGCGTACGGACCTCATTCCAGTCGTAATTCTTCTGCCGTTGCTCGGCTTCGTGGCTGCACAGGTCACGGAGACCACGCATCCCGCGCCCGAGCCGCGCGTCAGCGCTGTTCCAGTCGAAGCACACGCTGAAGCTGGTCGGTTGGGCATCGCCCGACACATGGTAGAAGCGGCGCACCTCACGCCCGCGCCGATTCCGGCAGCGGCCACCGACGCGACGCATGACCTGGGCGATGTGCGTCAGCGGTTAGCACTGGGCTCGGCGGGAACCTACATCGACGAGATCCTGGTGGAGCGCGACTCGGCGCTGGCGCGTTGGCCCGATCGCACGGCGCAGCCGATCAAGGTGTGGATCGGCAGCGGCGCCGGCATCACAGGCTGGAGCGACACGTTCCCGGCGCGCGTCCGAGATGCGTTCGAAGAGTGGAGCGATCTCGGCATCCCGGTTCGCTTCGAGTTCGTGACCGACTCGTTGGATGCCGACGTGCACGTGGCGTGGATCGACCATTTCGACTCGCCGATCAGCGGCAAGACGCTGTGGGCGCGCGACCGGAGCTGGTGGATCGTCAACGCGAACATCACGCTCGCGCTGCACCACAACGCCGGCGAAGCGCTGGACGACTCGAGCGTCAAGGCGATCGCGCTCCACGAGGTGGGCCATCTGTTAGGCCTCGACCACACGAGCGACACGACGGACATCATGACGGCGCGGGTGCGGGTGCGCGATTTGTCCAACGCGGACCGCGCGACGATGAAGCTGCTCTACTCGCTGCCGCCCGGGAGCATTCGCCAGGGCAAGTGAGCGGGACGGGCCCTGCCTAACGCAACGCGCGCCGGCGAGCATGCCGGCGCGCGTTTGTCATTTGTCCCACTTGAGCAGGATGGTTTTCTTCTTCTTGAGCCGCACCACGTCGAGCTTGAGCTGCGCGTCGGACGCGCGGTACATCGCCCGGCTCAACCCGGCCGGCGTGCTCACGGGATTGCCGTCCGCGCGCACGATCACGTCGCCATCCTGCAGTCCGGACCGGGCGGCGACCGTGCCCGACTCGACGCGCAGCACGAGCACGCCCTGATTCACGCCGAAGTAATCGGCGAGGTTGCCCACGGGACGCACCTCGGCGCCCGCCACGACGAGCAGCGATCCGCCGACGCGGGTGACTATCGACATCCCGGGCATCGGGGACATCGGTGGGAACGGCGTCACCGAAATGGTGATGTCCGACGACTCGCTGTCCGGCTCGGGAACGGGCGCGCGGGGCGCCGGTGGCGCGGGCCGCGGAGTTGCTGCCACCGGCGCGCCGGGCATGTCCGGCATGACCATCACCGTCGTGCCACCGTGCGGCATCGCCCATACCTGCGGCCAGGAGGTCATGGGCCGCTTCGCGACCAACGCACTCAACTGCTTCGTGTACGCGCCGCGCTTGACGCTCAGCAACAGGTGCGATCCGGGCTTGAGCAGGCTGGAAAACGGCTCACACCCTGCCGTCACATCCTTGCCGTTGAGCGCGAGGAGCTTGTCGCCCGACTCCAGTCCCGCGCGCTCGGCCGGCGAGTCCGGGTCCACGGATTCGATGGTGGGATAGTCCTCGAATCGCATGAGCATCTTGCCGCCTTCCTGCTGCACTTCGGGCGCCGTGGTCGAGAGTGTGACGCCGAGGTAGCCGACGTCGCGCTGCACCTTTCGCGTTAGGCGATCGATGTCGGCGTGCTCGAGCGACATGCGGCGCCGCACGAGCGCGTCGGTCAGCTGCTCGTAGCGTTGTTGCGCCCGCCGGAGGTTGCCGTTGGCGCGGGCGAGCGCTTCGGCCGCCGCGCCGCTCGAGTCTTGCGAGACCATCGCTTGCTTCATCGCATCGATGAGCGCCTGCTGGGCGCGCTCGAGGGCCGCGCTCGCGCGGGCGAGCTCGCGATCGGCGCGGGCGTCGCCGGCGCTGTCGCAGCTCGGACACACGGCCGGCGACGTGTCCTGCGCGGGCGCCGTGCCTAACGGAATGGCGATGGCCCCGCACGCGACTGCCGACGCGAACAGGACGGCGCCGCGGTGCATCGGTCGGGTCATCCGCATCGAGGTCGGCATCAGTAGCTGGACAACGACATGCCCGCGGGCAGCGAGCCGTTGAGCTGTTGCAGCGTCACCTCTCGCGCCGTGCGCGCGGAGATGAGGTACTGGTTGATGACCGGATCGGCCGGCGCCTGGTTGGCGGCCGCGAGCGCGGCGTCGGACACGCGATCGAGCGCCGCGAGCCGCTGGCGATAGCGATCGATGCCGGCATCGCCGTGCATCGACGTGTCGTGCGCGACCACGAACGCCGCCGCCAACCGGTAGTCGCTCTCGGCACGGCGCATGAGCGCCATGGCGTCCTCGACGCTGGCAGGAGAGCGCGACGCATCGGTACCCGACGCGATGGGTTGCGCGAGCGATGCAGCAGCGGTGGTCGTGCGAGCCGCCGTGGCGCGGCCGATGAACAGGCCGGACGCCGCGATCACGAGACCGGCGGCGATCTGCATCCAGGCGCGCGGCAAGCCGCGGCCGCGCGCGGGCGCGGGCGCGATCCGCGCCGATTCATCCGTTAGGCGCGCCGACAGCGAGCGCCAATCGGTGAGCGGGCGGGCGAGGACCGTCTGCCGCTCGCGCGCCGCCATGGCCACGAGCTCCTCGTACGCCGCCTGTTCTCGCGCACACTCCGGGCAGGCCGCGAGGTGCGCCGCTTCGTCGTGTGTGGGCTGGTCCTCGGCCAACGCCGCCAGCCGTTCAGGATCGAGGTGCAACATGGGTGCGAAGTTCCGTCGCCGGCGTGTGGACATCGATCAGGTGCGCGAGCAGCCGGCGTAACCTCGCGCGCGCCTTGAACAGTTGCGATTTCGATGCGCCCGTCGTGATGCCTAACTCACGGGCGATGTCGTCGTGCGTATAGCCTTCCACGTCGTGCAACACGAACACCGTGCGGGCGCCGGCCGGGAGTCGCGCCGCGGCCTCTTCGATGGACGCGGCGAGAAACGCGCGATCGCTGTCCATCTCCACGGCCGACGAATCTTCCTCGATGTCGACCTCGAGCCGCCCCAACCGCCGCGCCTTGCGCAGCGCGTTCAACGTCCGGTTCACCGCGATGCGGTGCGCCCACGTCCCGAACTGCGCGTCGCCGCGGTAGCTGCCTAACGCGCGGAAAATCTGGATCCACACATCCTGCGCGATGTCGGCCGCTAGATCCGGATCGCCGCCCACGAGTCGCCGCACGACCGCGTCGATGTGCGGCGAGTACTGCGACCACAACTGTCGCAGCGCTCGCTCATCGCCGTCGATGGCGCGCCGAATGAGAGCGTGATCCGTTTCCATCCCGGTTGCTTGATTGGTCACCGTTGCGTGAAGTTCGGTTGCCGACGCGCTCGCGGCCACTCTCGCCCACGGCGAAAAATCCGGTCGAACCGCCCGATCGATGACGCGGTACCGCTGCAAGCCGACGCGCCCGCACCACCATCGCGCTTGAGTTCGCCGACGTCGCCGGCCGTGACGAACGACGGTGTATTTCGTCTTGCCAACTGGATGCAACCCCACATATTGAAGTAGGATAGCTCGCCCGACCTCAAGTCGTGTGGTCGTCCCGCCGGATGGTAGCCCGGGAGTTTCCGGTTCGCACCACCGTTCGCGTTGCTGCTGCTCTCGTTCTTGCGACAACTGAAGTCCGTCGCTTTGTCCGAGCCCCGGGGTATTACCCCAAGCTCCGAGTCGTGGCATGTGCCGCGTTCTCCAGCCGGGGTTCACGCGGTCGTTTGAGGAAGAGAGGTCCACCGTGGTTCTTGCGCTGCTCGCTGCTCTCGCCATTGCCGGAGGAGACGGGGGACTCCCGGTCAAAGCACCGGCCTCCGTTGGCATGTCGGCAGCGCGCCTGCGCGTCATCGACCGCGTGGTGCAGCGAGGGATTCGCGCCGGCGGCTTCCCCGGCGCGGCCGTCGTGGTGGGCCGCAAGGGCGCTGTGGTGTGGGAGAAAGGGTTCGGCCGCATCGATTGGAAATCATCCAGCCCGCACGTCTCGCCCACCGAAACTCTGTACGACCTCGCCTCGCTCACGAAAGTCGTCGGCACCACCACCGCCATCATGATCCTCTACGACAAGGGTCTCTTCAAGCTGGATGACCCGGTCGTGAAGTACCTGCCCGAATTCGGCGGCGGCCAGAAGGACAGCGTGACGATCCGCGAGCTGCTCGAGCACCGGTCCGGCCTGCCGGCCGACCGCGAGTTGTGGCGCCTGGCATCGTCGCCGGCCGAAGCGCGCCAGATCGTGCTCACCACGCCGCTCGAGTACAAGCCGGGAACGCAGTACGTCTACTCCGACCTGGGCGCGATGACCCTCGGCTTCCTGGTGGAGAAGCTGAGCGGACAGCCACTGGATGAATACCTGTCGATGTGGGTGTTCAACCCGTTAGGCATGACCAACACGTTCTACCGCCCGGCCGACTCGGTGAAGTACCGCGCGGCGCCCACGGAAGACACGCCGCCTCGCGGGTATCCGCTCAAGGGCGAGGTGCACGACGAGAACGCCTATGCGTTAGGCGGCGTGGCCGGCCACGCGGGACTGTTCAGCACCGCCGCCGACCTGTCGATCTTCGCGCAAATGATTCTGAACGGCGGCGAGTTCAACGGCACGCGCATCGTCAGCGACTCCACGATCAAGCTGTTCACGCACCGCGCCGCCGGCAGCCGCGCGCTCGGGTGGGCGATGGCCGACGGCCAGTGGGGCTCGGGCCGCTTCCTGAGCGACGACGCGTTCGGCCACGTCGGATACACGGGCACGTCGCTGTGGATCGATCCCGATCGCGACATGTTCGTCATCCTGCTCACGAACCGCGTGCACGAACCGCGCGCGCGCCGACCCGAGAAGGTGATCTCCGACATTCGCGCCGACCTCTCCGATGCGGCCTCGGTCGCGGTGACGGACGACCCCGATCAGTTGATCGCGATGCCCGTGTCGTTCCGCGCCGACAAAGCGAGCGGGTGGAACCACGTCGAGCGTCGCCACCATCGCCGAGTGCGTCACCACGGAACCAAGTCGACCGTGCGCATCGCCAAGCGCCAGGCGGCGACGTCACACGGCAAGAAGACCGTCGTCACGACCAAGAAGAGCCACACGACGCACAAGAAGTAGCCTTGCCCCTCTCTGGGGCGCCGGTGAAGTTGCAGATGATGTTTGCCGGAGCCCACATGAGCAACGACGCGCACCTACCAGAATCGAGCATTACTCCTGCCGCGGGTCCCGCCCCCGCCCCCGCCCCCGCCCCCGCGCCCTCGGCGGCGGGACCCGCGGCTGCGTTGACCGAGGACGTGGTCAAGGCGGCGCTGCGGCGCGTGAAGGACCCCGAGCTCAACCTGAACATCGTCGATCTCGGTCTCGTGTACGGCGTCACCGTTGATGGCGGCACAGTGACCGTGGCCGTCACGCTCACGTCGCCGGGATGCCCCTCGGGCCCCGAGATCCTGACCATGGCCGAAGAGCAGGTCCGTGCCCTGCCGGGCGTGGACGACGTGCTCGTGAATCTGGTGTGGGAGCCGATGTGGAGCCCCGACCGGATGGAGCCGCGGATCAAAGCCTACCTGGGCTTCTGAGACGCCCGCGCTCGCCTAACCGTTAGGCGGTCAGCCCGCCGCGAGGGCGGCGAGCAAGTCGTTCCCCATCACGTCGATCTGCCAGCGGCGGAGGTCATCCGCCTGCGCCAGCTCGTCCAACGACGTGGGACGCTTGCGCGCGATCGTCTCGAGGCGCTCGCGCGAGATCAGAAAACCCGGATCGAGATCGAGTCGTTGGGCGACCGTTTCGCGGATGCTGCGCAAGCGGTTGACGCGGGTGTCGAAATCCGGATCGCGATCCCATCGCGCTGCGCGCGGGAATCGCGGAAGCTGGTCGTCCGGCACGGCAAGCCCGCGGGCGATCGCGTCGAGGACGCTCGCGCCACGGCGTTCGATCACGCCGCGCGGCATACCGCGGATCTCGCGCAAGGCGTCCACCGAACGCGGCGCGATGCGCGCGAGCTCGAGCAGCGTCTCGTTGCCCGCGACGCGGAACGTGGCGCGGTCCATCTCGCGCGCCACGCCGTCGCGCCACGCGACCAGCTCGCGGAGGATCGCCAGCTCGCGCCGCGTGAGATCGCGAGCGCCCTTGATGCGCTGGTAGGCGTCGATCGAACCATCGTGATCCCAGCGCGTGCCCTCCAGTCGCTCGAACTCTTCGCGCGCCCACTCCCACCGGCCGGCCCGCTCCAGGTCTTCGGCCAGCTTATCCCTGAGCGGCAGCAGGTACATCGTGTCCTGCGTGGCGTAGTCGAGCATGTCCTGCGGAAGCGGGCGCATCGACCAGTCGGCGCGCTGGTGTTTCTTGTCCAGCTTCACGCCCAGGTACCGCTCGAGCAGTGCAGCGAGCCCGAACGCGCGGATGCCGAGCAGCTGGGCGGCGACGCGGGTATCGAAGAGATGGCGCGCGTGCCAGCCGTAGTCCTGGAAGAGCAGACGGAGGTCATAGTCCGCATCGTGAAACACGGTTTCGGACTGCGTGCTCTCCAACAAGTCGCCCAGGCGGGGCGGCTTCCCGATGGCGAGCGGATCGAGGATGGCGTGCGCCGACGCCGTACTGATCTGCAGGAGATAGATTCGGTCGACGAAACGGTGGAAACTGGCGCCCTCGGTATCGACGGCCACCCTGTCGGGGGTGCCGAGGGAGCCGAGAAACCGATCCGCCTCGGCGGGAGTGTCGATGTAGCGCGTGGTGGACGGGGTACCTGGCGTGGCCGATCGAGACTTCGACGGTGGGGAAGGATGCGACGGCACTCGGAGCGTACCTCGTGTGGCTGGCCCGCGTGGCGGCCCCGGGAAGGCGGTGGGCGGCGACGCCGGGTGTTCGTGAATTCTCTCGCCCGGGACGCGCGAAAGGAAGCGGACTGCTACCTTGGAGTCCACTCGTAGCGAGTCCACACCTCTTTCTGCGACGGTATCCATGTCCGACGCGGTATCACGCAGATTCCCGCGGCGCGGGAATGCCTGGCAATCGCGGGATGTGCTGCGCGTGGCAGCGATCGTGTTCGGGTTGTACTTCGTGCTGCGGTTGTTGTGGTTTGCGAACGCGCTGGTGCTCGTCGCGTTCCTTGGCGTGTTGTTCGGGCTCGCGATTGCGGCGGGCGTCGATCGGTTGGCGCGGCTCCGCGTGCCGCGGGCGATTGGGGCGGCGACCATCGTGGTCGCGTTCTTTGCGTTGCTGTACGGCGCCGGCGCGTTGATCGCGCCGACCGTGAGCGATCAACTGGCGGTGCTCAAGACGCGGCTGCCGGAGGCCCAGGCGCGCGTCGAAGGCTGGCTGCACCAGCGCGGCGGGTTGATGCGCGCCGTGATGGGCCCGGGCGCTCCCACCGACACCGCGGCCGCGGTGCCGCCGCACGGTCCGTTAGGCGGCCAGCTGGCGCCCGTCGGGCGCGGCGCGGCGGAGGGGGCGCGGCCCGACACCGTCGGCCCCGGCGTGCCGAATCCGTTCGTCGAAGGGTTGGGCCGGCAGCTGCAGAGTGCGACGCGGTATCTCTTTCCGTTCCTCACGTCGACGCTGGCCGCGCTCGCGGGACTGGTGGTGATATTGTTCCTCGCCATCTACGTGGCCGTCGATCCCGGATTGTACCGACGAGGGTTCCTCGTGATGGTGCCGCCCGAATCGCGGGGCGTCGCCTCGCGCATCCTCAGCCAGATGGCGGTCAAGCTCCGCAAATGGCTCGTGACGCAGCTCATCGCCATGGTGGTGATCGGCGTGGTGAGCACGATCATGCTGCTGATCCTAAAGGTGAAGGCGCCGTTTGCGTTAGGCCTGTTGGCCGGGCTCCTCGAATTCGTGCCGACCATCGGCCCGCTGCTGAGCGCGATTCCCGCGATCGCGATGGGATTCCTCGACTCGCCCGAAAAGGCGCTCTCGGTGACGATCGCGTACATCGCGATTCAGCAAACCGAGGGGCAGATCCTCATCCCGATGCTCATGAAGGGCGGCATCGACCTCCCGCCGGTGCTCACGATTCTCGCCCAGGCGGTGATGGCGATGCTGTTCGGATTTCTCGGGCTCATGGTGGCGGTGCCGCTGCTCGCCGCGATCATGGTGCCGCTGCGCATTCTGTACGTCGAGCGCGAGGGGCCGCTGACGGAAGCGCAGCTCGAGGCCAGCGGTTAGGCGAACAGCGTGCCGCGCTCCGCGGCGCGCCGTCGATCAGTAGTCCCGCGAGCGCTGCAATCCCTCGATGGCGTCTCCGACTTCGTCCAGCGCTTTCCAGATGGTCTTGAGCAGATCGGCCACCTCGTCTTTCGATAGCGGCGCGTCCTCGCCGACGCGCATGCGCGTCTCCACCTTCCGGACTTCGCGGGCGGCGTACCGCAAATAGTCTACCGGATATTTCATGCTGGATTCCTCCCGACGCAACGATACCCATGGCACAGGCGGTGCGCCATGCGCGGACGATGCATCGGGGTCGTCGCGCGATTGCGATGCGCGAGACGCGCCCGAGCTGTTCGTGCGCTATCCATCGCTCGCGCAACTCGGCCGCGTTGCGTTCGGCACGTTTCCGACGCCGGTCGAGCGCGTGGAGATCGCTGGTGTACACGGGGCCTTGTGGGTGAAGCGCGACGATTTGAACGCGAGAGGCCTCTCTGGTGCGGCGTCGCCGTGCGCCGCGGGCAACAAGCTGCGCGCGCTGGAGTTTCTGCTCGCGCCCGTGAAGCCCGGCGATACCGTGTTGGCACTCGGCGGCGAGGGATCGACGCACGTGCTGGCAACCGTGGTGCTCGCGCAGCGCGTGGGTGCGCGCGCGCTCGCGATGCGTTGGCCGCACGAGATGAACGAGACCGCGCGCCAGGTGGAGCGTCGTGCGCGCGAGTTGGCCGACGAGGTGCATCGCGCGCGCGGTCCGGTACGCGCGGTGGCGACGGGATGGTTCGCGGCGCGGCGCACGCGTGCGACGCCGGCAACACGGTGGGTCCCGCCCGGCGGCGCGTCTCCGCTCGGCATGTTGGGCGCGGTGAACGCGGGGCTCGAGCTCGCGGCGCAGGTGGCGCGGGGAGAACTGCCGCCGCCGGCGCACGTCGTCCTTCCGTTAGGCACAGGCGGGACCGCGGGCGGCCTCGCGTTGGGTTTCGCGATCGCCGCCCTGGATACGCAGGTGGTGGGCGTCCGTGTGGTGCCGCGCATCATGGCGAACGCATGGCGCGTGCGACGTCTGGCGCACCGTTGTGCCCGCCTCATCGAGCGGACCACCGGTCGCCGCCTTCCGCGTGTGACGCGTCGCGGTCTTCGCGTGGTGCACCGGTTTTATGGCGGCGCGTACGGGCGGCCGTTGGGCGCGGCACAAGAGGTGCGCCGGGAATTCGAACGTGCGACCGGAGTGCTGCTCGACGCGACCTACGGCGCGAAAGCGTTCGCGGCCGCGGTGGAGCTTGCACAAACGACGGACGCGGCAACCGTGTACTGGCTGACGTTCGACGCGCGATGCGTGAGCGAGCAGTCGGTGCAGACGACGCCGCGGCCATGAGCGGAGGGCCGGTTGCATGAGATGCCGCCTCGCCAATGTGGACCTTGCGTACGACGTCGCGGGCGCGTCGCAGAATCCGACGTTGTTGCTCGTGCACGGATTTCCACATGACCGCACGCTCTGGGCGACACAGATGCACGCGTTGTCGGCAGCGTATCAATGCGTCGCGGTCGACCTACGCGGCTTCGGCGAAAGCAGCAGTGCCCCGCCCTACTCCATGGATCAGTACGCGGATGACCTGACGGCGCTCCTCGACGCAATCGGTGTCCGCCGCTCGGTGATCGCCGGAATCTCGATGGGTGGATATGTCTCGCTCGCAATGTGGCGGCGACACGCGGACCGCGTGAGCGGTTTCGTGTTCGTCGACACACGCGGCGGAGCGGACAGCGATGCCGTTCGCGCGCGGCGCCGCGAGTGGATCGCGCGCGTGCAAACAGAGGGTGTGTCTGCCGTATCCGAGTCGCTCGTGGCCAATCAGGTGGGCGCGACGACGCGCGCGCGCCATCCGGAGCTCGAGTCGACGGTGATTGCCATGGCGCGTCGCATGAGCGAAGCAGGGGTGATCGGAGCGCTCACGGCGGCTATGGCCCGACCCGACTCGACCGACACACTCGCCACAATCACTGTTCCGACGATGTTCGTGGTAGGTGACGAAGACACGATTGCGCCGCGCGGCGAGTCGGAACGAATGCAGGCGCTCGTTCCCGGCAGCCGCCTCGAGGTGATCCGCGGCGCGGGCCACCTCAGCAATCTCGAGCGGCCAGCCGCGTTCAACGCGCTCGTGAGCGAGTGGGCGGCGAGCGTCTGCCATGCGGCGCACGCGCCTTGATGGCGATCGCCGCGGCGGACTCCAACTGGCGGATGCCGATTCTCGGATGGGACATGACGCGTCTCGCCTGGATCGCGGTGGTCGCCGTCGTGCTGCTCGTGCTCGCGCTGGTGTCGATCTGGCACGCGAGCGGGCATTCGCGCAGCGCGAAGATCGTGTGGACGGTCGTGGCCGTGATCCTGCCGATCATCGGTCCGATCGCGTGGGCGGTCGCGGGGCGCGAATCGCGGCGGACGCGCGCCAATCGTTAGGCGAAACGGACGAGGGACGCCACGCCTAACGTGACGTCCCTCTGGGCCGGCGCCCGGCGGGCGTCAGCGGGTCGGGCGCGTGGGCGGAGAGTCGCTCTTGAACACGTCCCGGTTGATCTGCACGAACTGTTTCTGATTCGCGGGCACGTCTTCTTCCGGGAAGATCGCGGTGACCGGACACTCCGGCTCGCACGCGCCGCAATCGATGCATTCGTCGGGATGGATGAACAACTGATCCGGGCCTTCGTAGATGCAGTCCACCGGACACACATCCACGCATGCCTTGTCCTTTACGCCAATGCAGGTCTCGGTAATAACGTAGGGCATTGCTCGCCTCGAGAGTGCGCGACCGACGGGGAACACACCTAAGCTAATGAGAATCCCCGGCGGCGGGAGTATTGTGCGGGCTCGCCAAGTCCCGATCGCCGATGGTGTGCTCAGCGGCGCGGTGTCGAATCCGCGCTCCGTTTCGCCTGGGCCAATTCGGCGCGGAACGGGATCGCCTTCTCGGGCTGCTTGAGGGAGTCGTACACGGCAACCAGGTCGGTCTGGGCCATGCCGAGCCACGTCGTCGGAGGGTTGGTCTGCGACTTCAAGATGCTGTAGCCGGTCGTGAGCTCCTTCTCCGCATCCGCGAACCGGCGCTCGAGCTCGAGTGTGTGGCCGAGGCGGACGTGAGCGATGCCCACCAATTGATGGTTGGGCGCCAGGACCTCGGCGTAGCGGCGCAGGACGTCTCGGAACAGCGAGTCGGCGACGGCGTACTGCTTTTTCGCCGTGTACACGCTGGCGAGATTCGAGAGCGCGATCCCGATGAGGTAGTGCTTGTCGTGATAGATCTGCCGATAGATGTCGGCCATCCGCTGGAAATCGCGAGCGGCCTCGTCCAACCGTCCGCGTTGCTGCGCGACTTTCCCGAGCTCGTTCAGCGCCGACGCGACGCGCGGGTGCACCGGACCGTACGCGCGCTGCTGCACATCGAGCGCCTCGGCGAGTAGCTGCGCGGCTTCGTCGTACTTCTTCTCATCGATCAGCGTGCGGCCCAGCATCGTGAGCGCGGACGCGGTTTCCGGATTATTCTCGCCGTACCACGCGCGGATGATGGCGAGTGCTTCGCGATAGTAGCGCTCGGCCGCGAAGTAGTGTCCGTACTCGTACTGGATGGCGCCGAGGTTGATCAGGTCATCGGCGACATTCGGATGGCGCGGGCCGTACAACGCCCGGTCCATTTCGAGCGCGCGCTGGTTGAGCGAGTCGGAAACCGCATAGTGGCCCGCATAGAAGTGCGAGTTGGCGAGCTCGGTGATCGCCGCGGCGAGATCGGACGGCTGCGATCGGGGCGTGGTCAACAGCTGCACCGCCTGGTCGAGGGTCGCGATCGCATCGGCGTATCGGCCCTGGTCCTCGAACACTCTGCCCAACGCGGACGTGGTCTTGGCGATGAGCGGATCCCCGCGCGGAAGCACGCGCTGCTGCATGGCGAGGGCCTGGCGGATCAGGGACTCAGCGGAGTCGTACCGGGCCTGGGCGTCGAAGAGCAGGCCTAACGCAACGAGGCTGTTCGCGATCTCGGGGTGATCGCCGCGAAAGAGGGCGCGTCGCTCGGCGAGCGAGGTGCGGAGCAGCGAGTCGGCCCGATCGTAGTTGCCGAGCTCCTGGTAGATGCTGCCGAGCGTTTCGTAGAGCTCGGCTTGGGATTCCGGCACGCCGTCGAGCGCGCGCGCTTGTTTGAGGCCGCGGTCGACCAGGGTCACGACTTTCAGGCTCTCGGACGGCGCGACGTCGCCCTCGTCGCCCTGGAAGAGGCTGACCATGAAGCCCTGGATGCGTTGGGCGCGGGTCGCTTCGCCTAACGCAACGTTGCGGGCGTTGGTGAGGCGGACGGTGTAAAACACGACCAGTCCGACGATGATGACGAACACGGCAGCCGCGATCGAGACCGGGCGCCAGTTGCGCCGCAGGAACTTGCCGGTGCGGTAGCGGACGCTGTCGCGGCGCGCCTCGAGCGGTTCGCCGGCCAGGTAGCGGTCGATGTCGCGGATGAGCGCGTCGACGGTGGCGTAGCGGCGCGCCGGCTCCTTGTGCATTGCCGTTAGGCAGAGCACGTCGAGGTCGTCCCACTGGCCCGTGCTCGCGGCGGGCAGCCGCGCCTCCGCGCCCTCGTGCTCGAGGCGGCGGCGTGCCACGGCCGACGGTTTCACCGGATCGTGCTCGGCGATCAGTGTCTCGACCTCGGCCGGCGTGCGGTGCGCGACGTCGAACGGGAGGCGGCCCGTGAGGAGCTCGTAGAGGACGACACCGAGCGAGTAGATGTCGGTGTGGATGCCGATGCGGCCGGCGCGAATCTGCTCCGGCGCCGCGTAGGCCGGCGTCATCAAGCGGAGGCCCGTGCGCGTGTGGTCGGCATCGGCCGCCCCGTCATCGAGCTGCTTGGCGATGCCGAAGTCGAGCAGCTTCACCGTGCCGTCCTCCATCACGAAGATGTTCGACGGCTTGAGGTCGCGGTGGATGATCGCATGGCCGTGCGCGTGCTGCACCGCCTCACACACGCTGCGGAACAACCGCAGGCGCTCCGGCATGGACGACGCGTGGTCTTTGCAGTAGTCCGTGAGCGGCACGCCATCGACGTACTCCATCACGAACCACGGCGTGCCGTCGGGGAGCGTGTCCGCGTCGTACAGCCGCGCGATGAGCGGGTGGTTGAGTTGGGCGAGCGTGCGCTGTTCGCTCGCGAAGCGGTCGCGCCGCGCGGGGGACAGCCACGCGTCGCGCAGAATCTTGATGGCGGCGTCGCTGCCCAGGTCGTCGCGGCGGGCGAGATAGACGACGCCCATGCCGCCTTCGCCTAACAGGCGGGTGATGCGGTACGGGCCGAACCGGTCGGGGAGCGCGTGCGACGCGCCGCGGCCCAACACGTCGTGCGCCACGTGCGCCACGTCGCGGTCGAGGAGTGACTCGCCGCGCGCGTCCTCATCGAGGAGCGCCGAGACCTCCTCGCGGAGGGCGGCGTCGGCGCCGCACTCGGCGTCGAGGAACGCGTCCCGGTCGGCCGGCGGCAGCTCGACGGCACGGTGGAACACCTCCTGGATGCGCGCCCAACGCTCGGCGTCCATCGGAGTCTCCGTTAGGCAGCGTCAGCGCGGGCGCCGCAGCTCGCGGGCCAGCCAGGCGCGCGCGGCCCGCCAGTCGCGGAGGATCGTCGCCTCCGAGACGCCGAGCAGCGCGCCGGTCTCGGCGATGTCGAGGCCGCCGAAAAACCGGCACTCCACCATCATCGCCTGCCGCGGATGGATGCGCGCGAGCTCGTCGAGCGCTTCGTCGAGCGCGATGAGGTCATCCGCGGCGGCGGCACCGTTCGCGGCCACGGCGAGCGCATCATCGAACGTGACGATCGCGGCGGTGCCGCCGCGCTTGTGCGCTTTCCGGCGACGCGCCGCTTCGATGAGCACCTGGCGCATCGCGCGCGCGGCGATGCGCTTGAAGTGCAGTAACGGGACGGATGCAAGCTGCGGCGACTGCGCGAGCTTGAGCCAGGCTTCGTTGACGAGCGTCGTGGGTGTCAGCGTCGCGTTAGGATCGTCGCGGCGCACTGCCGACGCGAGGCGGCGCAACTCTTCGTATGTCGCACTGAAGAGGTCGTCGAGCGCGCGGCGCTCCTCGAGGAGACCGCCGAGGTCCGCGTGCTCGAGTCCGTGGGCGACGGGGCTGCGGGTGACACCACGCGGCATGACGGTATTCTCCACACCTTCGCGCAAAGCGATTTGGAGCCGACCCGCGGATCAGGAATGCCACGCGACCGCATCCGGGTGCCATCACGCGGCCCTCTAGCGTAGCGACCCCGGGCGAACCACGCAAATCCCGGAGGCCCGCATGGTCCAGCGGCCATACGGCCCGGCCGATACGAGTACCCAAGCCGTCACGCGGAGGCTCAAGGCAACTGGTTCGACCGATCCGGACGTGCTCTATGCCGCCCGGGAGGAGCTGGCGGCGCCATTCCAGCGGCATCGCACGGTGTGCCTGCTGATCATCATCGCGGGGACGCTCGTTTGTTTTACCATCGTGCTCGCTCCGGTCGGTGTGCCGGCGGTGCTGTTCGGCGTGCGTCATCGAAGGCGCAGTAAACAGAATCTCGCGACGATCGAGGCCGCGCACTCGGAGTTCGTCACGGCGCTCGCGCCACTCGTCGTCGACGGAGATCGACCTGCGGGAGCTCCCACCTCAGCGATCCCGGAGCGCGCGCAGCCGGACGCGCGCGCTGGTACTCAGCGATGAGTCGAGGTCGTTCCACATGTCAGTCCACAGGCAGCGCAACTGGTCGAGCGCCTCCGGCGTCACAACACGATCGCGGTTGCGGTCCACCCACCTGGCGGCGGCCGTGCGTGCGCCGATCAGCGCCTGGTGAATCGCGATGTTGTCGGAGGACGAGGAATTCGCGACGTCCAGGAACACGTTCTCGTAGAACGTATCTCCTCCCGACACGAGCGCGAGCGCTCGCCCGGCGATCGCACCTGGATCCGCCGCGGGCGGCACGAGGCCGGCACGGACGAAGGGGAGCGCCCAATTGTCGGATCGATACGCGCCTGCCGGGTTAGGCAGCCATGCCCAGACGTGGAGCATGGCGAGCCGGGCGCCGTGCATCGATCCGTGCGAAGACATCGCCTGGCTGAGCAGATCGGATTCGGATTCGACGGTGCCCGTGTGCTCGTGCCAGGCGGTGTTGGCCGGGAACGCGGGCGGCATCTCTCCGGCCAGAAGCGGTACCGCGTACGCGACGCCAACCAGTGTCGGTCGACCGTCGATCGTCGCGTATTCGAGAATCGGCGGTTGTTCCGGCGTGAACCGATTGGCGAAGAGCGTTCCGAGGTTGACCCAATGTTCGCCCATGCCGGGGAAGTCACCGCCGATGGGGCGATAGCCGTCGAGCGTCGCCTGCCCGCGGTCGCGGTAGCGGGCGGTTGCCGCGCGGACGCGCGCCAGGAATCCCGCCGTCGTCGTATCGTTAGGCACTGTCGACGCGCCGAGCGTGGCGAGGGTATCGCCTCGCTGCAGCCGGGTCGCCGTCTGCGCGTGGCCTGGCATCGCGCACGCGGCCGCCATCGCCACGGCCATCCACTTCATTGCGCGAGCACCACGAGCGCACGCTGGTGAAACGCCGCGAGCAGTCGCGTCTGGAGATCCGGGGTCAGCCCTTGCGGAAAGCGGCTCATCAGTCGAAGACGCATCCACTCGTCGTGCGGCGGCGCACCTCCGTTGACGAAGGTCACGGTAATCGCATCCGACGAGAACTTCGACGTGTTCGCGAAAGCCAGGTAGCCGACGCTCTGCGACCACAGCACGACCATCCCCGTGTCGTCGACTGCCAACAGCTCGACGTCGGACATCGTGCCGGTTCGCTCGACGATCGTGGCGCGGGCACCTCCCGGTTGGTGCGCCACCGAGAGGCTGCCCACCCGCTGTCCGATGGTGCAGCCGAGTGAGATGAGACTCAGGATTGTGATTGCGATGCGTTTCATGGTAAGCGCCTCATCGGAATCTTGGTGCGGGCGAATTGTCGTTCGAACGCCGGGGCGACGGCGGCCCAGTGCCGCACGGTCTCGGCGAGCGTCGAGTCGGACGCGGTGAACGAATGGGGTGCCGCTCCCGCCGCCTGCCTAACCCAACCGCCGCGAATCCATTCGGTGTAGTAGCCCTCCGTCGCCACGAGGAAGGTGCGCAGCGAGTCGCTCGGGACGCTGCCGGTCTCGAACCGCACCGTGAAGTGCTGGCCAGGCATGGTCTCGAGATAGCGCCCATCCGGCTCGCTCACACTGCGACGCGCGTCTTCATCCGGGGCGCCATTCGCATCCACGACCGCTGACGGCGCAAAGCGTTGGGCGACAGGGCGCCGGAATTCGGCGGCCGCCGCGACCTTTCCGATGCGCCATTCATCTGCCAGGAACGACAGGCGCACATGCAGCGTGTCGCCCGTGTTCGCCGGCAGAACGGCGGCGACATCGCGCCAGGCGATCGGCCCGGCATCCGGAACATATGCCGCCTCATCCCACGTGCGGCCGTGCCTAACGGACACGTGCAGACCCATCCGGGAAGCGTACCAGCGCCCCAGCGTCACCATGTCGGAGATCGTGTTGAGGCTGCGTCCCTCGAAGTCCACGGCGCCTGCACCCTGCGGGCGCAGCATCGCATCGTATAACAGCACCGTGTTGAGCAGGCTGTTGCGAAGGTGAAACAGCAGCGCGATGCTGTCGGCGCCGCGTGGGACTGGAATCGCGAGGTCGATCCAGTCATTGAGGTCGCCCGAGTCGACACGGGCAATCGTGCGCGAATCGGATCGGAACACGAGCGAATCGTCGCCGGCCAACTCTTTCGTCACATCGTTTCCCGCACGGTCGATGGCTCGCGCGACTGGACTGATCCTGCGCGCCGCGAGCGGGCGCTCGTCAGCGTCGGGCAACACGAATTCGTCCGGCGCGTGTGTGACGCCAAGCAGTTCGAGCTGGTTGATGTAATGCGTTTCCAGCGCTTCGTTGCGCACGTCGAGCGACAGGGTACCGTTGGCGCTCGGCTGCGCACGAAGTCGGTGGAGGTCGCGTCGCTCGAGGAGCGGCGAGATGCTGTAGGAAAAACCTTCGGCTTCGAGCGCCGGCACACCGGCGCTGTCGGAGTAGATCGTTGGGCAGGAGCCGAAGATCGCCTTGAACAGCGCGGCCGTGCCCAGCACGGCGCCCGATACGGCGAGCGTCGTCATCACCGCCGTTTCCGCGCCCTTGGTATAGTTGGCGAAGCTCTCCATGGCCGCCACGTTGTCGAGGGGAATGGCGTGCACGTCGCGGCCGAGAGAAGCCGTCGAGTCGGTGATGCCGAACAGCCGCCCGTCGCCGTGTACGGTGTCCGCACTGATGCGAACGCCGTTCGAAAACACCGCCGTTTCGCCGTCCAGCAAATGAACTTTCACGGCGCTGAGTACGGTTGTGCTATTGGTGTGAGCGACAGGCGCCACTCGCACGCCGCCGAAGATGCAGGCGGCGAGCGACGTGACGACCAGCGCTGGCAAAAGCGGTCGGTAAACGACGAGTCCAGTGCGCATGGCAGCATCCTCGTGTGTGCTGTTGGGCGAGTACTGCGTCGAAGATCGTGTCGGCCGAACGGGGAGTCGATACGTCGAGTGACGTAGTTCGGCGCTGCCGATGGCGTAGCGGGCTTGACTGGCTGGCCCAGCGGGCACATGTATCTGGCTCTTGGGCCGTCGGCGCACCGGCGCGTCGCCATTGTTCGAGGCTGACATTGCCCTCGCTCGATCACCTGCCATCCGCGTGGCCGCTCGTTGGTCGAGCGGCCGAACTGGAGCTCGTTCAGCGCGCGCTCGACGAAGCGGCCGCAGGTTCATGCAACGCGCTGCTGCTGCGTGGCGAATCGGGCATCGGGAAGACGCGCCTGGCGCAGGTTGCAATGCGCCACGCCGCGCACGACGGCTGGACCGTGGCCAGCGGGAGCGCGTATCCGGTCGAAACAGGCGTGCCTTACGCACTGTTCGCGGATGCACTGGTACCGGTGCTGCGAGGTCTCAACACGGCAACCGTCACGCTGCTCTCGCGAGGCGCGACGTCCCACCTCGCACAGGTCTTCCCGGCGCTGATCGGCCAACAGACGCCGGACGATGCTCAGGTCGGAGGACCGGAGCTCAAGGGACGTGTCCTGTGGACGGTGGCGCAACTGCTCACCGGGTTGAGTGCACGGACGCCGCTCCTGCTCGTGATGGAGAATCTGCACTGGGCGGATCCCTCGTCTCTCGAGCTCCTCCACTTCGTCGTGCGCCAGGTGCGGCAGGCGCGGCTCGCGATCATCGCCACGGTGAACGATTCCGCAACGGAGGCCCAACACTCACTGAGCGCGACGTTGCGCTCGTTAGTCGACCTGGGCGTCGCGGCCAGTCGGCAGCTGGCGCCGCTCGGGCGCGCCGAGGTCGAGGAGCTCCTGGGTCGCGTGTTCGGCGAGGGTGCCGCGCCGAGGGATGTGGTGGCGCTGTTGTTCGGGTGGACGCGCGGCAATCCGTTCTTCCTCGAGGAAACAGTCAAGTCGCTGGTCGCGAGCGGTCGTCTCACGAATCGCGACGGCACGTGGGTGGGTTGGGACGTGGAAGGATTGACGCTTCCGCGGAGCATCCGCGACGCACTCGAAATGCGGGTGGCGTCCCTCGACGCGACCGCGCGTACGGTGGCCGACTGCGCAGCAGTCATCGGGACCCGCCTAACGGTTGACACGTTGCGTGCCGCGATGGGAATGGACACCGGTTCCTTGCGCGCTGCAGTGGATGAACTGTGCCGCCGCAACGTGCTCTCCGGGCAGCTGTACGGAGAACGTGTCGAATACGACTTCACACACCCCATGGTGCGTGACACGTTGTACGAGGGCTTGGGGATCGGGCGGCGCTCCATCCTGCATGCGCAAGTCGCGGACGCGCTGGAGCGCACGTGGGGCAAGCACGCTTCCGAGCACGCGGACGAGCTGGCGTTCCATTCGCTGCACGCGAGCATTGGCAACCTGCCGCCCAAAGCATTGCGCTATCTGGCTCTAGCCGGTGCATCGGCGCTTGCGAAGCACGCCGACCGCGAAGCAGCGCGGTATCTCGGTGCCGCGCTCGAGCATTGGGACCGAGGCGCCTCGACCGAGCCTAACGCTCCGCAGCCGCCGGCGCAGATCACCGACGTGGTGTCGGGGCTGGCCCTGGCGAACCAGCGACTCGGTAATCACGACGCCGCACGCTTGCTGTGGGAGCGCGCTCGCGCTGATGCCGTGGCCGCCGGCAATCTCGCGCTTGTGGCGCGGATCGAGCGCCGCAGTGGCCTCGCCTATTATTGGCAGGGGAAGCCGGCAGATGGACTCCGGCACAGCGAGGCCGGGCTGCGCGCTGCAATCACGGTGGGCAAGCGCGGCCTGATTGCCGAACTGCGCATCGCAATTGGTGCGTGTCTCGTCGAGTTGGGCCGACCCGCTGAGGCGCGCGCCGCCTTGCTCTTGGCGCTCGCCGATGCGGAGGACACCGGCGACATTGGGCTGCAGGCGCGCGTGCACCGTGCGCTGTTGCTGACGTCCGTGGTCACGTGCTCGGCGACCGCGGCGCGCGATCACGCGGCGCGCACACTGGACCTCGCACAGCGATCGGGACAACCGGACATTGCGTGGACGGCGCACTGGGCGCTCGCTGTCCTTGCAGGCCTAACGGGCAACGTCCCCGAGCTCGAAACGCGTCTTCGCGACGCCGAACGGATCGCCGAGGAGCTGCGGTCGCCCGCACTCAGACTGTCGACGTCCGAAGTGGCCATCGAATATCTCGCCGGGCGAGGCGATTGGCGCGCCGCGCTCGGCCGCGCGGAGCAGAGCATTTCGCTCGCGCGGACGCTTCGGAGCGACACGATTCTCGCGCGGCTGCTCGTCTGGACGGCCGTGATTTACGTTGGGCGCGGCGATTTGGGTCGGGCGAAGAGCTATCTCGATGAAGCGGCGGCCATTTCGGGCGTCGACTCACCCGATGGTGCGCTCGACGTGAACAGTGCGCTGCGGGTGCAAATGGGACTGGCGATGTATCACAACGCCGTGGGCGCCTTCGACGAAGCGATTCGCATCAGCCGCGCCGGCCTGACGCTGGCCGAACAGTCCGGACAAGCGATCTGGGCGATCTACCGATTGTGGCCGGCGCTCATCGAAGCGCGCCTCTGGAAGCGGGAGTTCGACGAAGCGGAGAGCTTGAGCCGGGAGCTGCGCGAGGCGTCGAAGCTCATCGGCCACCGCCTCGGTCTCGTGTGGGCAGACGTGGGCGAGTCCGTCGCGCGCATGCTTCGCGGCACGACGCCCGCGTTGCTCGATCGCGTGATTGCGGCCAGCGACGCCTTGGAGCAGGTGCCGTTCGTTTTTGACGCCGCGCGCCTGCAGCGCGAGATCGCGCGGCGGCACGTCGAGTTAGGCGACCGCGACGCGGCGGTCCGCGCACTCGAGCGCGCCTGCGCGCAGTTCGAGAGGATGGGCGCGGCGACGGAGCTCGCCGGGGCCAGGCAGCAGTTGCACGAGCTCGGCGTGCGATCGCGCCGCCACCGCGCCGCGCACCCTGCGCGCGACGAACGCGGCGTGCTCACAGAACGAATGATCGAGGTGGCACGCATCGCGGCCACCGGCAAGACCAACAAGGAGATCGGACGCATGCTGGGCATCTCCGATCGGACCGTGAGCACCATACTCTCCGAGGCGTACAAGCGCCTCAAGCTCAAGAATCGCGGAGAGCTCAGCGAGTGGGTGCGGCGGGGGAGCTTGCTCGACCGGCGGCGGCGCTCGTCGCTCGCCACGCGCAGGAAGACCAAGCCGGCCCGGTAGACGCCGGCTTCTCCGTCCTGAGGCAAACGCCTAACGGAAGCGCAGGCTCACGTAGGTGATGAGCGCCAGCGCGCCCAGGGCGAGCACGACGCGGTGCGGTATTCGGGCGTCCAGCAGCAAGCTCCACACGACCAGCGGTCCGACCGCAGCGGCGCAGGCCCAGCGCGCCAGCACCGCGCCACCGATCCCGTGGTCCGACAGCAGTGCAAGACCGATTTCGATGAGCGCCCCGGCGCTGAATCCGAGTGCGATGAAGCCCCAATCCCGATAGGGCGACGTGAGGGCGGGAATCATAGGAATCTCCGGTTGTGGCCGTTGGAAAGCCCCGAGCGTTGTGCTCACTCTTCACCTCGGCGTTTGCGCAACCCGCGCTGCCTTACCGCTCGCGCGCAACGACTCATCCAGATCGAGGACGGCCGCCGCGACGGCGTCCGGGCGCTCCTCGTGCAGGTATGCGCCGGATCCGGCGATGCTGTCCGCACGGAAGTCCGTTAGGCGTGAGGCGAGCAGCCCAACCTCGTCGGCGCCGATTCCGCCGTGTCGGTTCGACGCACCGATCAGCAGGCGCACGGGCTGCGAAATGCGCCAGAGGTTGTCACGGAGCGGCTCGGCGACGTGCGCGTGTTGCATGGCTTGCATGACTCGAATCGACGCGCCGACATCCGCGACGATGGGACGGGCGTACGCGTCGCTGACCTCTTGCGTCACCCAGGACGGGTCGGCCGACGCGTCCACGAGCGCATTGCGCACCTTTTTTTTCACGATGCCGTTCGCTCCGAAGAAGCGGAGAAGCGGCGCGAGCTTCATTGCCGCGGACACTCCTTCGGTGTAGGAGCGGTCGACTGGGCCGCCGTCGAGGAGCAGCACCGCAACGACACAGTCGGGCCGGCGGTAGGCGAGTCGAAGGGCGACAGCCGCGCCAAAATTCGATCCGACCACGATGGCCTGCCCGACTCCAACGGAATCCAGCACGGCGCCGACGCGATCGGCCTGCGCATCCAGGGCGTAGTCGCCATCGGCCGGATGCGACGAGGTGCCGACGCCTAACGGCTCGATGGCGTAGGTCGGATAGCCGGCTGCAGCGAGCAGCGGCATGACCTGCCGGTACCCGAATGACCCGCCGATGATGCCGGGGAGGAGAATGACGGGGCGCACGGCCGGCGCGGACGCCGACTCCCCCGCGGCAGGCAGCGCGATCGTCACGGTGAGCGTCTCCCGCGGCGTCACAGGAATGCGGCGTTGGGCGAACGCTGAATCCGCCGCCAGAGCGAGTAAGAGCAAGGTGATCATGGTATGGTTCCTCCAGGAGTCGGAGAGCGGATGGCGGAGCGCACAGCTGTCCGGCGGCCCGGCGTAACGGCAGTGGCGCGGCCTCTCGCGAACATCAGCGGCCGGCCAATTGCCACGCCCAAGACGATGGTGGGAAGATCCTGCGCCAGGTGGATGAGCATGCCCACGCCCAGCGCTGCGTCCATCGGAGCGCCTAACGAGTGGGCGGCAGTGGCGTAGGCGATCTCGAAGACGCCGATGTTACCCGGCGTCATGCGCGCGACGAGGCCCACGTTCACCGCCAACAGCGCGACGAGGCTCCCCGTGATCCCCAGGGGCAAGTGCGCCGCCCGCGCGACGAGATGGTAGGACGCAAGCTGGCATGTCCAATCCAGGAGCGTGAGCGGCACTGCCGTCGCCAGGCGCCGCGGCGTGACGACGCGGCGTGCGACCTTGGCGATGCGGCGGGCATAGACGTGCCACACCCGCCGAAACCGACGCGCACCGCGTCCGGCGCGACACGGCAACGCGGAGCGCCGTTGGTCTCCGGGCGCCCGTGCCAGCCACACGGCCGACACGAGGAGTACCGCCGCGACGAGTGCCGCAGGCGCGGCTGCGAAACGCAACGGCGTGATGACCAACGCCACGCACAGCACCGCAACGAATCCGCCCGTGTTCAGCAGCCGTTCGAGCGCGACGGTCGTGAGCACGGCATACGTGCGGAGCCCAGTCGCGCGCGTCATGATCACCACGCGGCCGGCCTCGCCGACGCTGCCCATGAAGAGACCGTTGAGCGCCGCTCCGACGAACGTCGCGCGCACCACCATGCGATACGTGCTTGTTCCGAGTGCGCGCAGGCAAACGAACCAGGCGCCCGCTTTGGAGAGGAGCGACACCAAGTGGAACGCCGTCGCAAGACCGAGGATAGCCAAGGAAGCATGCCGCATCACGGCGAGTGTGCTATGCCAATTCACGTGACGGACATACCCGACGGCGGCCATGCCGAGGAGCACAAGCGCGACGACCATCGCCATCGGCCGCCGGTATCGCGTCAGGCCCGATGTCATGGCATCATCCCCGCGTGGACATGCTGCCGCTGCGACGCGCTCTGGTCACCGGAGCGAGCGGGATGCTCGGGTCGTACGTCGTGCAGTGCCTGGCGGCCGCCGGTTGCGGCGTGCGCGCTTTGGTGCGCGACGAGACGCGTGCGGCGTGGTTGCGTCCGTTGGGCGCCCAGCTCGTACGGGGCGACATCGCCGATGCGCAGGCGTTGCGCGACGGGGCAGCCGGATGCGACGCCGTGTTCCATGCCGCGGCAGCGATCGGCCCGGAGGCCGACTGGGACACGTTCCGCGCCGCCAATGTCGACGGAACCCAGCACGTCATCGATGCGTGCGCCGCGCACGGCGCGCGATTGCTCTACGTCAGCAGCACGGCGGTCTACGGCGATTCGCGCTACGAGCGTGCGCCTCTCGACGAGACGGCAGTGCTGCCCGATCTGCCGCCGCACGACGCGTACGGCCGGTCGAAGCAGGAGGCCGAGCGCCTCGTCATGCGAGCCCACGCCGAAGGCGTCGTGCGTGCGGCAATCGTTAGGCCGCCGCCGATGTATGGCGACCGGGACCGCCAATTTGTTCCGCGCGTCGCCCGCGTGTTGACGCGCGGCTTCTTCCCGTTGATCGGCGGCGGGACGACGACGCTTCCTCTGGTGCACGCCCGCAACGTCGCCGAAGGTGCGATATTGGCCGCCACCAACCGACAGGCGGAGGGCCGGACATACAACCTCACGTGCGACTATCCGCTCACGGTCGCGAATCTCGTCCGGTTCGCAGCCCGCGGCCTCGAGCGGCGTGTCTTCGCGCCGCCGATTCCGATCGCAGCGGGTCGCGTCCTGTTCCGCGCGCTCCAGCTGGCGCTCCTTGCTGTGGGGCGCCGCGATGTGTCCCGCCACACCGGGGGCACGCTCGACATGCTCACGAAGGACAATCCGTTCGTGGCAGAGCGCGCGCGCCGCGAGCTGCACTGGGAGCCGACGGTTAGGCACGATGCCGGCGTCGCCGATGCGTTTCGGTGGTGGAAGACGCATCATCGGAGCACGAATGCGACGAGGTAATCGCCGAGGCGCGTGCGCATCAGGTGGTGGCCGCCGGCGGCAATGACGACGTATTGTCGGCCGCCGGGGCGCGCCCGATACGTCATCGGCGATGCCTGCGCCGACGCTGGGAGCGCCGCGGCCCACAGCTCGCGCCCGGTCTCTACGTCGTAGGCGCGAAGGTCGTGGTCCATTGCAGCGGCAATGAAGACGACGCCGCCAGCAGTGACGAGGGGCCCGCCAAGCGACGGAGATCCCCACGAGGCGGGCGCCGGGATGTGCGCGTAGTCGCTCATGGTGCCGATCGGCACCTGCCAACGAATGCGTCCGGCACTCGGGTCGATCGCGACGAGCGTTCCCCAGGGCGGCGGACTGCAGGGCAAACCGAGCGGCGACCGTAGCAGCTCGCGGCGACTTCCGTAAGGCGCGCCGATGTCCGGTGCGACGTCGGCGTCCTGTCCGCTGCTGCGTTGGGCATCTGGCGCCCCGAGCGGCAGAAGCGTCACGACGGTCGCGACACGGATGGTGTTCATCACCACGAGTCCGTGGAGCGAATCGACCGCGACGCCGCCCCAGTTCACGCCACCCAGGAAGCCCGGATTGACCACCGAGCCGCGCACGCTCGGCGGCGTGAAGATGCCCTCGGAACGGAGGGAGCGAATGCGTTCTGCGCACGCGCGCCGGTCGACGGGCGTTAGGCCCCACGCATCGTTGGGGCGCAGGCCCTGGGGCGTCACCGGCGGCGGGAATGTCGGGAACGGCTGCGTCGGCGATGCCAGTTCGCCCGGGACGTCGCTCGCCGGCACCGCCCGCTCCTCAACGGGCAGCAGCGGCGTTCCCGTTAGGCGGTCGAGGACGAAGACCATACCGGTCTTCGATGCCTCCACCACCGCGGGAATGGCGACGCCATTCCGCACCAGGGTGGCGAGTGCCGGCTGCGCCGCGACGTCGTAGTCCCACAGGTCGTGGTGGACCAGCTGAAACGCCCAGATCTCGTGTCCGGTCGACGCGCGTAGCGCCACGATCGAGTTGGCATCGCGGTCGTCGCCGGGACGCAACCCGCCGAAGTGGTCCGGACTCGCGCTGCCGGTCGGAATGAAAACGAGGTCGTGTGCCGGGTCGGCCGTGAAGAGGCCCCACGAGTTGGCAGCACCCGAGCGAAAGCCATCGTTGCCGTCCAGATGGACGGCCGCATGGTCGCGGTACGGCACGAGCGGCTCCCAAGCCCAACGCAACCGTCCATCACGCACGTCAAACGCGCGCACGGCGCCGCTCGGCGCGTCGATCCTGATGTTGTCGAAGATCGATGAACCCACGATCACCACGTCGCCGACGACAACCGGTGGCGACGTGACGTGATATTCGTGCGCGTATTTCTCACCCCCGCGCACGCCGGCGTGCAGATCGACGGCGCCCGCGGTACCGAAATCGACGCAGGGGCGACCTGTGTCGCCGTCGAGCGCGATCAAGCGGGCGTCGAATGTGCCGAGGAAGATGCGCGTGCGGCAGCGTGCGCCGTGCGCTTGGCTCGGATCGATCCATGCCGCGACGCCGCGCACGGTGACCTCGTCGCGCGCCAGCGACGCACGGTCGAGATGCGCGTCGAATGCCCAACGTTCGATGCCGCGTTCGGGGTCGAGCGCCACCACGTGCGCCGATGGCGTGGCCAGATACAGCAGCCCGTTGACGAAGAGCGGTGTCGACTCGAATGCCGTCGATGGGCCGCTGCCTTCCTTGACGCCATCGGACACGTCGCCGGTGCGGTAGATCCAAGCCACGCGTAGCGACTCGACGTTGGCGCGCGTGATTTCGGCAAGCGCGGAGTAGTGATCGCCGCCCGCACCGCCTTCGACCGTCCAGGCCACGACTTCGCTCAGCGGATGCCGACGCGGTTCGCGCGGACGGAGTGTGGCGGGATCGCCGTGCACGACGTGGTCGGGAACGGCAATCCGCGGAGTGGAATTGCTCAGCCACATCGTGGACGCCGTGAGTGCACCCACGAGTGCCATCAGGGCGATCGCACGGAGCCGGTACGGCGTCGATCGGATCATGAACGGTTGCATGAGCGTGTCCCCGCATCGCGTTAGGCAGGAAGAGCGTGACGCGATGGAGCATGCAAACCGGCGTTGATCCGGGGGCTACGTCAGATCACCGGGACAGGCAGCGGCGAGTGCATAGATGTCAGACGGCCGCAGCGTACGGCTGTCGGCCGGATGACGTAGACGGCGGGCAGATGTCCGGGGCGAGTCAGTCGCCGCGCATGGCGATGAGTGGACTCACGCGCGCGGCCAGGCGGGCCGGCAGGTAGCTGGCCGCGAGCGCGACCGTCGCCAGCACGAGCGCCACCACGACGAAGGACGCCGGATCCGCGGGCCCGATGCCGAACAGCCAC
>DASVAC010000092.1:0-7191 GCA_036376535.1 Gemmatimonadaceae bacterium | reverse complement strand
TGGTCTAACGGAGCAACCACCGGCTTCGACACGATGCGGCGCGCGAACGCGCGCGCGATGGGCACGATGAAAAAGAGCGACGCGACCATCACGAAGAAGCCGATCGCAATGTGCTCGACCGTCATCCGCATGCCGGTATCGAAAATGAACGGCGGCTGCGTGCCGGGGAACTGCGGTATTTCGGGAAAATCCGGCACGCCGGGAATCGGGCCCGGCGCCGGCGGCGCCGTCACACCGTGTTGCGCCTGCTCGGCCTGTTGGACAGCCTGTCGCGCTTGTTCCCGTGCCGCCTGAACCTGCTGGCGCACTTGCTCTCTGATCTGCGCGCGAAGCGCGGCCGCGTCGGGCGTCGGCGATTGTGTCGCTTGCTGCATGGCCTCTCCTAACGCAATCATCGCTACCATCCGCTCCGCTCTCGTAGAGATGTAATGTGCGCGACGTGATGCCGGCCGTGCCAGGCGTACAAGGCCAAGGCCTCGGACAAGGGCACAACGCGTCTGTACTCGGGGTGCTCGTACCCGCGCTCGAAGTCCGATGGCCGCATCGCGCGAAGCAGCGTGACCCAACGGGCATGGAGCGCGTCGAGTAGCGCCAGGGATACGTCCACCGGAGTTGCGGGCGTGTCGGGCAGCGTAACCCACACATCCTGATCGTACGGCTTGATCGTGGGCGTGGGCTCGCTCAGTGCCTGCTTGAAGCGCAGATAGGCGTTGATGTGGCTGTCCGGCACGTGGTGAACCACTTGCCGAACGGTCCAGCCGCCGGGACGGTACGGCGTGTCGAGTTGGGCGGGTGTGAGCCCGGCCACCGCGGCGTGCAAGGCAGCCGGCGCACGCGCGACGTCATCGATCAACGCAGCGCGCTGTGAGTCCGACGTGTTCGTGGGAGCCGTGAACGTGCCGACTGGGTACCGCAGATCGGTCACTGCAACCTCGAGCCATGTCAACGTTTGTGCAGCACCGTGTTCGCGTGTTGTACCATAGAGAAAACACTATCGCGATGCAACGCGCGCACACGAAACCTTCGCTGCAATATTCCGTACGGAGTGGCGCAGAGAGAAGATTCCACGCGCTCGCACAGGCGAGCGCCGACGCCTAGATAAAGAGGTCTGTATGAAGCTCGCCTGGAACCCCGGCGATTACGCCGCAAACGAATGCAAGCGTTGTCATAAAGTCGTGCGCACGCGATTCGAGTATCGCACGGTCCGCCTCGCGCGCTCGCGCTTGTGCGTGCCCGATGTGCTGGTCGACGTGTGCACCGAATGCGACCACATGGTATCGATTCCGCCGCAGTCAGTCCCACAACTGCGAGAAGCCGGCGTCGGCAAGTAAGGCACGCAAGTAAGGCACACGCGGGGCGCTCCACCGGGGCGCCCCGCCGTGCATCCGGGCCCGCGCTCACGTCGTTAGGCGGAGCGTGAGCGGGCCCGGGCAGTGACGACGCGTCCCGCACGCCGCGGCTTCCATCCCTGACGCGCCAACGACACGCGGCCGGCCGCGTCGAACCGCACTCCCTCCGCCTCCAACAAGATCCGCTGCGTCACGCCACCCGCACCGTTTCCGGTGCGCGGGCTCACGCGGCCCTGCGCGTTGATCACGCGGTGCCAGGGCACCGTGGTCCCGTTAGGCAGCGCGTGCATCGCGTAGCCCACCAGCCGGGGCTGGCGCGGAAGCCCCGCGAGGATCGCCACCTGGCCGTAGGTCGCAACCCGTCCGCGCGGGATCCGGCGCACGACGGCGTAGATGCGGCCGTACGAGTCCGACACCGCGCGCGCGCGGGGTGCCACCTGCCTACTCGGACTCTGAATCCGGGGGACCCGCTTTGAGTGGCGCCCAACTCGGCGGATCGCTCGCCGGAAAGCTCTCCCACGACGACTCGTCGACCGGATCGAACTCATTCGTGCGCGGCGCCGTCTCAGGCTTGGGCGGACGCGCGTCGTTTGGCTGCTTCTTCTTCATACCGCAATCTCATCGGCAGAGAGTCCGAATACGACCCGGTCTGCCAGTCTCAGACCACTTTCGGCTTCCAGAGGGCCGCATCCAGAATGGCCCACAGGTGGATCACCCACCCCAGCAGGAAAATCCAGAGCACGGCTGCCAGCACGAACATCAGGATTGCCATGCCCAGCCGTCCCTGGAGCAGTTGGCCGAGGCCCGGGATGAAGAAGCTCGCTGCGGCCGCCAAAACATTTCCCGCTGATCCCTGCCCGGCCATCGCTTCCTCCTGTGGACGTTGTCAGCGCGCGCCCGCAGCGGCGCCGTCGTGCAATGCGGTGAGGTAGCGCTCGTTGAGAATCTGCTGATGATGCCGCTCGTGTCCCGCGATGATGTACGCCATGGCACGCACGGTGTACTCGCCACTCGGCGTGCGGCCGCGGCGCATGAGCTCGTCTTCGCTCAATCCGTCGAAGAATGCGATGGTGGCGGCGCGCACCAGAGCCAGCTCCGCAAGCTGCGCGTGCAACGCGCGCTCGTCGAAGCGAGACGCTTTGACGTAGGCGTTCTCGTCGAACGACGGGAGCACAGCCTGCTCTCCACGCGCGAAGCTGAGAGCGCGGTACGCCATGATGCGCTCGGTGTCGGTAATGTGACCGAGGACTTCCTTGATGCTCCACTTGTCCGGCGCATAGCGGAAGCGCGCGTCGGTGTCCGTCAGCGGGCCCAGCATCGCGCGCGTTTCGGCGCCCTGTTCGTTGAGCATCTCGATCAGGTTGCCGTCGGGAACGCGCGCTATGTATCGGTGGAAATACTGCGCATACTCGTCTTCGTTGGGACGCGCGATGCGGGCATGGGCCATCGGAGCTCCTCTGCGAGAGAGCGGCGTCCGAGTGGGTGCGGATCGCCTGTCCGATGCATGATGGTCGGCGCTGCCCGCAGGCGCCAGTGAAGCAGCGTCAGGGAATGACGGAATCCGCCAAGCGTCGCGAATAGTACAGGCCGATGCCGCTGCCGACCGCGCTCACCATGATGGCCGTAGCGATGCCGATCTTGGCGCCGATCCACCAGCCAATGGCTCCGCCAATCGTCGTCCCGATGAATGCCAGGGTGCCGCGCATTGTGTCACTCCGGAAGAGTGCGTCTCCGGAGTGACGAGCGACGAGTGCCCAACGCCACCCGCGCTAGGCTTCCTGGGACTCGTACTGATCCTTGAGCTTGGCCACGACGGCCGGATCGGCGAGAGTCGTGGTGTCGCCCAACGCGCGGCCTTCGGCGATGTCGCGGAGGAGGCGCCGCATGATCTTGCCCGAGCGCGTCTTGGGGAGGTCGGCGCTGAACAGGATGTCATCGGGCTTGGCGAGCGCGCCGATCTTGTCGGCTACGTGCTCGCGCAGCTCGTCGCGCAGCTGGGGCGACGACTTGAATCCTTCGCGCAGCGTCACGAACGCGGCGAGCGCCTGGCCCTTCAAGTCGTGTTGACGTCCAACGACGGCCGATTCGGCGACCGCCGGATGCGACACGAGTGCCGACTCGACTTCCATCGTGCCGATGCGGTGACCGGCCACGTTGAGCACGTCATCGACGCGGCCGAGGATCCAGAAGTAGCCATCTTCGTCGCGCTTGGCGCCGTCGCCGGGGAAATAGAGATCGGGCCGGTTTGCCCACTTGGAGAAATACGTCTGCACGTAGCGGTCCGGGTCGCCCCAGATGGTTCGCAGCATGGAGGGCCACGGCCGCGTGAGCGCCAACAAGCCGCCGCCTAACGGAATCGACTTGCCCTGCGCATCGAGCAGGTCGGCCGACACGCCGGGGAAGGGCACCGTGGCGCTGCCCGGTTTGGTGGAGGTGACACCCGGCAGCGGCGTGATCATGATCGCGCCCGTCTCGGTTTGCCACCACGTATCCACGATGGGACACCGCTCGTGGCCGATGTTGACGTGATACCAGATCCACGCTTCCGGGTTGATCGGCTCGCCCACCGAGCCTAACAGACGAAGCTGCGACAGGTCGTGCTTGGCCGGCAGGTGCTCGCCCCACTTCATGAACGCGCGGATGGCCGTGGGCGCCGTGTAGAAAATCGTGACGCCGTACTTCTCGCACAGGTCCCAGAAACGATCCTTTTCCGGCCAATCGGGCGCGCCCTCGTACATCACGCAGGTCGCGCCGCACGCGAGCGGTCCGTACACGATGTACGAGTGACCTGTCACCCAGCCCACGTCGGCGGTGCACCAGTACACGTCGTCTTCCTTGAGATCGAACACCCACTTGGTGGTCGCGACGCATCCCGTGAGGTAGCCGCCCGTGGTGTGCACGATGCCCTTGGGTTTGCCCGTGGTGCCCGACGTGTAGAGGATGTAGAGCACATCTTCGGCGTCCATCTCCTCCGGCGCGCAATCGGCATCGACATCGCGCATGAGCTCGTGCCACCAGTGGTCGCGCTTCGCGTGCATGGTTGCGGCCGACTCGTCACCTTGTCCGCCGGGTCGCCGTTGGACCACCACCACGTGCTCGATGCACGGCGTGTCCTCCAGCGCTTTGTCCGCGTTGCGCTTGAGCGGGACGATCTGGCCGCGCCGATATCCGCCGTCGGCGGTGATGAGCACTTTCGCGTCCGCGTCGTTGATGCGATCGCGCAGCGAGTCCGCGGAAAAACCGCCGAACACCACGGAGTGCGGCGCCCCGATGCGTGCGCAGGCGAGCATCGCGATCGCCGCTTCCGGAATCATGGGCAAATAGATTGCGACCCGATCGCCGCGCTTCACGCCCAACCGGCGCAGCACGTTGCCGAACTTGCAGACTTCGCGGTGCAGGTCCCAATACGTGTACGTGCGCGTGTCGCCCGGCTCGCCTTCCCAGATGAGCGCTGCCTTGTTGCGACGCGGCCCACGCAGATGCCGATCGAGGCAATTGACCGACGCATTGAGCTTGCCGCCCAAGAACCACTTGGCCCACGGCGGATTCCACTCGAGCACTTTCGTGAACGGTTTGGACCACTCGAGGTCGCGCGCCATTTCTGCCCAGAAGGCTTCGGGGTCGCGGGCAGCGCGGTCGTAGACATCGCGTGTGGGGACGTTGGCGGCGCGTGAGAACTCGGCCGCCGGCGTGAACTTGCGCGTTTCCTGGAGCAGCACGTCGATGTCGGTCATGGCGCGAGCAGAGTTGAGGTGGAGTCCGAGGTACCTTATCGGCCGCCCCGGCGGGCGTCCAGAGCGAAACCATCCTTCATAACGCGTTCCGCGCGCGGGGGCCAAGCGCTACTGTTGAGTCATGATTGGCACGACTCGATCGCGGCTTGGGCGAGAGCGGGCGGCCCTCACCGCGACGGGCGCATCGTGACGACATCCGCGGTTGGCGGGGACGCGCGCCACGCGGTGGAGGTCGAGGCGCTGGTGCGCGCGTTCGGGGCGCGGCGGGCGGTGGATGGCGTGTCGTTCACGCTCGACCACGGCGAGTGCCTCGCGGTGTTCGGGCCTAACGGAGCGGGCAAGACCACGCTCCTCCGGGTGCTGGCCGGCCTGCTCCGGCCGACCCGCGGACGCGCATCGGTGTCCGGCGTGTCGCTGCCCGGCGGTCCGGACGCGCGGCAGCGGATCGGCTTCATCTCCCACGCGAGCATGCTGTACGCGGCGCTCACGGCGCGCGAGAACGTCGAGCTTGCGGCGCGGTTGTTCGGCGTGCCGGACCCGTGCGGTGCAGCGGCGCGCGCGCTGGATGCGATGCGGATGATGCCGCGCGCCGACGCGCCGGTGCGCTCGCTGAGCCGCGGCATGCAGCAGCGCGTGAGCATCGCCCGCGCCATGGTGCACGCGCCGAGTGTGGTGTTGCTCGACGAGCCGTTCACGGGACTGGACGCATCGGGCGCGGCGGCGCTCACGACTGCGTTAGGCGCGCTGCGGGAGTCCGGCGCGGCCCTCGTGCTCGTGACGCACAACCTGGAAGAAGGCCTGGCGCTCGCCACGCACGCGGCGATCATGACCGCCGGCACGTTCGCGCGCCACGAGCCCCGCGCGTCGCTCGATGCGCGTGCGTACGCCGATACCTATCGCGCGCTGGTGTCGCTCGATGCCTGACACGCTCGGCGCCGCGTTGCTCATTGCGCGCAAGGACCTGGCGATCGAGTTCCGCACGCGCACCGCGTTCTTCTCGGCCGTGGTGTTCGCGCTGCTCGCGATCGTGATCTTCTTTTTCGCGTGGGACCCGACGGCGGTGGCCGCGTCCGACCTCGCACCGGGCGTGCTCTGGGTGATCTTCACGTTTTCGGGGCTGCTCGGCCTGCACCGGTCGTTCGGCGTCGAGCTCGCCGACCGCGCCTTGGACGGACTGCTTGGCGCCCCGGTGCCCCGGCATGCGATCTATCTGGGGAAGGCTCTCGCGAACCTCGTGTTCGTGCTCGCGATCGAGGTGATCGCGGTGCCGGCCGTGGCGCTGTTCTACGACATGCCGTTAGGCGGAGGGTCCGGTGTGGCCGCGCTCGCCGCGCTCATGGTCCTGGCGGCGATCGGCCTGGTCGCTGTGGGCACGTTGTTCGCGGCGATGTCGGTGAATACGCGGTTGGGCGAGTTGCTCCTGCCCATGCTCTCGCTGCCGTTCTTCGTGCCCATCGTCGTCCCGGCGGCGCAGACCACGGCGCGACTGCTCGCGGGGCGACCCGTGGTGGAATCGGTCGCCTGGCTCAAGATTCTCGTCGCCTTCGATTTGGTGTTCGTGGCGGCGTGTACCGTGGCGTTCCCCTATACGCTCGAGGACTGACCTTGGCCGCAACGCAGCCGGACGCCATCTTTGCAGTCAGCACCATGCCGACTCACACCTGCGAATGACCGGGACCGCCACGCGCGACACGATGCACAGCACCGCCGCGACGTCCGTCGAACGCGCCGCGGCTCGGCCGACGTTCGATTGGGTGTTCGTGGTGGCCGTGCTCGCGGTGATCGCGACCTTCATCCGCGCGATCTTTTTCACGCCCATGGATGCGCTGCAGGGGCCGGCGCAGAAGATCTACTACGTGCACCCGCCGTCGGCATGGGTGGCGTTTCTGGCGTTCGGCGTCGTGGCCGTTGCGAGCATCATCTACCTGTGGATGAAGGACGCGCGCCTCGACCGCCTGGCGGAATGCTCGGCCGAAGTGGGCGTGGTGTTCACGACGATCACGCTCATCACGGGCTCGTTGTGGGGCAAGCCGATCTGGGGGACGTGGTGGACCTGGGACGCGCGGCTCACGTCGACGCTGTTCCTGTGGTTCATCTACGTCGGCTAC
>DASVAC010000091.1:0-8752 GCA_036376535.1 Gemmatimonadaceae bacterium | reverse complement strand
GCTGCCGACCTATGGCCGCGGCGGGCTGCGCCCCGGCGTCGACCTCGACGACAGTAGCGCGCTCCGCGATGTGATGGACAACACCTGATGGTCTTGCTCGACGTCAACGTGCTCGTCTATGCCCACCGCCGCGACGTCGACCGGCACGCCGAGTATCTCGACTGGTTGACGCACCTCTCGAGCGGCGCGGCTGCCTTCGCGCTCGCACCACTCGTGCTCAGTGGGTTTCTCCGCGTCGTTACCCACCCGCGCGTGTTCACCAGCCCCACGCCGCTCGCGAAGGCGATCGACTTCGTCAACCGACTGCGCGAGCGCCCGTCGTGCGTCACGCTCGATGCCGGTCCACGTCACTGGGACATTTTCGTGGACCTGTGTCGTCGCACGGGCGCCAAAGGCAACCACGTACCCGATGCGTATCTCGCGGCGCTCGCGATCGAGAGCGGCAGCGAATGGCTCACGACCGATCGCGGTTTCGCACGGTATCCCGGTCTCCGTTGGAGACACCCGCTCGATTGACGCCGCGTACCGTGTTCTAACAAGACATCGCGTTGCCCGCTCCGTGAGCGACGGTTAGCTTGCCGGTCTCGCCCTCATCATTCGCATTGTCTCTCTCTGACTCTGGTGTGAGCAGCGCAGACGCACTGGCTCACCGCAGCACCGATGCCCGGCCGGCGACCCGCACGGCGTAATCCGTCGCGCGTAAGGCGGCCGCTCCTGCTCGCCGCGACCTTCGCGGTGACGTTCCTGGCGGGCTTCGCCTACGCGTCGTGGACCCTCGTGTGTCGCGGCAGCGCGTGCCCCGACCCGCGTCAGCTCGACGCCTTCCAGCCGCACCAAACGTCCAAGCTCTACGCTGATGACGGACGCTTCGTCGCCGAGCTCGGACTCGAGCGCCGCACGCTCGTGCCGTTGGCCGAGATTCCGAAGACCGTGCAGGAAGCGTTCGTCATCACCGAGGACAAACGCTTCTATCAACACCACGGCATCGACTGGATCCGCGTAGCGGGAGCCGCAGCGCACAACGTCGGAGCGGGCGCGTACGCGCAGGGCTTCTCGACGCTCACCATGCAGCTCGCGCGGAACATCTTCACCGAGAAGATCAGCCGCGAAAAAACGCTCACGCGCAAGATCAAGGAAGCCAAAGTCGCGCGCGAAATCGAGCGGCTCTATCCCAAGAGCAAGATCCTCGAGCTCTACCTCAACCAGATCTACCTGGGCAACGGCGCGTACGGCGTCGAGACCGCGTCGCAGCGCTACTTCGGCAAATCGGTGCGCGACCTGAATCTTGCCGAAGCGGCGACGCTCGCGGGTTTGCCCAAGGCGCCCGAGCGCTACAATCCGCGGCGCTTCCCCGAACGCGCGATCCAACGACGCAACACGATCATCGAGCTCATGCGGCGCGCGGGCGTCGTGACCGCCGAAGATGCCCAACTGGGGCGCGCCTACCCGCTGCGTCTCGCGCGCAAGGAAGAATCCGGCGAGCTCGCGCCGTATTTCGTGGAGTGGGTCCGCCGCCAACTCGAGGACCAGTTCGGCGAGAAGGTCTACACCGACGGCCTCAAGGTGTACACCACGCTCGATGTCGACCTCCAGTCCGCGGCCGAGCGCAACCTCGAGAAGCAGTTGCGCTCGATCGAGGCAGGGAAGTACGGCGCGTTCAAACACATCACCTTCGAGCAGTACACCGCGCGCTCGGCGTCGGGGCAGAGCGACGCCGCGAACTCGCCGTACCTCCAGGGTGCGTTCGTCGCGGTCGACCCGCGTACGGGTGCGGTGCGCGCGCTCGTGGGCGGCCGCGATTTCGACGACTCCAAGTTCGACCGCGCCACGCAGGCGCTCAGGCAACCGGGCTCCACGTTCAAGCCCGTGGTGTATGCCACCGCGATCCACAACGGCTTGCCCACGAGCTACCTGCTCGACGACTCGCCGCTCATCGTCCCGCAGCCCAACGGAACGGAGTGGACGCCGCAGAACTACGACCTCAAGTTCGAGGGCATCATGCCGATGCGGCGAGCGCTCTACCGCTCGCGCAACCTGGCGACCATTCGGTTAGGCATCCAGTTGGGCGAGCAGAACGTCATCGCCATGGCCCGCCAGTTAGGCATCACCACGCCCATTCCCCCGTACCCGTCCATCCACATCGGGTCGGCCGACGTGTACCCGCTCGAGATGATCTCGGCGTACACGACGTTCGCCACATTGGGCGTCCGCGCCACGCCGTTCGGCATCACGCGCGTCGAAGACGCGAGCGGACACGTGATCTTCCAGGCGAACCCGCAGCGCTACGTCGTCCTCTCCCCCGAGGAAGCGTGGCTCATGGTCGACATGATGAAGGATGTGGTGCGCCGCGGCACCGCCGCATCCATCTGGGCGTCCGGCTTCCACATTCCGGCCGGCGGCAAGACCGGCACGACCAACGACTACTCCGACGTGTGGTTCATTGGCTTCACGCCCGACCTCGTGGCCGGCGTGTGGATGGGCTTCGACCGTCCGCAGAAAATCATGTCGGACGCCCAGGGCGGACGCCTTGCCGCGCCGGCGTGGCTCGGCTTCATGAACGAGGTGTACGCGCGCCGTCCCGATCCGCCCGACTGGCCGCGCCCCGAGGACATCATCTCGCGCGACATCGACTGGACGACCGGACTGCTGCGCAATCCGTTCTGTCCCGACAGCGATGTGATCACCGAGTACTTCATCCCGGGGACCGAGCCGACGCGCGAGTGCGACGTGCACTCGCCGCTCACCGCGCAGCCCAACCCGATGTCCCACCCGTGAGCTGGCAGCCGCTCGACTGCCACGCCCACACCACGATGTCCGACGGCGCGCTCGACGTGGCCGAGCTCGTGACCGCCGTGCGCGGCCGCGGCGTTAGGCCGAGCGTCGCCGACCACATCTCGCGCGACGTGAAGGGCGCGATCGCGAGCGTCGACGGCGTGCGCGACTATCTCGACACGCTCGACCGGTTTCCCGTCGCGCGCGGCGGCGAGTTCTGTTGGCACGATTCGCTCTGGCGCGAGATCCCGGCCGATGTCGCCGCGCGTTTCACCCACCATATCGGATCGCTGCACGCCGTGTATCTGCCCGGCGTCGAGCGGCCGCTCAACATGTTCGCGCGCCGGTTTCCGGAAGGACTCGCACCCGACACGTACATGGAGGCGCACCTCGCGTCGCTCGAGCAGTTCGCGCGCGAGATGCCGGTGGACATTCTCGCGCACCCGACGCTGCTGCCGTTGTCGCTCCGCGACCTTCCGCTCGAGGAGCTGTGGACCGAGGCGCGCGAGGAGCGGGCGGTGGACGCGCTGCACCGCGCGGGCATCGCGTTCGAGGTGTCGTCGCGCTACCGGCCGCACCTGCGCTTCGTGCGGCGCGCGTACGAGCGCGGCGTGCGTCTCTCGCTCGGCTCCGACGGACACCAGCCGGATCAGGTGGGCGACATCTCGTTTTCGATCGCGATGACGCGGTCGATCGGCGTGCCGGACGACCAGCTGTACGACCCGGCGGTGCACGGCTCGCGTCCGTGGCGCGTGTGATGCCTAACGCAAGCCGATGAAGCGCTACCACGCGCGGTGGGTCGTGCCGATCACCGCTCCGTCGGTGCACGACGGCACCGTCGCCGTGCGCGAGGGCCGCATCGCGTACGTGGGCCCGCGGGCCTCGGCGCCGGCCGGCGAAGACGTCGACCTCGAGGACGCCGTGTTGTTGCCGGGGCTCGTCAACGCGCATACGCACCTCGAGCTCACGGCGTTCCGCGGCCTCATGCCGGACGTCCCGTTCCGCGAGTGGATCGTGCGGTTGCAGATGGCGAAAGTCACGGTGATGACGCCCGACCGCTACCTCGATGCCGCCCGGTTAGGCCTCGCCGAAGGCCTGCGCGCCGGCGTGACCACCTACGCCGACACGTGCGACTCGGGCGTCGCGCTCGCGGCCATGTGCGAGATGGGCGTCCGCGGCATCATGTATCAGGAAGTATTCGCTCCGTCGGCCGACGAGGCGCGCGTGGCCGATGCCATTACCGGCCTGCGCCGCCGCCTCGCCGAGCTCGAGCCGCGTCAAACGCCGCTCGTTCGCCTCGGTGTCTCGCCGCACGCGCCGTACACGGTGAGCGATCCGCTGTTTTCGTTCGCCGCGCGCGCCGGCTATCCGGTGGCCGTCCACATCGCCGAGAGCGAAGCAGAGACCCGATTCGTGCTCGACGGCGAGGGCCCCTTCGCCGACGGCCTGCGCAGCCGCGGCATCCCCGTCGCGCCGCGCGCGCGGTCGCCCATCGCACTCCTGGGTGCGCTCGGCGTCCTCGACGCGCGGCCGCTGCTCATCCACGCCGTCCGCATCGATGATGCGGACATCGCCGCGATCGCCGCCGCCGGCGCCGCCGTCGCGCACTGTCCGGTGTCTAACGCAAAGCTGGGCCACGGCATCGCGCCGCTCGACCGGTTGCTCGCCGCGAACGTGGCGGTCGGCTTGGGATCGGACTCGATGGCCGCCAACGATCGCATGGATCTGCTCGAGGAAGCGCGCGTCGCCACGCTCGCCCAACGGACGCGCACCGGTCGCTCTGATGCGATCGCGCCGCGCGATGCCCTCGCGCTCGCCACGCTCGGCGGCGCCCGTGCGCTCGGCGTGGCCGACCGGATCGGCTCGCTCGAGGTAGGCAAGGACGCCGACCTCGCCGCGTTCCCGCTGCCGGCTGGATTCGGCGATGCGAACCCCGAGGCCGCCGCGGTCTTTGCGTTAGGCGGAACGCCCGCGCGGCTGGTGACGGTGGCCGGCGCGCTGCGCGCGGTGGATGGCCGCGTCTTCACCGGCGACCGCGCGGTGCCCGAGCGCGTGCGCGACACCGCCTCGCGCCTGGCCGCGCACCTCGCGTCCGCCGGCGCCTGACGCCTAACGAACGGTCAGCTGCCCGCGCGCTTGGTCCAGATCACCACCACGCCGCACGACGACGACCCCGCCTTGTACTCGGGCGGAATGGTCGAGGCACCGTCGTAGACCTCGATCGCCGCGATGTCGCCGGGATGGAAGTACGCGTCCGGACTGTTCTGCATGTCGAATGGTACGCCGTCGACGTAGTACTCCACCGGGCAGATGCCCGCGTGGTCGATATCCGAGAACCGCGAGCGGAGCATCTGCACCAGGGGTGGTCCGCCCGAATCGGGAACTACCAACTGCACGCCGCGTGCGTGCCGCAAGATGTCGGTCACCTGCGTCGCGTGCAGGGAATCGATCGCGGCCTTGCTGAAGAACGTGGCGCCCGGATACGCGCGCGCCTTCTCCTGAAGCGCGAACGCATCGGGCCGCCGCATCTGCACGCGAACGGTATCCAGCGTGTTCGTCGCGGCGCCGAGTGTGAATGTCGCGGTTGTGGTCTGATCCGGGTGCAGCACCACCGAAAACCGATTCGGCCAGAAGCCGATGCGATGCACCTCGACGTCCCAGCTGCCGGCTGGGAGCGTTGCCATTTGAAAGCGACCCTGCTCGTCTGTGTTGGCGCCTCCCGGCACGCCCACCACCTGGATCTGCGCGCCCGCGAGCGGATGTCCGGCCGTGTCCGCCACCACGCCAGTGAGCCGGGCGGTCCGTCCGTCGAGCGCGACAGCGACGTCCTTTCGCACGAGCCGCCGCGGCGCGACGAGCACCCAGGTGACGCCGCTCGCTCGCCGGCCCGCCGCCGCGCGAACCATCACGAGCACGTCGCCCGGAATGCCGCACACCGCGTACGAGCCGTCCGCCGCGGTCGTCGCCGGCACGACGTGATGCTGCTCGACGACCTTCTTTCGTTCGACGGACACGTCCTGCCAGGACACGGTCACCGTTGCCGACGCGACCGGCGCGCCGGTCGCTGCATCGGACACGCTGCCTAACAGAATGCTCTCGCCGCCCGCGGCCCGGCTCGCCGGGCACATGGCGTCCAGCAGCGTCGTCACGGATGGCACGAAGAGCGCGATCGTGTCCGTCACGCCGGCGCGCACGGCCACGGATTGCGGGTTAGGCGTGAGGCCGATCGCGTCGAGGTCGGCCGACTCGAACGCCACGCGGTATGCGCCGGCGGGAACCGAGTCGAACGCGAAGCGGCCTTGGGCGTTCGTCGTGACGGCCAGCGGCGTCCCGATGAGGAACACCGACGCCGCGCCTAACGGCTTGTCGTCGAGGCTGTCGAACACGACGCCGGTGATGGCGCCCGCGCTCCGTGGCGCCTGCTGCGCGCCCGCGCGGCCGGCCGTCACCAGGACAGTGCCCATTACCACGAGAGGCCACCTCGACCAGCGCCTCGGCCCCGGGGTCATCGCTGCGCCTCGCACAGTCGTCACGTGGGAATTGCATTGGAACCGCACGCGCCGCAAGCGGATCGCCGCCACCGCCGCGCGCGACCCGAGTTCGACTCGGCGCGCCACCCTATTCCCCGTCGTGGTGGCCACGCATTATCATGGTGTATTGTTGACTTTCTCTCACCAGCCCTTTCGATGGCCGACAGCAGCATCAACGGACGCACGACCAAAATATGGCGGGACGGCCAGTTAGTCCCGTGGGATGACGCCACGATCCACGTGATGAGCCACGTGGTCCACTACGGATCGTGCGTGTTCGAGGGCATCCGCTGTTACGACACACCGGCCGGCCCGGCCGTGTTCCGCTTGCCGGATCACATCCGCCGCCTGCACGACTCGTGTCGCATCTATCGGATGCCGATGCGGCACAGCGTGGATGCGCTGGTGCAGGCGTGTCTCGACACGGTGTCGGCCAACGACGTGCGCGCCTGTTATCTGCGCCCGGTGGCGATACGCACGGGCGAGCAGATGGGCGTGTACCCGGTGGATGTGCCCGTCGAGACGTTCATCATCGCGTGGCACTGGGGCAGCTACCTGGGCGACGACGCGTTGGCTAACGGAGTGGACGTCTGCGTGTCGAGCTGGCGGCGCGCCGCGCCGGATACGTTCCCGGCGTTGGCCAAGGCCGGCGGCAACTATCTCAACTCGCAGTTGTCCAAGACCGAAGCGAGGATTGACAAGTACTCCGAAGGCATCATGCTCGATTCCTTCGGATACGTGGCCGAGGGGAGCGGCGAGAACTTGTTCCTCGTGCGTGACGGCATCGTGTACACGTCGGGACTGTCGTCCGGTATCCTGAGCGGGATCACGCGCGATTCGGTGATCCGTATCGCGCAGGATCTTGGCTACGAGGTGCGGGAGCAGACGCTGCCACGAGAAATGCTCTACATTGCGGACGAGCTCTTTTTCTCGGGTACCGCGGCCGAGCTCACGCCGATCCGATCGGTGGATCGCATCCAGGTCGGAAGCGGCAAACCCGGACCGATCACGCGCGCGATTCAGGAGCAGTTCATGGGTATTGCGACCGGTCGCATCGACGATCGGTATGGTTGGTTGACACCATTGCCGGTCGCGGCGGAGGCTGAGCGTTAGTGCGCCGCGCCACCGAATGATACGGGTGTCGCCAAAATGCTTGTGCGGTGCCGAGTTACGGCACTATGTCGGTCTCGTCAGTGTTACAGAGGGCGTACGCGCCGCGATGTCGCGGCGCCATGCGACTCGCGGCGTGTCACGCTAGAGGACCCGCTCCCGCCCTGACGACCGAGGCGGGAGTTTTCGTAGGTAACGGAGGGTTCCGTGGTCGTCGGTTGTCTGGCGCTCAATGCTTCGTTCGAGCCACTCACCATGGTTCCGATGCGGCGCGCCTTGCGACTTGTCCTCGACGGCAAGGCGGAAATCATCGAGGCCGATGCCGGTCGCTTCGTCCACTCGGAGCGCCTCACGCTGCCGCGCCCGGCGGTCATTCGGTTAGTCCGCTTCATCCACGTCCCGCGCCGGTTCCGCCGTCAGGTGACGAACACGTTCCTGTTCGCGCGCGATCGCTACCGCTGCCAGTATTGCGGTCGCACCGCGGCCGAGCTGCGTCCGCGGGAGTCGCTCACGCGCGATCACCTCATTCCGATGTCGCGCGGCGGGACGAACGATTGGACCAACGTCGTCACCGCGTGCTCGCCGTGCAACACGCGCAAGGGCAACCGCATGCCCGAAGAGATCGGCATGCACCCGCTCACGGCGCCGGTGGAGCCGCACTTCGTGCACTTGAGTTGGGCGGTGCGCCGGCTCACGCCTACGCAGTCGAAGTACATCAAGTTGTTCTACGGAGAGGATACGCTGCACCAGCTGGAGCTGCTCGAGTCGGGCCATCCGATCAGGCGGTCGAGGACGTTGATGGCCTAGCCCGGGCGCGTCTGAGCTTCTGGCCTGCAGAGACTGGGAAAGGGAAGCGCGAGCGCTTCCCAATTCTCAAGCTGTCCCCTCACGGCCGATATTCTCTCGTCCTCGCGTCGTAGTGCCGTTGTTTGCCGCCCAGGACGCGCGTGATCAGCGTGGTCACGCCGCGTCCTAACGCGGTCCCCGGATTCCGGTCGCCATGCACCGCGGGCGTGAGCTCGCCGTGCAGCCATCGCTCCACTTCGTCGAGATCGTTCACCGACAGCATCTCGACGTCGAGCGTGCAGATCCAGTAGTAGCGGTTGCGATCCCCGGGCTTGGGCGCCGCGATCGTGGGCGCGAACGGTTTGGCCAACGCCGCGTTCACGTCTTTCATCGCGCCTAACGATCCGAGCGACGTCGCGCGATCGGCCTCGATGCGCGTGGCGCTGTAGCGGCGCTCCAGCGGATTGTATCGGACGATCACGTCCCACTCGACGTGCCGCTGGAGGTTGTCGAACAGGCCGCCGGCCTGCCACAACTCGAGGCGGTAGTGCAGC
>DASVAC010000090.1:0-5880 GCA_036376535.1 Gemmatimonadaceae bacterium | reverse complement strand
AGCAAGTTAGGCGAGCCGTTCGCGTTGAGGATGTGGCCCGACGTCGCGTTGGCCAGGATCGCCTGCTTCACCTGCGCCGGCGTGGCGCCGGGGTGCGCACCGAGGTACAGCGCCGCGATGCCCGCGACGTGCGGCGACGCCATCGACGTGCCCGACCATGTCACGCTCGCAATGTCGCTCAGATAATCATCGGACGTGATGTTGACGCCGGGCGCGAACACCGACACGCACGAGCCGTAGTCCGAGTATGCCCAACGGTGATCCGTGTTGTCCGATGCCGCGACGTCGATGACCGATGGCAGATTCGCCGGATAAATGCTGCAGGCATTCTCGGTGTAATTCCCGGCAGCGACCACGTAGGTGACGCCGGACCGAATCGATTTGGCGACGGCCGAGTCGAGCGCCGGCGCTCTGGTCGCGCCGAGGCTCATGTTCGCGACAGCCGGGCTCCGATGGTGAGCCGTGACCCAGTCGATCCCGGCGATGATGTCGGAGAGCGGCGCGCTTCCGTCGCACTGCAACACTCGAACCGACCACAGCGTGACAGCCTTGGCGACGCCGTACTTTATTCCGCCGACCGTTCCCGACACGTGCGTGCCGTGTCCCATGCAATCGGCGCCGTTGCCGCCGAACGCGTCGAACGCGAAATGCGCGCGCCCGCCGAGGTCCGTGTGCGAATAACGGATGCCGGTGTCGATGATGTACGCGTTCACGCCGGAGCCCGACGTCGCATACGTGTACGAATTGCTCAGCGGGAGTGAGCGTTGGTCGAGCCGATCGAGTCCCCAATCAGGACTCGTTTCGGTGCCCTGTGCGTGCACGATGATGTCCGGCTGGACGATCGCGACATCCGGATCGGCGCGTAGCGCCGCGACCTGGTCGGAGTCCAACCGGGCGGCGAAGCCGTTGAGCGCCGCGGTGTACGTGCGCTCGACGCTCAAGCGACCGCTCGTGATCATGCGGTTCGCCGCGGCGGGCGTGCGACTAACGTTGTCGCGGTACACGACTATGTAGTGATCGGCGCGGACGTCCGGCTGCGCGGCAGGCGGCTTTGCGACGGGTGAGGTGGGAGAGGCTTCCGGGCCTGTGGCGTCGCTGCATGCGGCAAGCGACATGGCCACGAGGGCGCCGGCGAGGAGACGTTTCATCGTGGGACTCCCGTGAGGGTAGGTCCGCGCGACGGCTCGACTGGCATGGCAGAGCGTCTGCTCGCTTTAGCCTCGTAGCTTTGCGTCACCGCCTTTCAGCGGCTTTGCCCTCGTCACTAAGCCGGTGAGGCGTTAGCAACCGTGCGAGTTGTGATGAATGAGCGCGAGCGTGCGGTGTGAACCGAAGACGTTCGAAGTCATCCAGCGGCAACGTCCGAAGACGCGACGTTCGCGCGAGAGTATATGAGTGCATCCGAATGTGCGTTAGATCACGCACACACAGAAACGCTGCTTGACTGTGTGGTCAGTCAACCAGCGTCGTCATCGCCGGGATTTTGTTCACTCTGCGATTAAAATCGTCTTCACATTCACGAATTCCCGAATGCCATCGCGCGAGAGCTCGCGCCCATAGCCGGAACGTTTTACACCACCGAACGGCAGGCGCGGGTCCGAAACGACCTGAGCGTTCACGAAGACTGCACCGCTTTGCACGTCGCGGATGAACATGTCGCGCTCGGCGGTGTCGCGTGTCCAGACGCTCGCGCCGAGTCCGAAGGTGGTGTCGTTCGCGAGGACGATCGCATCGCGCGCATTCTCGACGCGAAAGAGCGAGGCCACGGGTCCAAAGACTTCTTCGTGATACGCAGGCGCGTCGCGCGGGATGTCGGCGAGCACGGTTGGCGCGTAATAGTTGCCCGGTCCATCGATGCGCCGGCCTCCCATCACGAGCCGTGCGCCCGCGGACACGCTGCGCTCGACCTGTGTCGCAACGTCGTCACGAATCTTCGGCGTGGCGAGCGGACCGACGTCGGTCATCGGATCCATCGGATTGCCGACGGTGAGCGCGTTCATGCCGGCGACGAATCGTTTCTCGAATTCGGCCGCGATGTGTTTGTGCACGATGAAGCGCTTGGCCGCGATGCAGGACTCGCCGTTGTTCACCATGCGCGCTTTGACGGCGATCTTCGCCGCCATGTCGACATCGGCCGACGGCATCACGATGAACGGATCGCTGCCGCCCAACTCGAGCACGGTTTTCTTGATGACTTTGCCGGCGGCGCTTGCCACTTCACTGCCCGCCTGCTCGCTGCCGGTGATCGTGACGGCAGCAATGCGCGGGTCGCGGATCACATCACCGACGCGCGATGATGCGATCAGCAGCGTCTGAAACTCATCGCAGTCGAATCCGGCGCGGCGCAACACATCGGCGATCGCGAGCGCGCACTGCGGCACGTTCGACGCGTGCTTGAGCACCGCGACGTTGCCGGCCATGAGCGCGGGCGCGGCGAAGCGGAACACCTGCCAGAACGGAAAATTCCACGGCATCACCGCGAGCACGACGCCTAACGGTTGATAGGCGATGTAGCTGCGCACGGCCTCGGTGCGCACGTCTTCGTCGGCGAGGAGTGCCTGCGCGTGCTCGGCGTAGTGTCGGCAGACCCACGCGCACTTGGCGGCCTCATCGGCCGCGCTACGCAGGGGCTTCCCCATCTCGAGCGTCATGAGTTTGCCGAGGTCGTTCTTCTCGCTCTCGAGAATCTCCGCGGCGCGCGACATGCGGCGCGCGCGTTCGGCGAAGGTGGTGAGACGGTTGTGCTCGAAGGCGTGCGCCGCTCGCTCGAGGCACGCATCGAGCTCGGAGTCGGTGAGCTCGTCGAACTCGTCGAGTGTTTCTCCGGTGGCCGGATTGATCGATTTCATCATGGCAGGGTGTTCACAGCGTGGGGCAACCCGTGACGACGCGTCACGGTTGCGGCGGCTCATCCGCATGAGGCGTTCCGGTGGCGGCATCCGACGCGAGTCGTTCGCGCGTGAGACGTTCGCCCTCCGCGACGCGCCATGCGTCGATGCGCTTGTGGTCGCCGGACATGAGGACATCGGGCACGGCGAACCCGCGATAGACCGCGGGCCGCGTGTAGCTCGGCGCGCTGAGTCCACCGCTCCAGTGCGAGTCGGTGCGCGCGCTATCCATGTCCGACATGGCGCCCTCGAGCAGGCGGACGGTGGCGTCGACGATGACGAGGGCCGCGGGCTCGCCGCCGCTCAAGACATAATCGCCGATGGAGATTTCTTCGGTGGCGAGATGATCGGCGACGCGCTGGTCGACGTCCTTGTAGTGGCCGCAGAGGATGGTGAGCTCGGTGCCCGCCGCGTAGCGCACGGCGTCGGCGTGCGTGAAGCGCCGGCCGCGGGCGGACACGAGGACGACGGGCCGCGTGACGTGGAGCGCATCGACCGCCTCGAAGAACGGGTCCGGTTTCATGACCATGCCCGGGCCGCCGCCGAACGGATAGTCGTCGACCGTGCGGTGTTTGTCGTGCGTGAAGTCGCGCAGGTCGAGCACGTTGTAGGCGACGCTGCCCGCCGCGGCGGCGCGGGCGGGGATGCTCAGCCCCAACGGCGCGGCGAAGAACTCCGGGAAGATGGTGACGACATTGATCCGGAGCGTCATTCGAACAGTCCGTTAGGCGGGACGGCCACGATGCGGCGCGCGGTCCGGTCGACCTCGCGCACGAAGTCGGCGTGGAACGGGAGGAGCGCGGTGCGGGTCCCGTTTGTGATCTCGAGGGCGAGGCCCTGCGGGAGCTCGAGCACCTCGGCCACCGTGCCTAACGATTGACCCGACGGCAGCTCGACGCGCATGCCGGCGAGCTCGTGGATGTAGACCTCGCCGGCGGACGGTGGCTCGAGGTCCTTGGCGTCGGCCAGGAGGTAGCGGTCGCGCCAGCGCTCGGCGTCGGTGCGGCTGGCGATGCCTTCGAACTGGACGAGGAGCGAGCCGTCGGGTTGGGCGCGGGCCGATGCGACGACGAGCGCGCGGCCGCCGGGATCCGGTTCTCCGTTAGGCGTACCCACCACAAGACGACGGCCGGCCGCGAATACCGCGGCCGGCGCGTCGGTCATAGGCTGGACCACGAGGGCCCCTCTGATCCCGTGTGCCTTGCGCAGCCGCCCGACGATCAGGAGCTCGGGAGCGGGCGCGCCCACGTCACTCCGCGTCGCGCACCGGCACGGCGCTGCCCTGACGGCGCGTCGCGACGCGCTTTTCGTGGCGCGCTTTGAGCAGCCCCGCCTTCCGGAGCAGCGAGCGCACGGTGTCGCTCGGCAAGGCGCCCACGCCTAACCAGTAGTCGGCGCGCTCCGTCTTGAGCTGCAACGGCGCTTCGCTCTGGCGCGGGTTGTAGCTGCCGATCGTCTCGATGAAGCGACCGTCGCGCGGGCTGCGCGAATCGGTGACGACGATGCGATACAGGGGCGTCTTTTTCCGCCCAACGCGGCGGAGACGAATTCTCACGGCCATGGTCCGATGCTCCTTCGAGACGAGTGAATCACCTGCGCCGGGCTCATCGCGTGTCCGGACGATCCGGACCGCACCCGGGACGAACGCTACCGGCCGAACAGCATATTGGGCGGCCGTCCTTCTTTGTTCATGCGCTTCATTGCCTTTTGCATGTCGCGGAACTGGTCGAGCAACCGATTCACTTCGCTGATCGGCCGGCCCGCGCCCTTCGCGATGCGAGCGCGGCGCGATCCGTTGATGATGGCCGGCGTCTTGCGCTCGGACTTGGTCATCGAGAGCACAATCGCTTCCGCGTGCTTGAGCCGCTTGGGGTCGAGCTTCGCCTGCTTGAGCATCTTGGCGTTCACGCCCGGCAGCAGCTTGAGCAGCCCCTCGAGGGGGCCCAAGCGTTGAATCTGCTTCATGCTCGTGAGGAAGTCCTCGAGGTCGAAGCCTTCCTTGCGGACTTTCTTCTCGAGGCGCTTGGCCTCTTCGGCGTCGAACGATTCCTGGGCTTTCTCGACGAACGAGATGATGTCGCCCATCTGGAGGATCCGCCCGGCCATGCGGTCGGGGTAGAACTCCTCGAGGGCGTCGGTCTTCTCGCCTAACCCAATGAACTTGATCGGCTTCTTGGTGACGCCGTAGATCGAGAGCGCCGCGCCGCCGCGCGCGTCGCCGTCCATCTTGGTAAGCACCACGCCGGTGATGCCGAGTGCGTCGTCGAAGCCTTTGGCGATGCGGACTGCATCCTGGCCGGTCATGCCGTCGGCGACGAGGAGAATCTCGTCGGGGTGCACGGCCTCCTTGAGGCGCGCGAGCTCCTTCATCATGTCGTCGTCGATCTGCAGACGGCCGGCGGTATCGACGACCACGACGCGCTCGCGCGCACGCCGCGCATCGTCGACGCCCTTCTTGGCGATCTTGACGACGTCGGTGGTCGACCGGTCGAGCGTGACCGGCGCCCCGATCTGCTGGCCCAACGTCTCGAGCTGATCGATGGCGGCCGGTCGATAGACGTCGGCGGCGACCAACCGAGTTGGGCGGCCCTCGCCGGCCAGCCGGCGGGCGAGCTTGGCGGCGGTCGTGGTTTTCCCTGAGCCCTGCAGTCCAACCATGAGCACGACGGTGGGCGGCACGGTGCTCATGCGCAGCCCCTCGCGCTGTTCGCCCAACATTGTGGTCAGTTCGTCGTGGACGATCTTGACGAGTTGCTGTCCGGGCGAGACAGTGCGGAGTGCGGAGACGCCGACGGCTTTCTGCTCGACGCGCTCGAGGAATTCGCGGGTGAGCTGGAAGTTGACGTCGGCTTCGAGGAGGACGCGGCGGATTTCGCGCAGCCCTTCCTTGATGTCGGCTTCCGACAGGACGCCGCGGCCGCGCAGGCGCGCGAACACGGAGTCCAGCTTTTCACTCAGCTCGTCAAACATAGCCGTGTAAGATAGATCGACG
>DASVAC010000089.1:0-23387 GCA_036376535.1 Gemmatimonadaceae bacterium | reverse complement strand
GCTGCCGATCCGCTTGTTAGGCGCGGTGCTCAACGACATCCGCGCGCAGGGCGTGTATCGCTACTACACGTACCTCTATGGATACACCACGAGCGAAGATGACGAATTGCCGCAACTAGCGCCGCAGGTTGGCGAGCTGTCCGGCAAGAGCTGATCGAGCGCTCGACACACGCACACAAGGCCGGCCGCGGTGTTCGCACCGCGGCCGGCCCTTTTTCTGGCTCCAACTGGAATCGTGCGGGTGATTTTGCAGGACTTAGGACGGTGGGTGCGGTGGGAGTGTGCAGTTTAGGATCTGCAGGGGGAGAAAGTTCTCCGCGGTGGCGGCACGCGAATGGTGAGCTTCCTCGCTCTGATGACACGGATCAGAGCTGATAACGACACGGATCACAGCGGATCGCTCGGCCGCTCGGCGCCCTGCGCGTCTACGGTGGTCACAATCGACATGTATCGAACAACTGCCAGCCGTCGATTCTGCAGATCGGTACACGCCCCTCGTACGCCGTCACCAACAATACAGGATACGAGGCGCCACTCCGAACTCGCCGCCGCAGCCGAGCGATCCGCTCTGATCCGTGCAGTTATCAGATCTGATCCGTGTCAACCAGAGCGAGGAAGCCCACCATGCGCGTGCCGCCACCGCGGAGAACTTTCTCCCTCTGCAGATCCTAAACTGCACACTCACACCGCACCCACCGTCCTAAGTCCTGCAAGATCACCCGCACGATTCCAGTTGGAGCCAGAAAAAGGGCCGGCCGCGGTGCGAATACCGCGGCCGGCCTTTTGTGCGTGCGTCGAGCGCTCGATCAGCTCTTGCCGGACAGCTCGCCAACCTGCGGCGCCAGTTGCGGCAATTCGTCATCTTCGCTCGTGGTGTATCCATAGAGGTACGTGTAGTAGCGATACACGCCCTGCGCGCGGATGTCGTTGAGCACCGCGCCTAACAAGCGGATCGGCAGCCGCTTCAAGAGCTTGAGCTTGGCGTCGGCCATGCGGCGGTCGGTCGTACCCGTCCGCAGCACCAGCAGCAAGTTGCCGGTCGCCGCGCCTAACACGAACGGATCGACGCCCGCGCCGAGCGGCGGACTGTCGAGGAGAATCACGTCGTACCGCGCGCGCAGCTCGCCCATGAGCTGCAGCATCGCCTGCGAGTGCAGGAGCTCGGGTCCGCGGTGGCGGCGCGTGCCGCACGGGATGAGCGCGAGCTTCTCGTGCGTCGTGGTGCGCAGTATGGTCTCGAGCGGCGCATCGCCACTCAGGTAATCGAGCAAGCCCGGGCGCCGGTTGGCGCCGAACATCGCGTGCAGCTGCCCGCGGCGCGTGTCGCCATCGACGAGTACCGTGCGGTAGCCCGCTTCGGCGAACGACAGCGCCAGGTTGGACGAGACCAAAGATTTGCCATCTCCCGGTCCGGGGCTGGACACCGCGAATGCGATGGAGCCTGCGCCGGCGTAGGAGTTCGATAGACTCATTCGTATAGTCCGGAAGGCCTCGATCACCTGCGCGGCCTCCTCGGGGTTCGGCTCACCGCTGCGCGCGCGCTTGATGCTTGGCACCGCGCCGAGGATCGTGAGGCCGAGATCGCTCGTCACCTGCTCCGGATACCGGAAGCGCGGATCGGTGTGGTCGAGCAAGAGCGCGAGACCGAGCGCGCCACCCAAGCTCGCGACGATCGCGAATGCGATGATGCTCGGGCCCGTGTTCTTGGTGGGCAACAACGGCGCGACAGCCGTGTCGAGAACGCTGATGTCCGGAATCGCGCTCGCCTCGGCCAGCTTCATCTCCTGGTAGCGCGCCTGCAGCATCTGGTACAGCTGCGTCTTGGTGTTCACGTCGCGCTCCAACCGCATCTGATCGATGGTGCGCGCCGGAATCGCCTTGAGCTGTTTACCCGCGCTCGTGATCTGACCCTGCAGATCATTTTCGCGCGACTGAATCTGGGCGATCAAGGCGCGCAGGATTCCTGGAATCGTTTGCGTGCGCATGGCCTGCACACTCGTGCGCAGTGCCACCACCGTCGGGTGCTGCTCGGTGTAGACTTCGCGCGCCGTGCGCAACTCTCCCTCACGCTTGGCGAGGTCCGTCAGGGCGCTCTGGAGCGCCGGAGACTGCTTCGCGGTGAGAATCGGTACGAATGCGTCGGCGTTGATCGAGTTCGGGTTCTGGATGAGCTGCTGCAGCGCTGCCTGATCGTGCTGCAACAGATCGAGCTGCGCCTTATCGGTAAAGTAGTTTCCGACGACGGGGTTGCCGCCGGCCGCGTTTCCGCCGCCAAGCGGATCGTTAGGCATGCCGGCCTGACCGACCGCGCCGGGGACCTGATTGGCGCCCACCTGGGCGCCAGTGAGCGGATCCACGCCCGCACCCGGGCCGGCGTCCGTCGGCAGCGTAATCGAATTCTGCCGGAAGGACTGGTACGCCGACTCGGCCGCGCGCAGGTTTTCGCGCGCGGTGTCGAGCTGGTCGCTCAACATCGCGGAGCTCTGCTCGAGATTGCGGCGCTTCAACTCGCCGGCGGTGCTCACGAACTCCGTCATCACGGCGTTCAAGATCGCCGCGGTGCGACGCGGACTGGCGCCGGTCATCGTCACTTTCAGGAACGCGCTCCGCTCGGGCAACGTGACGTCCATGCGGCCGAGCAGGCTGACGGCGACGTCGCGCGGATCGGCGACCGTGAACTGGATCGCGCGTCCCTTGCCGAGCGCCTCGGGACGCGGCTTCCATAGGAAGCCTAACGTCCGCCCAACGGAGTCTCCGACAGTCCCCGACTCGACGGCGACGCCCTGATCGGTGACGATCGAATATTTGTGACCGGTGGGATCGACGCGCAGTGCATAGCTTCCGGCGCGGAATCCGGGGCCGGGCTGGAATCCGGCGAAGACCGCGGAGTCAGACAAGTTCGTGGGCCACAGATACAACGACATCTTCTTCACCACGCGATCCATGATGGTCGAGCTCTTGAGGAGATCGGCCCATGCACCGGCGGCGAGCAGCTCGTCGGGCTGTAGTGGTCCCGGCGCCTCGCTACGCTGCGCGGCGGCGCCAGAGTCGTTGATCCAGAGTTGTCCCTGCGTCGCGTACTCGGGCGGCAGAAACCTCGTCACGATCACGCCGGCTGCACCGCCAACGATGACCAAGATCAAGATGAGCCACTTATAGCGCCTGAGGGCAGCGAAGTAACGCGCCCACGGAACTCCGGGCTCGTCGCCATTCTGAGATCCCCACTGCGGCCAACTGCCTTGCGGCATGAATGCCGGGAAGTTGGGATCCGGGCCACGCTCGACGGGAAGATTCGAAGGAATGTAGTTGCCGGTCATTCGATACCGACTCTCGGAAGTTGATTCACGCTCATGGTGCGCCAACAACGGGAGCGTGCGGAAACTGGCCTCGACGCGTAGAGCGGATGCAAATCCAGGCCCACATGGTGCGCGCTGGGAGCGACCGTGTGACGGCTCCGGAATCTGATCAACTATGTGCCAACATGGGCGGAGGAATGAGTGCGGCCGATCACAGGAACGCGCCCGCGCTCGCCTGGACTCGAGGTGTAACCCTGGGGTTTATCGAGGGGTGCGCCGTTACCGGAGAGCCTGTCTTCGCGTTCTATGGCAGAACCGTCCACGTGCACGGCCGGCTGCCGCGACCGTCGGGGCCGCAAGCCGACATATGTATATAACCGGCAACACGTTGTCACGCACCTAGGCACGGCTGGGCGGCGCGATCCCACCCGACAAGGCGTGCTTCCGACACAACGATTGCTTAGCTTGAGTCCGTCTCTGTGACCTTTAGGCGTTCCATGTGATCTACATCATGTGGAACGTTGACAACAGCGATGTAGCGTATGGATTACAGGCGATGTTGCCCGTGACCAACGGAACATCCGCGCCGGTTCACAGAGGATCGCCTCGAGATCAAGAGAGGAGACTGCCGCATGTCGATGCCGTTCGTTGAAGAGTCGGAAAACATTCCGGCGCCAGCGCAGGCACCTGAAGCAGCATCGCGTGACCCACTATCGATCCCCGCCGAAGTCAAAGCAAGCATCCGAATTCTGGTAGTCGACGACGACCGCACGTTGCGTGAAGGATGCGCGAGCGTGCTACAGCTCGACGGCTACAACGTCACCTTCATCGGGCGCGGTGATGAAGCGCTCGAAATGGTTCGTCGTCGCAAGTTCGACATCGTGCTCGTGGATCTCTATCTCACACCGGTGTCGGGCATCGACATTCTCAAGGCCACGCTCGAGACGCATCGCGACACCATCGTCGTCGTGATGACGGGCAATCCGAGTGTCACGTCTAGCATCGAGGCGTTGCGCTCCGGGGCCTGGGATTACTTGCCGAAGCCGTTTTCGGCGACGCACCTGCAGGTGCTCGTTGGGCGCGCGTCGCACGCCGTGATGGTTGCGCGCGAAACCAACGACCTCCGCCTGCAGCTGGTACAACAGAGCGGCAACAGCGACAAGATCACGTTGCTTGGTGTATCGCCCGCGTTTAGGCGGGCGGTGGAGCTGGCGCGGAAGGTTGCATCGACTGACGCGTCGGTGATGATCACGGGTGAGAGCGGGACCGGCAAAGAAGTGATCGCGCAGTTCATTCATCATCACAGTCGTCGCGCGAGCCGCAAGCTCGTGCCGATCAACTGCGCCGCGTTACCGGAGCCGCTGCTCGAGAGCGAGATGTTCGGTCACCGGAAGGGCGCGTTCACCGGTGCGGATCGCGACAAGCCCGGTTTGCTCGAGACCGCGAACGGCGGCACGCTCTTCCTGGATGAGCTGACGGAGATGTCGCACCCGATTCAGGCCAAGCTGCTCCGCGTGCTGCAAGACGGTGTGGTACGGCGGGTGGGCAGCGAGCAGCAGGATGCGGTGGTGGACGTGCGATTCATTTCGGCGACGAATCGTGATCCTCAAGATGCGGTGAACAAAGGGATTCTCCGCGAGGACCTGTTCTATCGGCTCCGTGTGGTGCCGATCAAGCTACCGCCGCTTCGCCAGCGACTCGAGGACATCCCGCTGCTGGCAAATCACTTCTTGGCGCATTATTGGGCCCGCCATCGATTACCTGGAGATGCGCAGCCGAAGCTCACGGACGGTGCGCTCGATTTCCTGCGGTCGCGTCCATGGCGGGGCAACGTGCGAGAGTTACAAAACGCGATCGAGCATGTGGCCGTGCTGAGTGAGCCAGGACAGCCGATCCAACCGTCAGATATACCAGTGTACGATGACGGTCCGGTTCCGGCGGCAAAGAGTACGCTGCCGATGTCGATGATGGATGAGCCGTACCACGCTGCGAAGGACCGGTTGATCGCGGAGTTCGAAAAGGAATACCTGACGCGCCTCTCGGCGCGGGCGGGCGGAAACATGTCTCGCGCAGCGCGTCTCGCGAACATCGACCGCACGACATTGTATCGTCTCATGGAGAAGCACAACGTGCGGCGTGACGAGTTGACCGGTTCAAGCGAGTGAGGTCGCGCGCCCCGCGCGCGACCGCAACGGCGCGCGAGCCAGAGCGCGTGGAGCGTTCATCAGGTGGCAGCGGCGCCATGCGTGCCGTGTCACCTGTCGTTTCGCTTACCGCTTCCGATTTGCGCATCGCTAAGCCGTTACGTGAGGCACTCCGCCGGGCGGCTGATCGCGTGGCGGCAGCACCGGGTGCCGTGGAGCAGGGCACGCACGCGGACGATCTCCGTTTTCAGTTAGAGGCGCTGCAGGCAGCGATCGCACAGGCAGCGGCGGGTGAGACGCCGCTCTTGGAACGCGCGGCGCCGGCGGTGCCGGTCCAGAAGGTTCTCAACCTGCTGCGCGCGGCTCTCGTGTCGGAAATGGCCGCCATGCGCGAGGCAGTGTCGGCCAGCGAGATCATTTCCCTTCTCACGTCGATCGAGAACGTCCAAGTGGCGTTGGACCGCGACGAAGCGCATCGCTTCGCGTCGCGGTTGTCGGGCGCGGGCGGGCTGGAGCTCATCGTCGAGGTCGCGCACGACCTGCGGTCACCGCTGGCGTCGGTCCTGTTCTTGGCCGAGACGCTCCGAAAGGCACAGAGCGGTGCGGTGAATCCGGTGCAGGAGCGTCAGCTCGGGCTCATTTACAGCGCTGCGTTCGGGCTGAGCGCGATGGCGAGCGATGTGATCGAGTTGGCGCGCGGCGGCGATCGCTTGGTGGAGACGGCGCCAGTGCCGTTCTCGGTGGCGGACCTCATGCGTTCGGTGCGCGACATCGTGCTGCCGATGGCGGAGGAAAAAGGCCTCACGGTGAAGCTCACGACACCGGATGCGGACTTCCGGTTAGGCCACCCGGGCGCGTTGAACCGCGTGTTGCTCAACCTCACCACCAACGCGCTCAAGTTCACGAGCGAAGGGCACGTCGAGCTCACCGCCAAGCAGCACTCGCGAACGCGGCTGGCGTTCTCCGTGAAGGACACCGGTCGCGGGATTCCGCCCGAAGTGATGAGCTGTCTGTTCGAGACGTTCCGGCGCCGGCGGAACGCGGGCGAGTACACGTTCTCGAGCGCGGGACTCGGCTTGTCGATCTGCCGCAAGCTCGTCGCCGCAATGGGCGGCGCCCTCCAAGTGGACACCAGCGCCGCCGAGGGAACGCGCTTCAGCTTCGAGTTGGATCTGGCGGTCGCGCCGCGCCTCTAGAGAGCGGACGCGGCGGGACACCGCCGGACGGTGCCGGACACGACAAGAGGCGCGGGCGAATTCGTTAGGCGGTGACGCGCGCCGGGATCACGCCGTGCGCACCCGCAATCTCGTACACTTCCGACGACGTCAACACCTCGCACTCGAGCAGCGCCGACGCGAGTGCATCGACCGCGCCTTGATGCTGGCGCACGATGGATTCGGCGCGACGCGCCTGCGCGGTGATCAACGATCGCACGGCGTGGTCGACCTCGCCCGCCAACTGCGCGCTCGGCGGCCCGCCCTGGGCGGCCGGATCGGCGCTGATGAGTCCCACTTCGTCGCTCATGCCGAACTCCGCGACCATGCGGCGGGCGATCGACGTAGCTTGCACGAGATCGGCGCCGGCGCCCGTCGTGACGGCGTCTGGCCCCAGGAACACGAGCTCGGCGGCGCGTCCGCCGAGTGCTTTGGCGATCACGCCCTCGAGGTACGAGCGCGGATGGACGTGGCGGTCCGATTCGGGTGCAAAGTGCGCGGCGCCGAGCGAGCGTCCGCGCGGTTCGATGGTGACCTTGTGCAGCCGATCGTCCGGGCAGGCGACGAGTCCGACGATGGCGTGACCGGCTTCATGGATCGCGATCAAGCGACGCTCGGCTTCACCGACGATGACGCCGGAGCGCACGCGGCCGAGGAGGACTTTGTCGCGCGCCTGCTCGATGTGGGCGTTGGTGATGCGGTCGCATTCGGTCTGGACGGCGATGATCGCCGCTTCGTTCAACAGATTGGCGAGGTCGGCGCCCGAATGCCCAACCGTGAGCTGCGCCAGCTTCTCGAGGTCGACATCCGGGTCTAACGGACGGCCCGCGGCGTGGACGCGCAGGATCTCGGCGCGGTCGGTGACGGTGGGCAGCGGCACTTCGACCACGCGGTCGAAGCGGCCCGGCCGCCGCACGGCCGGGTCGAGCATGTCGTCGCGGTTGGTCGCGGCCATCCAGACCACGCCGTCGTTGGCCTCCATGCCATCCATCTCGACCAAGAGCTGGTTGAGCGTGACTTCTTCTTCGCCCGACCGGTTAGGCCGGCCGCGCCGGCCGCCGAGGGAGTCGAACTCGTCGATGAACACGATGCACGGCGCTTGTTCGCGGGCGCGCTTGGCCAACTGGCGGACGCGCCGAGAGCCGACGCCGACATACACCTCGTTGAAGTCGGATCCAGCGGCGACAATGACGGGGCATCCCGCCTCGCCGGCGACCGCGCGGGCGAGCAGCGTCTTGCCGGTTCCCGGCGGACCGACGAGCAGGACACCCCGGGGGCAGCGGGCGCCCAACGCGCGATAGCGCTCGGGATTGGCCAGGTACGTCACGACGTCCGAGAGATCGGCGCGGGCCTCGCGCGCGCCGCCCACGTCGGCGAGGGTGAGGTGGCGCGAGGGTGGTGTGGCGACGAAGCGTGCGGAGGCAACGGCTCCGCGCTGGCGGACCACGACATAGATGACGACGCCGACGATGATGACGAGGCTCAGGATCTGGATCAGGAGCTCGACACCGCCGGTTGGGCCGGAGTCATCGACGGTCACGCGGACGCCGTGCGCGCTCCACTGCTGCAGGTCGGTGAGCGTGACCGCGCGCTGCGGGACGTTCGCCTCGATGGCAGTGGCGCGTCGGCCGGAAATCGTGCGCGGCGCGGTCAGCGTCGCGACGAGGCGGGCGCCCCCATCGTTGACGTGGAGCTCTTTGACATTATTCGCGGCGAGCGCCTGAGCGAGCTCCGAGAACGAGACGGTCGGGGTCGGCGCTGCAGTCGAGTGCAGCAAGCGATACGCGACGAAACCGAGAACGAGCGACGCGCCGACAGCGACTACGATGGGCCATGGGCGGGTGCTGCGAGGGCGCTGACGAGTTGACCGGCCGGACATGTGGCGGAGGCGATTCCAGCGGCTGGGCCGCGGAGCTTCTTCTCGAGACGGGGCGGGCACGTGGCGTCTGCCAAAGGTAGTCTGGCGATGGACGCCGCGGTGCCCGCGATGTAACGCGCGTCGCTCGGGTGAACGATGCGGGTCAGGAAACTTTTCGGGTCTTCCTCCGGAGGAAGTCCATCAGGATGAACTGACCGAGGGTCATCGTGTTGGTGAAATAGGCCTTGCCGCGGCTGATGGCCGCGACGCGCTTCACGAACTCGACGAGCGCCCGGTCGCGGGCGAGCATGAAGGTGTTGATCATGATGCCGCAGCGGCGGCAGTCGGCCACTTCGCGGAGGGTTTGCGCCGCGACGAGGGCATCGAGACCCATCGAGTTCTTGTAGATCGTCCCGTTAGGCATCGTGAGCGCGCTCGGCTTGCCGTCCGTGATCATGACGATCTGGCGCATGTCCTTCTTCTGCGACGCGAGGATGCGCCGAGCGAGCTTGAGGCCTTCCGCCGTGTTGGTGTGGTACGGGCCGACCTGCGCGTGCGCGAGCCGGGCGAGGGGAATCTCTTCGGCGGAATCGTGGAAGAGCACGACGCGGAGCGTGTCGCCCGGGAACTGCGTGCGAATGAGGTGCGTGAGCGCCAGCGCCACCTTCTTGGCGGGCGTGAAGCGATCCTCGCCGTAGAGGATCATCGAGTGCGAGGTGTCGAGCATGAGCACCGTGGCGCACGATGAGCGGTACTCGGCTTGCCGCACCATCAAGTCGGTGTAATCGAGGTCGATCGGGACGTCGAGGTTGCCGTTGCGAATGAGCGCGTTTTGCAGCGTGGCGTTCACGTCGAGGTTCATCGTGTCGCCGAACTCGTACGTGCGGCTTGCGGCGTCGGCTTCGATACCCGTGGCGAGATACGGCGTGTCGTGGCTGCCGAAGCTCGACTTGCCCAGCGAGCCGAGCAGGCTCCGGAGCGTCTTGAAGCCGAGGAAGTCGATGCCTTTTTCGGTGAGCTGGAACTGCACGTCGCGCGCGGCGGCGCGAGCGAGTCCGCCGGGGCCGGTTACTTCCTGATGACCGGCGGGCATTTGCGGCGGCGCCTCGAGATTGAGATAGCCTTCCTGCACGAGGCGCTGGATGATGTCGTCGAGCAGCTTGGCGAGCTTGGCGGTGCTTTCTCCGTCGTCATCGGCATCGCCGCGCAGCGCGTCGAGCATCTCCGGTGTAAACTGTCCGCTGTCCATCAAGGCATTGAGAATCGCCTCGCGCAGGGCTTCCATGGAGCGGTCCGCGTCTCCGCCGAACTCGCCCCAATACGGGTGCTGCATCTTGCCGCCGGCGAATCCCGACTGAAGGAGGAAATCCGCGAGCTTGTCGAGGAGCGACTGGAGGTCGATGGCGTCCGCCATCTCGGGACTGAACTTCGAATACGTGTGCGACCGCATGCAGCCACCTTGCCATCCGTTGGGCCAAAGATCAAGCGTCGCGCGTGGCGCGCGCGTGCGAGGTGACGCGGCGCGATGCTCACTCCTCTATATCTAACACTCCACTCGCCTCAGCGTTTCGGTGACGCTCTCTCCACCATCGTTGGAACAACGCAGCCGATCGGTCACGCCGTCGAGCGTGGCACCGGTGCCGCGCTATCGCAACCCGATTCGGGTGTTGATGGTGCATCGCAACTTCCGCCTGTTCTGGTTGGGGCAGACGGGGTCGGTGATCGGCACGTGGATGGAGTCGGTGGCCACGGGCTGGCTGGCGCTGCAGCTCACGAACAGCGCATTCATGGTGGGCGTGGTGGCGGCGGCGGGGTCGCTGCCCGTGCTGCTGTTGACACTGTACGCGGGCGTCGTGGTCGATCGCCATCCCAAGCTGCGGATGGTGAAGACGACCCAGTCGTTGCTGCTCGTGCAGTCGGCGGTGTTGTGGTGGTTCAACTGGACGGGGCACATCACGGTCGCGTGGCTGGTCTTGATCTCGCTGGTGACTGGCTCGATCAGCGCGTTCGACATTCCGGCGCGGCAGTCGTTGATGATCGAGCTCGTTGGGCGCGAAGATGTGGTGGATGCGATCGCGCTCAACTCGAGCGGATTCAACGTCGCGCGCGTGATCGGGCCGGCGTTGGCGGCGATCGTGATCGATCGGTTAGGCCTCGCGTGGTGTTTCGCGATCAACTCGGTGAGCTTCCTGCTGGTGCTCATCGGGCTGTCGATGATCCGATTGACGGCGAGCGCCGAGCGCGCGGCGGCGGCCAGAGGCGTAGCGAGCGGCGGATCGATGGCCGGGTTGGTCGAGGGTCTGCAGTTCATGACGCGCACACGGGCCGTCGCGCTCCTCATGATGCTCGTGGCCGTGTATTCGATATTCGGCATCCCGTTTCTCGTGTTGATGCCGGTGTTCGCGCAGAACGTGCTCCACGGGAATGCGCAGACCTACGGGACGCTCCTGGCGGCGGTGGGCATTGGCGCAGTTCTCGGCGCGTTGTCGCTGGCGATGATGGGTCATCGCGCGCGGCGCGGGCAGTGGCTGGCGTACGCGTCGGCGTCCTTTTGCGTCTTTCTGTTCGCGTTCTCGTTCACGCGGTCGCTGTGGGTGTCGGTGCCGCTGCTGGCGCTGGTGGGATTCGCGATGATTCAGAACAACGCGTTGGCGAACGGCCTATTGCAGACGTTGTCGCCGGATCATCTGCGCGGGCGCGTGATGGCGGCGTACGCGTTCGTGTTCGTGGGGATGGGGCCGATCGGATCGTTGCTCGCGGGGACGGTGGCCGAGGTGGCGGGGACGCCCGTGGCGGTGGGCGCCGGCGCGCTGGTGCTGCTGGCGTTCGCGAGCTGGGTGTTGTGGGTGCGGCCCGAGGTGAAGACGCTCTGACCTTGCGTTAGGCAGGCGCGGCGAACTTCTCGCGCGCGAGCCGGACGACGATGCTGGCGGCGCCGTCGACGCCGAGCCAGTCGGTGTTCAGGCAGAGGTGGTAGTTCTCGTAGGCGCGCCAGGATCGTTTCCAGTACGTGCGGACGTAGTGCTCGCGCTGGCGATTGGTGTCGTCGACGACTTTTTCCGCCTCCTTCTCGGAGACCGCGAGGCGCCGGGCGGCGCGGGCGACGAGCGCCGGGCGCGGCGCATAGCAGAAGACGTGGATGACGTCCTGGCGCGAGGCGAGCACCGATTGCGCGCCGCGTCCGACGAGGACCGAGTGGCCGCGGCTCGCGGCTTCCATGATGATGCGCTCGGTGACCTCGATGAGGCGCTCTTCGCTCGGCGGCAGCTCGGCGTCGGCCGGGCCGGGCAGGATCTCGGGCGCGCCTAACGCAAGGGTGGCGGCCAGGCGCTGGGCGAGCGAGGGCACGCGTTCCTCGCGCGCTTCGATCTCGGCGGCCGGCGTGCCTAACCGAGCAGCGACCTCGTCGACGAACGCGTTGTCGAGCAGCTGCCAGCCGAGCTCGTGCGCGATGCGCTCGGCGACCTCCGAGCCGCCGGAGCCGTACATGCGCGACACCGTGATGATGGCCATGGGCGTGCGGGGCGTGCGGGTTAGACGAGGCGCCGCACGCGCAGGTGCTCGACGACGCGGAAGCCGAGCGCGTCCCACGCGGCGTTGGCGACGGCGTTGTCGGACGCGTTGTGGAGGCGGAGCTCCGTCAGGCCGCGTGCGTCGCACCAGTCGATCGCGGCCGCGAGCAGCGCGCGCAGCACACCGCGGCGGCGGACGCGGGGCACGACGTACACCGACGAGATGTAGCCGTGCGTCGCCGGAAAGAGCAGCGGCAGTCCGCCGGTTTGAATGCAGCGCAGAATGCCGCACACCTCGCCGTGCACCTCGGCGAGGAAGATCACTTCGTCGGGGGAGCGCAGTTGGGCCGCGAAGAGCCGGCGCGCGCGATCCGGTGCATCGGGGCGCAGGCGCTCGTAGATCGGATTGTCGCCGTGCTCGCGCAGCAGCGCGAGACGCAGTTCCACGATGAGCGGCAGATCCGCCATGCACGCGGTGCGGATGATGATTCCCGTGGTTGCATCGCGGCGTGTCGCGCGGACGCGCCGCGCGGACGGTGACGGCGCCTGACGATCGATCACGTCATCATCCCGCCGCCGAACAGATCCTGATTCGGACGCCGGCGCTCCGGCGGCTGCGCGCGCGTGTAGTGTCCCGATGCGGAGCGCGAGAGTTTCTTGCGGGCCACGAGCGCCTCGAGCGTGAGCTCACACGCCGCGGCGGTGACGAAGTCATCGCCTTGCGTGGCGAGGCCCGTGTCGCGGACGAGCTCGACGATGCTCGGCACGCGCTCGAAGGCGCGCACCATGGCGGATGCGCCGAGCTCTTCGCCCACCTGGAGCGCATTGCCGCGGTCGAACCACATCACGATGTCGTCGGTGTTCACGCCGCCGGCGCGGGCCTGGAACGCCGCATCCGCGGCGCGGCGAATGAGCTCGTCGGCGATGGCATGTCCGCCGACCAATTCGCCCTCGTACTCCAATTCCATTTTGCCGGTGATGGCGGGCAGCGCGGCGTAGATGTCGGTGATCCGCGGCACGACTTCGCACTCGCCCATCGCGAGCGCGCGCCGTTCTGCGTTAGACACGGCGTTCTCGAGGACGGTGATCGGCATGCGCTGCGAGACGCCGGAGCGTTTGTCGATGCGCTTGTCGCCGCGCGCCTCGAAGGCGATGCGCTCGATCACTTCGGCGACGAAGTCGGGAACGCGCACGGCGAGGCCGCCGCGCGTGGTCCACGCTTCCTGCTTCGTGATCGCCATGCCTAACTCGACGTCCTCGGGATAGTGCGTGAGGATCTCGCTCCCGATGCGGTCCTTGAGCGGCGTAATGATCTTGCCGCGCGCCGTGTAGTCCTCGGGGTTCGCGGTGAAGCACAACAGCACATCGAGCCGGAGGCGGACGGGGTAGCCTTTGATCTGCACGTCGCCTTCCTGCATGATGTTGAACAACCCGACCTGGATTTTTCCCGCGAGATCGGGCAGCTCGTTCAGCGCGAAGATGCCGCGATTGGCGCGCGGCAGCATGCCGTAGTGAATCGTGAGCTCGTCGGCCAGCACGTGTCCGCCGCGCGCGGCCTTGATCGGATCGACGTCGCCGATGATGTCGGCGATGGTCACGTCCGGCGTGGCGAGCTTTTCGACGAAGCGCTCCTCGCGACCGACCCACGCGATCGGCGTGTCGTCGCCGTGCTCGGCGATGAGCGCACGCGCGTATTTCGAGATGGGTGCAAACGGGTTGTCGTTCACTTCACTGCCGGCCACGATCGGCATCTCGTCGTCGAGCAGCATGGCGAGCGAGCGGAGGATGCGCGACTTTGCCTGTCCGCGCAGCCCGAGCAAAATGAAGTTGTGCCGCGAGAGCAGCGCGTTGACGATTTGCGGCACGACGGTATCCTCGTAGCCGAGGACGCCCTCGAAGATCGGTGTGCGCGAGGTCAGGCGGCGCAGCAGGTTGCCGCGCACTTCTTCTTTGACGGAGCGCGCGACCGGGTGGGACGACGCATATGTAGAGCGCTTGAGCGCGCCCAACGTTTCGGGATGAGACGACACAACCTTCTCCATGCCTTCGGGACGAACGATGGAGCGACGCCGTGATCGCGGCATGGCTCATCGTGCAGCGTACACACGAGGCGACCCTCGCCGCCAGGGGTGACGCGCCGCGCACGTAATTGGACTAGTCCGCGGGAGTCACCTCGACGAGGTTGTCGTAAAACACGGGGCCGTGGCCGAGGTCGGTCTCGCGTTGCGAGGTGGTGTGGTTGGCATTGCGTCCGTCGGCGGCAAACTTGCCCCACCAGACGGACGGTGCCCACACGGTTCCTTCGCGCACGCCGTCTTCGACGCGCGCGATGGCGAGGAATTCGCCGCGGTCGTTGTGCACGAGCACGCGCGAGCCCGGCATTATGGCGCGCGGCGCGGCGTCCGCGGGGTGGATGACTAACTCGGGCTCGCGCGCGGCGCGGCGCAACACGTCGATGTTGACGAACGTGCTGTTGAGAAACTGGTGCGCGGGCGACGAGATGAGCGTGAGCGGGAATCGGTGGGCGAGCTCGGGTGCGCGCTCCGGCGATTCGTACGGCGGTGTGTACGTCGGCAGCGGGTCGAGACCCATGTCGGCGAGGCGCTGCGAGACGAACTCGCACTTGCCGCTTGGCGTTAGGAATCCGCCCTGGGCGAACGGCAGGTACGGCCGCGGTACCGCGAGCCGCATCCACCCGCGCTCGACCAGCGCCTCGAACGTGACGCCCTCCAGGTTGCGGCCGCCGCCGTCGAGCGCCTGGCGAATGAGCGTCTGGTCGTCGTCGCGCATCACGGGATGGTCGAGACCCATGCGGGCGCCGATCAGCCGGAAAATCTCACTGTTAGGCTTTGCCTCGCCCACCGGCGCGATGGCCGGCTGGTTGAGCGCGACGTAATGGTGGCCGTACGACAGGTGGAGATCCCAGTGCTCGAGCTGCGTGGTGGCCGGCAACACGATGTCGGCCCAATCGGCAGTGTCGGTCTGGAAGTGCTCGAGGACGACCGTGAACAGGTCGGATCGCGCGAGGCCGTTGAGGACCATGTTGCGATCCGGCGCGACGGCGGCGGGATTCGAGTTGTACACGACGAGCGCGCGCACCGGCGGGCCGCCGACGCCGGCGTCGGGGCGCGTGAGCGCTTCGCCTAACCGAATCATGTTGATGGTGCGCACCGGCGGCGACAGATCGGGTCGCTCCACCGTCGCGCGGTCGAACGTGTAGTTCGCGCTGGTGGACAGCTGCACGCCGCCGCCGGCGCGTCGCCAGTGACCTGTGATGGCCGGCAGACACGCGATCGTGCGCACCGCCATGCCGCCGCCGGCGTGGCGCTGCAATCCGTAGTTCACGCGAATGAACGCGGCGCGCGCACGACCATAGCGTTGGGCGATATCGACGATGGTCCGTGCGGCGATGCCGGTGATGCCGGCGACGCGCTCGGGCGAATATTCGGCGGCGCGCTCGCGCAGTTGGGCTTCGCCGAGCGTGTAGCGCTCGATGTAGTCGCGATCGACGAGATCCTCGGCGAACACGACGTGCATGATGCCGAGCGCGAGGGCGGCGTCGGTGCCGGGTCGAATGGGAATCCATTCGTCGCACTGTTGGGCCGTGCGCGTGCGCAGCGGATCGATGGCGATGATCGGCGCGCCGCGGCGCTTCGCCTCGAGCACGAACGGCCACAGGTGCGGATTCGATGTGAGCGTATTCGTGCCCCACAACAGCACCAGATCGCTTTCCGGCATCCCTTCGGCGTCGGCGCCGATGTTCGCGCCGACCGTCATGCGCATGCCGACGGTGCCGGCCATCGAACAAATCGTGCGATCGAGCTTCGACGCGCCGAGCAGATGGAAGAAGCGTCGATCCATCGACGACCCTTGCACGAGGCCCATCGTGCCGGCGTACGAATACGGAAGAATCGCTTGCGGCCCGTCGGCAGATCGCGCGATTTCCGTAAGGCGCGCGGCAATCTCGTCGATCGCATCGTCCCAGGAAATGGCCTCGAACTGTCCGCGTCCTTTTGGGCCGACACGCCGGAGCGGTTGCGTAAGGCGGTCCGCGTGATACGTGCGCTCGACGTATCGATTCACTTTCGTGCAGAGGAATCCCTGCGTGAACGGATGCTCGGGATCGCCGGCGACGCGGACGGCGCGTCCGTTCTCGATGGTGACGAGCATCGCGCAGGTGTCTGGGCAGTCGTGCGGGCATACGGCACGCACGACGCGCGAACCGGAGGGCGCTATGACGGGAGCGGTCACGACATCACGAGTGGTGCGCGGGTGGAATACTCTGCAACATGTCGATTGCCGGCGTCTGGAGCCAGAGTGCGGCGTGAATTGCCGCGTGCACGTTGCAGTAAGGGGCGTTCGCGGCCAAGCGTTTGAGACGCTTAATGTTAAACCTGTAGTGTATCGGCGCAGTGGCCCACGTCGTGCAGCGCAGGTTCCCCCAGTTGAGTGGCGTGTTCCCGCGGCTCGGCCGCGTGCGCGAAATGGGGGCGCTACGCACGCTGGACGCGGGGCACGTCACTTGGCTAACCTTGACAGGCCGATCGCAGGGAGTAGAATAACTGCCGCTCGTTCCTTGCATTGCAGCGCGCGTGCACGGACGAAGGTTGATCAGCCACTGGCCCCCACAAGGAGACTGTAAATGAAGCGCCTTGCCGTCCTCGCTGCTGCTGCGCTCGTGCTTGCAGCGTGCAAAGCGAAGGAAAACGCGCCCGCGACGTCGTCGGATACCACCGCCGCACCGGCGATGGCTCCTGCACCTGCTCCTGCCGCGACGGATACCGGCATGAAGAAGGACACGGGCTCGATGAAGATGGACACGACCAAGAAGGATACGACGAAGCACTAACGCACGCGCGCTCGCGATTCGCGAGCGAGGCGACACAACGGAGGGGACGCGACCTATGGTTGCGTCCCCTCTTTTGTGTTCCGTGCATCACGGTGTGTCGGCGATCAGTCGAGCGGAAACGGTAAGGCGAACAATTCCGCTTGCACTTCGCTGCGCGGATCGGGTGACGCCGGCGGCGGCCACTGCACGCGCAGTATCGCGCCAGGTGCCACTTCACGACGCACCATCGCGAGCGCGATCGCGCCGAGTCGCGGGGAGAGCGCGCTCGTGCGCACGTCGCCGACTTGTTTGCCGCCGTCATCGAGCAATGCCGCGTGTTCGGGTGGCGGCTCGTGATGACCGCAGCGAATGCCGCGCAAATGCCGATTGACATGGCCGCGGAAATGCACGCGCGCGACGACCTCCTGCCCAACGTAGCAGCCCTTCGTGTACGAGATCGCGTGCAGGTCGTCGAAGTTGGCTTCTTGGGGAATGGTGGACTCATCGATGTCGAGTCCCCACTCCGGGCGGCCGGCTTCGATGCGCGCGATCTCCCATGCGAGCAGGCCGGCGGGGATGGCGCCCGCGACGAGTGCACGCTGCCAGAGTCCGGCGAACGCCGTCTGGGGGACGAACAGCTCGTATCCCTCGAGCTCGAGATCGGGGACGCGGGCGACGACGACGGAGGTCTCCGCGTCGAGCAACGCGCGCGTGTGCGCATACGGCGCGAGCGCGGCGAGCGACTCTCCCGTTAGGCCGGTGATGTCGGACACGATGCGCCGAGCTTGCACGCCGAATACGCCGATGTCGCGCGTGACCGCGGCCTCGTCGTGATACGGCGCGAGACGCGGATTGATGTACTTGCGCACGAGCGCCAGCCAACCGGCCTGCGCGCGCGGCGGCGCGTCGATGAGCAGATGGTCGTCGAAGCGAAAGATGCGCACGTCGGCGACGATCTTGCCCTTCGGGTTGAGCGCGGCGGCGTACTGGCCGTGATCCGGCTGCAGCGCCACGACGTCGTTAGTCACGAGGCCGGTGACGAGCTCGGGCGCTTTGTCGCCCGCGATGCGGACGCGGCCGCGGGCGCTGCGGTCGATGAGCATGGCCGACGTGCGCAGCGAGGCGTATTCGCCGGCGATGTGGCCATAGTGCATGACCACGGAGTGTCCGCCGACGTCGCCGACGGAGGGAAATGTACCTGTGACGATGGAACCTGCGGTCATGCGACGAAAGCGAGTCCGCGTACGTGGAGCGCCCAAGGGCGTCCGGAACTGCGGATCCGCGCACCGAGGTACGCGGTCCGACCTACGACATATTGCTAACCTAACGGTCCGGCAGCGTCGCGCCATGGGCAGCGGCGTACGACGCATCGAGCAGCTCGACGGGGTGGACGGTTCGCGTGGGGATCCGCGCGCGGAGCACGCCGGCTCCAATGTGCATCATGCAGCCGGGATTCCCCGTTGCAACGAGCGGCGCGCCTGCGCGCGCGATTTCGGCGAGCTTGGGCGCGAGGACGTCCTGCGCGAGCTGCGCTTGAATCAGGCTGTAAATGCCCGCGCTGCCACAACATTGATCGGCGTTCGGCAGCGGCGTGACGTCGAGGGACGGAACGGCCGCGAGAACCGCGAGCGGTTGGCGCGCGAGATGTTGTCCGTGGAGGAGGTGACACGGTGCATCGTACGCGACGCGCTCGGGGATCGGCGCGCCGGGTGCGGGACCGGCGTCGGCGAGGAGCTCGCTCACGTCGCGCGCCCGTGCGGCGACGGCAGCGGCGCGGTCGGCCCACGTGGGATCGTCGGCGAGCAAGTACCCGTACTCCTTGATCATGAGGCCGCATCCCGACGCGTTGACGGCGATATACTCGGCGCCGCTCTGCTCGAAGGCGGCGATGTTGCGGCGGGCGAGGGCGGCCGCGCCGGCGAGGTCGCCGGTGTGCGCGTGGAGCGCGCCGCAACATCGCTGGCCGGGGGCGGAGACGATGCGATAGCCGTTGGTCGCGAGCACGCGGTCGGTGGCGCGATTGACGTGCGCGAAGAGTCCGCGCATGACGCATCCGGCGAGGACGGCGACGGTCCCGCGGGCGCCGCGCGGCCGTGGCGCGTACGGCCGGCTCGCGAGTGGCGGCGCGCTGGCGGCGAGCATCGCAAAGGCGAAGCCCGCGCGACCCGGCAGGCGCGCGAGCCGGCCGGCGATTCCCGTTAGGCGGAGGACGCGCGCGGCGGCGAGGACGGCCGCCAGGAGCCGCGGGCGCGCGAACACGGCGAGCACGAGCGCCGAGAGGCGGGGCGGCGGCTCGGTCTGGTTGAGCGTGGCGCGCGCGGCCTCGAGGATGTGGCCGTAGGGGACGCCCGACGGGCAGGCGCTTTCGCAGCCGCGGCACCCGAGGCAGCGGTCCAGGTGGGTGCGGACATCGGGGTCATCGAGGGGGAGCGTGCCTTCGACGAGCGCGCGGGCGAGGAGGATGCGGCCGCGCGGGGAGTCGTTCTCGTCGCCTAACGCAAGGTACGTGGGGCAGGCCTGGAGGCAGAAGCCGCAGTGGACGCAGGTCATGATCCCGGGCAGCGCGGCGGCGAGCGGAGTGTCCGCGACACAGGGAAGCGGGGCGGCGCCGGGCGCCGGCCCTTGGGGACTGGGGAATGGGGAATGGGGCGCGTGGTTAGGCATCGGCTGACTGCGGCGCGTGGGAGCGTGGGGCGTCGGGCGCGAGGCCGGGGTTCAGGATGCCGGCGGGGTCGAAGGCGGCGCGGACGCGCGAGGCCAGCGCAGCGTTAGGCATTGGCGTGGCGGCCCAGGCCCAGAAGGCCGCCGGAGCGCGTTCCGCGATCAGCGTGCAGCGGCCGGTGGCGGCGCGGGCGATGGTCGCGGCGGCGTCGTTGGCGTCGGCGTTCGTGACGATGACGCGGACGATGCCGCGGCTGGGTGTGGTGTGGCGCCAGACTCCCGGTGCGTGATCGGCGAGCTGCCAGGTGTCGGCGATGCGGTCGGGCAAGTGCGAGAGGCGGACGACGGTGCTGCCGGGCGGTTCGGCAGCGCGGAGGCGCTGCCAGATGTCGGCTGGGCCCAAGGCGGCGGCGCCGAGCGGGCGCAGCGCGTCGCGCTGCGCCCGCATCGCCGCCGCCGCCCCGGCGAGGCGCACGAGCATCGCCGGGCCGGTGCCTAACCCAAGCGCCGCGGCCAGCGGCGCGTCCACCAGCTCGAGGGCGATCGGCGCCGCCGCCGCGCCCAAGGCGGCGCGGCAGGCGGCGCCGATCGCGCCGTCCGGGGGGAGCGCAACCGCCCACGTTTCGTCCACCTCCGGCCGTGCCCTGAGTCGCACCGTGACCTCCGTGATGACGCCGAGGGTGCCCCAGGAGCCGGTGAAGAGGCGCGTGAGGTCGAAGCCGGCGACGTTCTTCACGACGCGGCCGCCGGTGCGCACGATCGCGCCATCGCCGGTCACGACCTCGAGGCCTAACGCAGCGTCGCGCGGCGTGCCGAACGCGTGGGCGAGCGGTCCGGCGGACGCGGTGGCGATGGTCGCGCCGATGGTGCCGTCGTCCGTGCCGAACGGGTCGAGCGCGAGCCATTGCCCGTGCTCGGCGGTGGCCGCCGCGATGTCGGAGAGCGTGGTGCCCGCGCGCGCGGTGAGCGTGAGGTCGCCCGGCGTGTACGCGACGATGCCGGCGAGTGCGTCGAGCGCGAGCGGCGTGGCGGGGCTCGCGGGCGCGCCGGCATCGAGCCAGTGGCCGCGCCCAACGATGCGCAGCGGCGTGCGGCGCGACATCGCATCTTTCACGCACGCGGCCACCTCCTGCGTGGTGTGCGCGCGCACGACGGTGTCGGCCGGCATCACGCGACCGTGCGCGCCGCCGGCGATGCCAGCCATTCGCGGCACGCGTGGACGGGGACAACCTTCCCGGGATTCGCGCGCCGCTCGGGATCGAACACGCCGCGCAGCCGGCACTGCGCGTCCAGCGATGCGGGCGAGAAGATGAGCGGCATGTACTCGAGCTTGTCGAGTCCGACGCCGTGCTCACCCGTGATCGTGCCGCCGGCATCGACGCATGCGCGCATGATCTCGCGCATCGCGTGGTGCACGCGCTCGGTCGCGTCGGCGTCGTGCGGGTCGAACGCGATGTTCGGATGGAGATTGCCATCGCCCGCGTGAAAGACGTTGCACACCTGGATATTCCAGCGGGCGGCGATCTCGTGGATGGTGTGCAGCACATCGGGCAGGCGCGTGCGCGGAATGACCGCGTCCTGCACCACGAGAGCGGGCGCCACTCGGCCCATGGCGCCGAACGCTTTCTTGCGGCCCTGCCAGAGCCGAGCGCGCTCGGCTTCGTCGCGCGCGATGCGCACGGTGCGCGCGCCGGCCTCGGTGCACATCGCCTGGACGCGGCGCACGTCGTCATCGATGCCGGCTTCGAGGCCGTCGAGCTCGATGAGCAGCACGGCTTCGGCGTCGGCCGGATAGCCGGCAGCGTAAATGGATGCTTCGACGGCGCGGATCGTCGGCCCGTCCATCATCTCGATTGCGGCGGGGAGAATGCCGCTCGCGATGACGGCCGACGTGGCGCGCGCACCGGCTTCGATGGACATGAAGTCGGCGAGCATGGTGCGCACGGCCTGCGGGTTGGGCACGAGGCGCACGGTGACGTCGAGCGCGATGCCGAAGCATCCCTCGGAGCCGACGAACGCCCCCAACAGGTCGTAGCCGGGCGTCTCGCCTAAGGCGCTGCCTAACGTGGTGATGTCGCCGTTAGGCAGGAGCACGGTGACGGCGACGACGTGGTTCAGGGTGACGCCGTACTTGAGGCAGTGCGGTCCGCCGGAGTTCTCGGCGACGTTGCCGCCGATGGTGCACGCGGACTGGCTGGACGGATCGGGCGCGTAGTGCAGGCCGTGCGCCGCCGCGGCGCGCGACAGCGACACGTTCACGGCGCCGGGCTCGACCACCGCAAGGCGATTGACCGGATCGATCGAGAGGATGCGCGTGAGGCGATTGAGTCCGATGATTACCGTGTCGCCGGTGGCGAGGGCGCCGGCAGAGAGACCGGTGCCCGCGCCGCGCGGCACGAACGCGACGCCCTCGCGCGCGAGCAGGCGCACGACATCGATCACGTGCTGCCGCGTGGATGGCAGCACCGCTAAACTCGGCGGGAGCCGATACGTGGGCAGTCCATCGGCACTCAGCGGGAGCAGCTCGGATGCGCGCGACAAGACGCCGCGCGGACCGACGATGGCGCGGAGCGCGTCCGTGAGCTCGGCGCGCGTCACGGGGCGTGCCCGGCGGCGTCGTGTCCGCTTCCGTTAGACCGCGCGCGCTGGTGTTGGGCGGCGCGTCGCTCGACGGATGGCACGGCCTGTTCGAGGATCTGTGCGACGGCGCGCAAGCGCGCGAGCGCCGATCGCGAGCACAGGAGCTCGTAGCGCGCGGGGAGCGGCGTGTCGATCACCGACGCGACGTGGTACGCGATGCGCGACGGATCGTGCGGCAGCTCGGGGAGCGGCGAACGCTGGTCGGCGATGGCACGCACGGCGCGCACGAGCCGCTCGAATGCGGCGCGCACGCTCTCGGCGAGCGCGCCGATCTCGATATCGAGCTCCGGCTCATCGGCGTAGTCGACGACTTCGCCGACGAGATACGGCACGTCGCTGTCGACGAACCGCGCGAGCGCGAAGCGCTCTTCGCCGGCAACGATGATGTTGGAGCGGCCGTCGGGGAGCGCGTCGGCCGTTTCGACGCGCGCGATGCAGCCCACCTGGCCGGGGGGCAGGGCGCGCTCGTGCTCGGTGTCGGCGCAGAAGATCAGGCCGAAGCGCCGGTCGCCATCGAGGCAGTCGGCCAGCATGCGCCGGTAGCGCGGCTCGAAGATGTGCAGGGGTCGCGCGGTGCCGGGGAACAGTACGACCGGCAGCGGGAACAACGGCAGCAAGCGGGCGTCCACAGCCGGAATGTAGGGAGCGCGGGGGGTGAAAACCAGACGGCGCGGCCCCGGATGGAGTCGCGCCGTGTTCAGTTAGGCAAAGCGGCCGGTGCCGTCAGGCGGCGTTCCAGAATCCGGCGAGCGCGGCGCCATCGGGCGAGTCGCGGAGCTTCTCGAACGCGCGCTCGCGGATCTGGCGGATGCGCTCGCGCGTGACGCCCATGAGCGCGCCGATCTTCTCGAGCGTCATGGCTTCCGATCCTTCCTCGAGGCCGTAGTACAGGTACAGGATTTTCCGCTCGCGCGGCGTGAGGTATTTACGGAACGCGCGGTCGATGAACTCGCGCATGAGCTTGAAGTCGGTGGTGTCTTCGATCTCGATGCCGTCGACGCCGACGAAGCGTTCGCCTAACGTTGCCGCTTCGCGGTCGCTGCGGTCGATGGGCGCGTCGAGCGAGACTTCGGTGGCCGACATCTGCCGCGCCGCGCGCACCGTCTCCGGCGTCTCCTCGATCAAGCGGCTGATCTCGTCGTCGGTGGGGTCGCGCTTGAGCACCTGCGCGAGCACCGTTTCGGCGCGAGCGAGCTTGATGAGCTGCGAGTTTTGATTGAGGGGAATGCGGACG
>DASVAC010000088.1:0-33544 GCA_036376535.1 Gemmatimonadaceae bacterium | reverse complement strand
ACCAGCGGCGCCTCGCGCCGCAGCATCCGCGCGCCGATCGCGTGGAACGTCCCGGCCCACATCCCCTCGGGCTCTGCGCCTAACAGACGAGCGACGCGCTCGCGCATCTCGCCCGCTGCTTTGTTGGTGAACGTGACCGCGAGGATGTGCCGCGGATCCACACCGTGCGTTTCGATGAGGCGCGCGATGCGCGCCGTGAGGACACGCGTCTTCCCCGAGCCCGCACCGGCGAGCACGAGAATCGGTCCTTCGAAGTGCATGACGGCCTCGCGTTGCGCGTCGTTGAGCGAGGCCAGGACGTCCGGCGAGATGGCGGTGCGGCTCATCCCTGAAGTATAACGTCGAACGTCGCGCCTTTCTCCGACTGCGCGAGCACGAGTCGGCCTCCATGATTCTCTTCGACGATGCGCTTGGCCAACGAGAGGCCAATGCCCCACCCCGATTGCTTCGTCGAGTACCCTGGCTCGAAGATGCGCGTGCGCAGCTCGCGCGGCACGCCCGGTCCGTCGTCGGCCACGCGTACGCGCACGCGGTCGGGATCGAGTCGCTTGGTGGTCATGTACAGCCGGCCGCCGCGACCAGCGAGTGCATCGAGTCCATTCTTCACCAGCACCTCGAGCGCCCACTCGAGCAGCACCTCGTCGCCCTCGATCACGATCGGCTCGTTCGCGCGCGAGGCCACGAGCGTCACCGCATGCGCCAACGTGGGCACGCGCGCCTGGAAGTACGCACCGACGCGCACCACCAGGTCGCCCAGGTCCAGTTTGTCGCGACGCGGCGGGCGCCCGATGCGCTCGAAGCGGTGCGACACGCGCTCGAGGCGCTCGAGGTCCGCTTCCATGTGCCGCGCCGCCGACGCCGACACTTCATCGTCGGCGTGGTCGCGCAGCAGTTCGATCCATCCGCTCAGACTCGAGAGCGGTGTCGCCAACTGGTGCGCCGACTCGCGCGCCATGCCCGCCCACACGCGTTCGCGGTCGGCTCGGCTCCTCGTGCGCAACACGTACACGATGGCGGCTCCCGTTAGGACGAGGAGCGACGCGAGGAGCAGCGGGATGAACCGCAAGCTCGTGATGAGCACGCTGTCGCCGAAGTGCACCTTGCCGATCCCCGGTTCGATGACCGGCGCATTCTGCCGGTCGAGCGACACGACGTACGCGCGCACGCGCGGATCGGTGAGCGGCGCCGAGAATGGCAGGTTGACGGCGGCCGTCGGCATACCTGCCGTGTCGGTGATGACGACGGGCACGCCGAGCTCGTTGATCTGTTGCGAGAGCGCGAGGAGCGCGGTGTTGCCCGATTCTTCGGTGGGATCGGTGAGCGCTTGATACACCCGCGCGTACATCGCGCCGTAGCGCCCGGCGTCGGCCCGCAACTCGCGCACGACGCGTCGCGAATACACGGTGTACGCGCCGAGGAGGACCGCGAGCAGTCCTCCGAGCAGGATGACCGTCGCGCTGCGCCGCACGGGCTCAGCCTAACGAATCCGCGCCCAGATAAGGACGCAGCGCGTCCGGTACGGCGACGGTGCCGTCGGCACGCTGGTGATGCTCCAGTAACGCGATGATAGTGCGCGGGAAGGCAAGGCCGGACCCGTTGAGCGTGTGCACGAAGCGCGGCTTCTCGCCCGGCCCCGGACGATAGCGAATGTTCGCGCGCCGCGCCTGAAAGTCCGCGAACGTGGAGCACGACGACACCTCGAGCCATGCGCCGACGCCGGGCGCCCACACCTCGAGGTCGTACGTCTTCGCGCTCGCGAATCCCGTGTCGCCCGCGGCGAGCACCTTCACGCGATACGGCAACTCGAGTTTGCGCAGCGCCGCTTCGGCGTGCGACGTGAGCAGCTCGAGCTGCGCCGTCGACTCCTCGGGCGTCGTGTACCGCACGAGCTCGACCTTGTCGAACTGATGGACGCGAATCAGTCCGCGCGTGTCCTTGCCGTGCGCGCCCGCTTCGCGCCTGAAGCACTGCGAGTACGCGGTGAGCGCCATGGGCAGATCGCCCGCGTCGAGCACTTCATCGCGGTACAGATTCGTGACGGGCACTTCGGCCGTCGGGATCAAGAAGAAATCGTCGGCGGTGACGTACGCATCGTCCTCGAACTTGGGGAGCTGTCCCGTACCGGTCATGGAGCGCCGATTGACGAGCGACGGTACCCACACTTCCTCGTAGCCGTGCTCGCGCGTGGCCAGGTCGAGGAAGAACGCGATGAGCGCGCGCACGAGTCGTGCGCCGCCGCGGCGGAACACGATGAAACCCGAGCCCGCGATCTTGGCGCCCCGCGGCAGGTCCAGGATGCCTAACTGTTCGCCCACTTCCCAGTGCGGCCGGACGCCGTCGTGCGAGCGCGGCTCGCCCCAGCTGCGGACCACGACGTTGGCGTCTTCTAAGCCCTCGGGGACGTCGGCCAGCGGAATGTTCGGCAGCTCGTACTGCAACTGCTCGAGCTCGGCGAACTGCGCATCGTACGATTTCTGGAGCGCCGCGATCTCGTCGCCTAACGTACGGGTGCGGGCGATGACGTCGGCCGCATCGTCGCCCGACCGCTTGCGCCGCGCCACGTCCTGGCTGGCCGCGTTGCGCGCCGCCTGCTTCTCCTCGATCTGCGTGAGGAGCGCGCGCCGCTCGCGATCGAGCCCTTCGGCCCGGTCGATCAGGGGCCCAAGTGTATCGAGCTTCCCGCGACGGCGCATTCCGTCGCGAAGCGCCGCGATGTTCTCGCGCAGGAGCTTCAGGTCGTGCACGTCAGAATGTGGGGCGGCCTTCCTTGAACGACCGGAATCCGCAATTCGGGTCGACCACGATCCGGAAATAAATCGTGTTGCCGGCGGGATTCGTGAACTCGTTGAAGGGCGTGTAGTTGATGCTGTCGATGACGATCTTCGAGTAGATGAACTGCTGCGACGCGACCAGCTGCACCGAACAGGCCGTCGACATCGCCTGCACGATCAAGACGGTGCCGGGCTTGAGCGGCACGATCGTGCTGTCGTTGTACGGGACGTTCGGCGCCGACGCGATGGCCTCGAACGCATGCGTCGAGTCGACGACGAGACCCGCGCTCCCGAACGATGCGACCGCCTTGGGCGGAAGCGCATACGCTTGGAGATTGCCTGTGCTGTCCGGCCGGATGTCGAAGACCAAGTCGTAATGCGTCGTCGGACTCGTCGTGACCAGCTGCGGGCCGAACGTGTTCAGTGCAGTCGGTGCGTTGGTCGGTGCTTCGCTGAGACCATAGACGGCCAACGTGTCGAAGATCACGTCGGTGTTGGCGGTGACGGCAAACGGATTGCCGCACGCCGCCGCGGCAAGCACGGCAAGGGCGCCAAAGGTCAGGACCAGCGGTCTGGCCGGCATGTGGCTGCGCAGTTGGAAGCGATGCATCGTTCGAGTGGATGGCGGAACGATACCGACGAGGCGTGACGGTTTCAAGTTATTCTCCGTGCTTGACTTCACTGTCGTCCGGGTCTAGCTTCGCAGCACTCGAAGCCGGAGTGCTGATGCCCACGATTCGCGATCTGGTGGCTGCACTGCGCCAACGCGATGGTGTCGAGGCGGCCGTTGTGTTGGGTCGCGACGGACTACTCATCGACAGCCAGACCGAGCCAACCGTGGACGCGGAGCGCGTCGCGGCGCTCATGCCGTCCATCGTCGCCGCCGCCGACGAATATGCGTCGCACGACGGACGCGGCGCGCTCACCACCGCCGTGCTCGAGTTCGCGCAAGGCATCGCGATCATCTCGGTGCTGTCGAACGACGCGATCCTCGTCGTGCTCGCCAAGCCCAACACGAATCTCGCGCCGCTCTTGTTCGAGCTGCGGCGAAACCGCGAGAACATCGCCGCGCTTGTCTGAGATGCCCGCGTCCGCTGAATCCGAGCGGCTCCACGTACTGGTGGCGGACGACGAGCCGCACATCGGCCGCATCATCAAGATGAAGCTCGAGCAGGGCCCGTTCACCGTCACGCTCGCCTACGACGGACGAGAAGCGCTCGACGCGCTCGCGCACGACAGCGACGTGGCGCTCGTGATGCTCGATCTCATGATGCCGCATCTCTCGGGACTCGATGTGCTCGCGCGGATGCGCTCGGACACGCGGTGGCAGCGCCTGCCGTGCATCATCCTCACCGCCGCCGGTCAGGAACAGCACCACCGAGAAGCCATGGCGCTTGGCGCGAGCGAGTTCCTCACGAAACCATTCAGCCCCAAAAAGCTGTATGCACGCGCGGCGGATCTGCTCGGCGTGAGCGAAGACCAGGACAGTCCGAGCGCCGAGGAGCTGAGGACACCGAAGTCGTGAGCCGCTGGGCCGTCATTCTGGCCGGTGGCTCGGGCACGCGTTTCTGGCCGCTCAGCACGCCCGAGCGACCCAAACAGCTCCTTCCGTTAGCCACGAGCGAGCCGCTGCTCGTGGACGCCATCCGTCGGTTAGGCCCGCTCGTTCCGGTCGAGCGCACGCTCATCATTACCTCGGCGGCCCTGGCGAGCGCCGTGCACGCCGTGGTGCCCGATCTGCCCCGCGACAACATCGTGGGCGAGACGCGCGCCGCGGGCACGGGCCCCGCCCTCGCCTGGGCCGCGGCCGAGATCGCGCGCCGCGATGCCGACGATCCCGTGATGATCTGCGTGCACGCGGACTGGGCGATCCGCAACGCAGACGGCTTTCGCGAAACACTGGCGCGCGCGGCCGCCGTCGCCGAGCGGCACGGTGCGTTAGTCACCGTCGGCATCGTGCCCGAGCGGCCCGATCCCGGCTTCGGCTACATCCAGCCCGGCGAGCACGTGACCGGCGCGCGGCGCGTGGCGCGCTTCGCCGAGAAACCCGATCGGGCGACCGCCGAGCGCATGGTGGCAGACGGATTTCTCTGGAACTCGGGGATCTTCGTGTGGCGTGCGCAAGACTTTCTTCGCGAGATCGACGCACACACGCCGGAAATCGCGTCCGCCTTCCGGCACGCGTCGGGCGGCGACATGGCGGCGTTCTACCGCGCGGTGACGCCCGTGACCGTGGACGAAGGCGTGCTCGAGCGCAGCACGAACGTGCTCGTGATACCCGGAGAATTCGGATGGGATGATGTGGGCACGTGGGCGGCGCTCCGGCGCGTGCACGAGCGCGACGCGGCGGGCAACGCCGTGAGCGGCGACGTGCACCTCGTTCGCGCGCGGGACTGCGTGGCCTACGCCGAAGACCAGACGGTGGTGCTCTACGGCGTGGCGGACCTGGTGGTGGTGGCGCGCGACGGCCTCACCGTCGTGACGACGACCGACGGCGCCGCCGACCTCAAGTCGCTGATCGAGGCGCTGCCGGCGCACGTCCGGGATCGCCGATGACCGTCTTCTACCTGTACGACGACGCGCGGGCGCGCGCCATCGCGCCGTTCGCGCTCACCCGTCCGTTAGGCGAAATGCGCGCGGGGGCCGAGCTCATCCGGCGCCGGTGGGAGATGGCGTTCGACGCCGCGGCCGCGGCGACCGTGACCGCGCCGCACCTCGCGTGCTTCGACGAACCCGGCGCCCCGCCGGCCGCGACGGGCTCCCTGCCCGCCCACGCGGTGCTGGTCAACAGCCGCTGCATCGTTCCGTTAGGCTGGAAGGCCCGCGCCGGCGACGTCTGGACGTGCGGCGGCGAGATCGCCGCCGTGCGCCTCGCCCGCGACACCCCCGTCGCCGAGCTCGCGCACGGCGAGGCGCCGCTCGAATCGTTAGGCACCGTCGGCTCGCGCGTCGAGGCCATCGCCGGCCGCTGGGTGACCGCGGTGTGGAGCTTCATCGCCGACCTCCTCGCGCAGCTCCGCGAAGACATCGCCGTGTTGGGCCCCCTGGCCGCGACCGCCCAGCCCGAGGGCGCCATCGTCATCGGCACGTACCAGATCTACGTCGAGCCCGACGCCGTGATCGAGCCAGGCGTGTGCTTCGACGTCACCGCCGGTCCGGTGCTCGTGCGCCGGGCCGCCATCGTCCGCGCGTTCACGCGCCTCGTCGGTCCGTGCGTCGTGGGCGCCGGCGCCGCCGTGCTCGGCGACCGCGTGCATGGGTGCGCCATCGGCGACGGCGCGATCGTCCGCGGCGAGCTCAGCGAGACGATCATCCTCGGCCAGGCCAACAAGTCGCACGACGGGTTCGTCGGGCACTCGTACCTGGGCCGGTGGGTGAACCTGGGCGCGGGCACGATCACGAGCAACCTCAAGAACACGTACGGCACCGTCCAGATGTGGACGCCTAACGGAATACAGGACACGGGGTTGCTCAAGCTGGGCAGCGTGTTCGGCGACCACGTGAAGACCGGCATCGGCCTGCGCCTCACCACCGGCAGCGTGCTGGGCGCGGGCAGCAACGTGTTCGGGAGCCGCATGCCGCCCAAGGTGGTGCCGCCCTTTTCGTGGGGCGAGGGCGATGCGTTAGGCAGCTACCGCCTGGACAAGTTCCTCGAGACGACCGAGCGCGCCATGGCGCGCCGCAACATCGCGTTGAGCGAGCGCGCGCGGCGCCAGCTCACCGAGGCGCACGCGCTCGCCGCGGGCGTCGCCGTATGAGAGCCTGGGCTCTGGGCACCGGCAGCTCGGGCAACGCGCTCGTCCTCGAGGCCGGCGACGGTCGCGTCCTGGTGGATGCCGGATTCCCGCCGCGCGAACTGGTGCGGCGGCTCCGCGCGCTCGACATCGCGCCCGAGTCGATCGAGGCCCTCATCGTCACGCACGAACACCACGACCACGCGCGCGGCGCCGTGTCGTGCGCGAACAAGTGGCATTGGCAGACGTACGCGAGCGGCGGCACGTGGCGGTCGCTGCGCCGCCGCGTGCGCGCCGGCACGGCGTTCGCGAGCGGCGCGACGCTCGACCTGCGCACGATGTGCGTCCGCACGGTGCGCGTCGCGCACGACGCCGCCGAACCGGTCGCGCTCGTGGCCACGGCACGCGACACCGGCGAGCGCGTGGGCCTGGTGTACGACGTCGGCCACGCGACCCGCTCGTTAGTCGACGCGCTCTCGGGCCTCGATGCGCTGGTCCTCGAGTCGAACCACGACGAAGGGTGGCTCCGCGCCGGACCGTATCCGCCGAGCGTGTGCGAGCGCATCGCCGGACCGTTCGGCCATCTCAGCAACCGCGCGGCCGGCGCCGTCGCGGCCGCCTGCGCCCACCGCGGCCTGACGAGCGTCGTGCTCGCGCACCTGAGTCAGCGCTGCAACAGCCCCGAGCTCGCGCACGCGGCCATGCGCGCCACGCTGAAGCGGACCGCGTTCCGCGGCCAAATCCGGGTGTCGCAACAAGATCATCCCATCGCCATTCCGTTGGGCGACGAGCGAGCTCGGCAAATGTCGTTCAACTGGTGATCTGGACGGCGAAGCCGGTCCATCGTACATTGGCGGCAACGACAAGCCGCCGGCCCGGGGTTTGGAAGAGAGACGTCACGCGCAAGGAGGAAGTCGATCGCGTGCGCTCGTACCACCGGGACCGGCGGCTTTTTGTGCCTCGGCACATCGTGCGTTGCCGCTGTTCTTTCACTTAGTACGCACAGCCCCGAAAAGGGTTGCACTTGTTACAGACGGTGACACCGCGCGCGCGTCACGGCGACGGTGCTCCATCGAAGAGCGCCGCGTACACGCGCACACGGTCGAGGTAGTCGGCAGCTTCCACGCCAGCCGGTCCGAGCTCCGGCAAATGCGATGTCCACTGCGCGCCGTAGCGCGCGACGAGATCGTGGACCACGAGATAGCCGCGGTTATAGCTCACGATCACGAGATCCGCGAGCTGGTCGTCGTCGAGCGGGTGTCCGCCGGCGATCGCGATGCGCGCGAACGTGCCGTAGCCGCCCGGCCACGTGTCGTGCGTCCACTTGTACTCGAGCAGCCGCACCCAGAACACCGCGGCGCGCGCGCCTAACGCCGGATCGAACAGGTATTCGGTGCGCGACGTGAGCGCGCCGGCGGCGAGCAGCGAGTCGATCGTCGCCGCGGACGCGCCCGAATCGTGAACGATCGGCGCGCGCGGCCAGCGGCGCACCTCGCGCCGCATCCAGGCGAAGCGGTCCGACGTCGCCATTGCGCGCAGGTCGGTGTCGGCCGACGCCGTGAGCTGGGCGACGCCGAGCGCGGCGGCAGCGCTCACCGCCAACGAATCGCCGCCGCTCTCCTTGGCGAGGAGGGCGGCGGCGAAGCCGGGATCGATGCCTAACCGAGGGTCGTGTGCCCAGCGCGTGAGGCGCGGCGCGAGTCGGCGCCAGACGGCCTCGTACCGCGCGGTGTCGGCAACCCGCGGACTCCCGTTGGCGTTGCGCAGTGCCGCCGGAGCAACGTCGTGCAGGGTGACGCCCGCCTTGACGCGTACGTGGACCTGCGCGGCAGCCGGGCTCGCGGCGCCGCCCAACGCAACGACCGCGACGACGAGCGCGGCCCAACAGCCCCGCTGCACCCGCGGATCACGGGAAGTCACTCTCGGCTGCGTCCGCCGACGTCTGATCCCACGTCACCGGCCCGATCGCGACCGGCTGCGTACCCGAGAGCGGCGCGGGCGGGCCACGCACGTGCGCGAGCAGATCCGCGAACCGCCAGCGCGATGTGGCGATGGTCCACACCCACGAACCCTGGCTGAACACCGCGCCGCTCAGCCAGAGGCGCACCGCGTCGTTGTCGGCATCGTAGTTGAACGTCGACCGATACACCGCGTTCGCGTACGCCGGATAATCCGTGCGTGAGACGAGCGGCGTCGGATACGTTTGCCATGTCACCCCGTCCTGGCTGCGCGCGAAAAACAGGTCGTCGGCGGCGCATCCGGCAGCGACCGGATACGCAGCGATGAGCGCCCAGTATTCCTTCTTTGTCGGAATGTACTGCACGTCGAGGTGCCAGAGCACGTAGCCCTGCTGCGTGATATGGACGGGCGATGGGTTGGTCCAGTGAACGCCATCGAGCGACGTGCGCCGCTCGAGCACGGTGGATCGCGCGAGGCATCCGCCCTGCACCGCGTTCACCGACCACATCACGAACGTGCCGCCCGGCGTTCGGACCACGGCCGGCGACACGATCGCGATGCCCTTGGCCGATGCCACCGTCACCGGGTCCGACCAGTGCGCGCCGTCGGTGGTCGAGCGCATCAGGATCGCGTCGGTGTCGCTCATCGTTAGGCGGTAGTACAGCCGCAGCCGGTTCGCGAGCGGATCGAACACGAGATCCGGGTCGGAGTTGTGCGCGGGCGACGGCGGCGGCGCGACGAGCGGATTGGTGAGACTCGGCGGTACGATCCAGCGCCGCGCGTCATCGGTGAAAATCGACGGGTTCTCGAGATTCGCTTTCCCGTTCGGATACGGCGTGGCCGCGAGCCAGAACTCGTGGCCGGCGAATCCGCCGGGAAACACCGCCACGTCCGGGTGCACGAGCTGGCCCGAGCCATCATAGGTGGGCAGCGGGACGTTGCACACGACATCGAGGCCGGTGCACACCGGCACGGGCGGCGCCGGCACTTCGTTAGGCGGCGGCGGGGGCGGATGCGGCGCAGCGGTGTCGCTGCAGGCCGCCGCCGCCCACATGGCAGCGACGCCCATAATGCACAGCGGAGTATGGCGGGCGGCGACACCCGCGCCAAACCGACCAACGCGATCGACCATGATTCCCGGCGGTGGGATCTCTCGAGAAATCGCCGCATGCGAACGCGGGTTCCCCGTGTCCTGCCGTCGCGGCGCGTTGACACGAACCTGACACATGACGCGCAGGTGACAGTGCGCGGCACGATCACGTTCACGATCTGGTACCCGCGCGGAACCGAGTTCCGTCACATCGGATATTTGCGTTAGCCAAAGCGGCCGCCGCGACGCGGCGCCGTACGGTGGATAGCGGCACCAGCCGGAGAACCCATGACTAGCTCCTGTGGCGTTGCGTTGCTGGCGGCAGGATGCCTCGCCCTCTCGGCCTGTTTCCCCAGCAATTCGGCGTATCTCGCCCAAGCGCCGGGACTGTCGGCGCAGGCAGACACGAACGCACCCGTCAATCAGCGGCGGTTGCCGGGCGTGGTCGAGTATGACAACGAAGGCTTGAACGGCCAGCTGGCCAAGCGACGCGCCGATGCGTACAAGAAGATGACGCAGGCGTGCCACGGGCCGTACAAGATCGAGAACGAGGGGCCGGTGTTGCTCTATGGGGGACGCGACGCGTCGCCAACGTGGGTCATTCACTTCACCTGCGTCGGCGCGGATTCGACCGCGTCGCCGCAGCACTGAGGCGCCGGCGGACCTGTGCGCGCCGCGCACCTGGCGATACAGAAATATTGCGATTAGTTTCTGTATTGTCCTATGCGGGGGGTCTAGCGGTGCGAATCAAGAAGCCGGCGGTGACCGCCGCCACACCGGGCGCGGCGCGCGTCCGCAAGAACATGGACATGGATCCCGCCAAGCTCGAGGCGGCGCGCTCGGTGTTAGGCACCGCGTCCGATACGGAGACGGTCGACCTGGCCCTCTCGTTCGTCGCGTCGCAGGGTCGCATGGTAGCGGCACTCGAGGGCATGGCCGCCGACGGCGGCCTGAGCGACGTCTATGCGGCGGCATCCCGGAGACGGGTGGCCCGCGTGAGCGAGCGGCCGCGGAAGCGGTAAGCCGCGGCGCCGCCCTACGAGCCTAACGGCCTGCCGTGCCGGCGTCGTACGCCATCGATACCAACCTGTACATCGAGGCGTCGCGCAACCGCGCAGCGCGCGCCGACCTCGCGCGCTTCAGCTTGCGCATTGGGCTCCGGCTCCATCTCAGTGCCGTCGTCTTGATGGAGCTGCGTGCTGGAACGCGCTCCGCTGCGCAACGGGACGGCGTCGACGCGCTGCACGCCGTGTTCGCCGGCCGCGAGAGGCTGGTGGTGCCGTCCGCGAACGCCTATGCGCAGGCCGGCCGTGTGCTCGCGGACCTCGCCGAGCACGAAGGGTTCGCGCTGGCGTTCGCATCCCGATCGTTTGTCAGCGACGTGCTCATAGCCGTGTCCTGCCGCGAGCGCGACGTCGCGCTGGTAACCGCAAACCACCGCGACTTCACGGCGATCGGGCGCCATCTGCGCGGATTCCACGCCGTGGCGCCCTGGCCCTGACGCGAAAACGGGGACCCGCGTTCGGCGGATCCCCGTTTTCGTTAGGCCTAAAGGCCCGGGCTCAGTACATGCCGCCCATGCCGCCGCCCGGTGCCGCGGGCATGGCTGGCTTCTCTTCCTTTTTCTCGACGACGATCGCTTCCGTCGTGAGCAGGAGGCCCGCGATCGACGCCGAGTTCTGCAGCGCCGTACGGGTCACCTTGGTGGGATCGATGACGCCAGCCGCCATCAGATCCTCGTACGTGTCGGTGAGCGCGTTGTAGCCGAACTTGTCGTCCTTCGACGCACGCACCTTCTCCAGCACGATCGACCCTTCACCACCTGCGTTGTGGACGATCATGCGGAGCGGCTCCTCGACGGCGCGCTTGATGATCTCGACGCCGATCTGCTCGTCCGTGTCGAGCTTGATGCCCTTGAGCGCACGCTGCGCACGAATGAGCGCGACGCCGCCGCCCGGCACGATGCCTTCCTCGACGGCCGCGCGCGTGGCGTGCAGCGCGTCCTCGACGCGGGCCTTCTTCTCCTTCATCTCGGACTCGGTCGCGGCACCAACGTTGATCACCGCGACGCCGCCCGCCAGCTTGGCCAGGCGCTCCTGCAGCTTCTCCTTGTCGTAGTCCGAGGTCGACTTGTCGATCGCGACGCGGATCTCGTTGATCCGGCCCTCGATCTTCTTCTCGTCGCCCGCGCCGTCGATGAGCGTGGTGTTGTCCTTGTCGATCACGACGCGCTTCGCGTGGCCGAGGTCGGAGAGCACCGCGTTCTCGAGCTTGAAGCCGACTTCCTCGCTCACGACCTGTCCGTTAGTCAGGACCGCGATGTCCTGCAGCATCGCCTTGCGGCGATCGCCGAAGCCGGGCGCCTTGACGCCGGCCACCTTGAGCGTGCCGCGGAGCTTGTTGACGACCAGCGTCGCCAATGCCTCGCCCTCGACATCCTCGGCGATGATGAGCAAGGGCTTGCCCATCTGCGCGACCTTCTCGAGGACCGGGAGCAGGTCCTTCATCGAGGAAATCTTCTTGTCGTGGATGAGGATGTACGCATCCTCGAGCACCGCTTCCATCTTCTCGGGATCGGTGACGAAGTAGGGCGAGAGGTAGCCGCGGTCGAACTGCATGCCGTCGACCGTCTCGAGCGTCGTCTCGAGGCCGCGGGCTTCCTCGACCGTGATGACGCCGTCCTTGCCGACCTTCTCCATCGCTTCGGCGATCAGGTCGCCGATTTCCTTGTCGTTGTTCGCCGAGATCGTGCCGACCTGCGCGATCTCCTTCTTGCCGCTCGTGGGGACGGAGAGCTTCTTGAGCTCATCCACGATCGCGGACACGGCGCGGTCGATGCCGCGCTTGATGGCCATCGGGTTGGCGCCGGCCGTGACGTTCTTGAGGCCTTCGCGGAAGACGGCCTGCGCGAGCACGGTGGCGGTGGTGGTGCCATCGCCGGCGAGGTCGGACGTCTTGGTCGCGACTTCCTTGACCATCTGCGCGCCCATGTTCTCGAGGGGATCGGCGAGCTCGACTTCCTTGGCGACCGTGACACCGTCCTTGGTGACGGTGGGGGCGCCGAATTTCTTGTCGATGACGACGTTCCGTCCCTTGGGGCCGAGCGTGACCTTCACGGCTTCGGCCAACTGATCGACGCCGCGCTTGAGCGCCGCGCGCGCCTCAGTATCGAAATGCAGTTCTTTGGCAGCCATAGTTCCAGTAGGTGAAAGAATCCAGTTGTGAGTGGCGACTCGCGCGCCACGTTAGGCGCTACGAGTGACCGTTAGGAAATCACCGCGAGCACGTCCGATTCGCGGAGAATCAGGAGCTGCTCGCCATCGAGGGTGACTTCGGTGCCGCTGTACTTCCCGTACAGGACTTTGTCACCGACTTTCACATCCATGGGGACGCGCTTGTCTTTCTCGAAGCGGCCCGGTCCGACGGCGACGATTTCGCCCTGCTGGGGCTTTTCCTTCGCCGTGTCGGGGATGTAGAGACCGCCGCGCATCTGCTCCGATTCCTCGAGAGCCCTCACGACGACGCGATCGGCCAGCGGATTCACCTTCACCGCCGTGGCACTTTTGGTGGCCATAGGTCGCCTCCCTCCTCCAGTATGGGTTGCACGAATGCTCGTATGAGCGGTGTTAGCACTCTCTAGTTGAGAGTGCTAGACGCATCAAACATAACGCCTCCCGCCACGAGGTCAACCGGCCAATGCAGCGCCCGTGCCGGCTAAGTTGGCCAAAATGAATGAGTTAGACCTGCCAATCCGGCGGAGGTCGCAGGCTGGTCACGGTTGGCCCGCCACTCTGACGGGCGAGTGGGAGCGTGGGGCTGGCATCTACGCTCACGTGGGACACGGACAAAGCGCGGGCAGAACGGACGCTGCACGGACTGCCCGGCTGCGGCGGTTAGGCCGTCGCGGCGTGCCGGCATCTCCGAAGAAGGGCTCGAGGGCCGGTTCAACCGGTCAATGCAACAGGTGCGACCTTCCCGTGGTCCGTCATTCGTAGTTCGTTTCGTGTTTTCCTATCCGTCGTCCGTCCGTCGCGGTGCGTGACCAGTGCGTCGCACACCATGACGCGACTGAGAAGCCGGCCACTGGCAGGCCGCGACGAACCACGCGCCGCAGCCGAGCGATCCGCGCCGTGTCCGTTTTGTCCGTGCTGTGTCCGCGTCCCACATGAGCGTAGATGCGTGCCCGAGGTCGTCGGCGCCTAACGGTTAGCCGAGGGTGTCGGCCGGCATTCAATCCGACGCGCGCGCCGCGAGCAGCTCGTGGGCCAGGCGCAGGCCCTCGAGTGTGAGGTAGGGCTCGACCAGGTCCACCTCCGTGCACAACGGCGCAAGCAGCTCGGCGAGTCCGCCCGTCGCGATCACCATTGGCTCCCTCGGCGACGGCCATTCGGCTTTGATGCGGCGCACGATGCCGTCGATCGCATCCACGGATCCGAACATCACGCCGGCGCGAATGCAGTCTTCGGTGCGCTTCCCGATCGCACGCGACGGCGCCGAAAGCTCGGTGGCGGGCAGCTTGGACGTGCGGCGAATGAGCGTGTCCAACGACGATCGCACACCGGGCGCGATCACGCCGCCCAGGAACACGCCGTCGGCCGTAATGCAGTCGTACGTCGTGGCGGTGCCGAGGTCGACGACGATGGTGTCGGCGTGGTGGATGCGGCTCGCGGCGAGCGTATTGATGATGCGGTCCGCGCCGACGGTGAGGGGCTCGTCGACGTCGAGCACGATGGGGAGCGGCGAGCGGCCGTCGATGACGACGGCGGTCGCGCCTAACCACGTGAGGCACGCCTCGGCGAGCGGCCCCGTGACCGGCGGGACCACCGAGCCGATCGCGGTGCCGGTCACGCTCGCGAGCGCGACGCCGCGCGACCCGAGGAGGCCCGACAGCTCGAGCCCGATCTCGTCCGGCGTGCGCGACGCATCGGTCATCACCCGCCAGTGCGCGGCGAGCGTGCGGCCGTCGAACAGGCCGATGGTGGTCTCGGTGTTGCCGACATCGAAGGCGAGTATCACGCGTCCTCCTCGAACACGAGAGAACCGGAGCGGCACGTCACGTCCCCAACCGCCGTGGTGACGAGCAGTGAGCCGCGCTCATCGATGCCCTGCACCACACCGGGCGCGGGCAGACGGCACGCGCGGCCGCGCGCCACGTCCCGTTGGGCGTAGTCCGCGAGCTCATCCGGCCGCAAGGCACCGCGGGCCGACGCCGCCGCGCGGATGGCGGGCACGATCGCCTCGAGCACGGGCACCCGCGACGCGCCGGCGCGGAGCGCGCTCGCGTTAGGCACGTCGGGCGGGCGCCGCACGTTGATGCCCACGCCCACGGCCACCCACTCGATCCGCTGGTCGCGCCACCGCGACTCGACCAGAATCCCGCACACCTTCCCCGCCCCGACGTACAGGTCGTTCGGCCATTTGAGACCCACCCGCGACTCGGCGAACCCATCGAGCGCCTGCGCGGCGCCGATGCCTAACCGGATCGCCAGGACCTCGGTCGCCATCGGGTCGCTCGGCCGCTCGAGCATCGTCAGCCAGATGCCGCTGCCGGCGATCGACGTCCAGCGCCGCCCCTCACGCCCGCGCCCCGCCGTCTGCCGCTCGGCCAGCACCAGCGAACCGGCCGGCGCGCCTTCTTCGCCCAACACGTGCGCCACATCCAACGTCGACGTCACACTGTCGTACACCTCGACGCGCGGCAGATCGAGCAATGCCCGGAGCTCGTCCCCGCCGCAGCCGTCGTAGGTCGCGTCAGCCACGATAGTGCACGATGAGGAGCACCGCCACGCCGGCCAGCACGCGGTAGAGCGCGAACACGCCGTAGCTGCGGTGCGTCACGTAACGCAGCAGCGCCGCGATCGCGAGCCAACCGCTGATGGCGGACGCGAGCACGCCAGCCACGAGCGGCGCGCTGAGTCCCTGCTGGTGCAGCACGTGCGGCACCTTGAGGATGGCCGCCGCGGCGATGATCGGCATGCTCATGAGAAAGCTGAACACGGCTGCGCTCTCGCGATCGAACCGGTCGGCGAGACCCGCGGTGATCGTCGAGCCGGAGCGCGACACGCCGGGGATGAGCGCGAAGATCTGCGCGATGCCGATGAGGAGTGCATCGCCGAACTTCATGTCCGACAGCTTGCGCACCTCGCGCGCGCCGCGATCGGCGAGCCAGAGCAGAATGCCGAGAATGATCATCGCCCACGCGATCAATGCGGGCGCGCGGAACGTGGTCTCCGCGTACTTGTCGAGCAACAAACCGGCGATGCCGCCCGGAATCGTCGCAATCACCAGCAGCACGACGCGTCGCTGCGATTCGGTTGCCACTTTGCGCGTGGTCACGATCTCCCACGCGGCGCGGATGAGGCGCATCCACTCCGCGCGAAAATACGCGAGCACGGCAACCAGCGTACCCGTGTGCAGCGCGACATCGAACGACAGACCCGGCTCCGGCCAGTGCAACAACCACGGCGTGAGCGCGAGGTGCGCCGAGCTGCTGATGGGGAGAAATTCCGACAAGCCTTGGATGATGCCGAGGACGATCGCTTGGAAGAGCGTCATGAATGTCGAGCGCGGAAGGAGAGCGTCAGGGACGGGCCGTTAGGAATGCGGCCATGGCGCACACCATGGCGAGCTTGAAGACGAGCGGGCTCCCGTGGTGGCCACGAACGGCGATGCCCACGGCGTAGAGGACGAGCGCAGCGGCAGGTACGGCAGCAGCGGCGAACAACGGACGAGCCCTCGCGAACGGCACCAACAGCAGCAAGAACGCGAGCGACGCAACCGACAACACGGCGACCGCCACCGACGCGCCGGCACTCACCGGCAGCGTGCGCCGCGACGCGGCATCGGCCGGCGCGTCCTCGAGATCCTTGGCGACTTCGCGCGCGAGGTGCAACGGCACGGCGATCATCACGAGCACGATCGCCGCGCGCGGCCGGCCAACCACCCACGCGCCAAACAGAAACGGGAGCGACGCGAGCAGTGCCACCACGACGTTGCCCAACAATCCGGTGCGCTTGATCCACGGACTGTACGCGAACATGAGCGCGACCACGATCACGCTGAGCGCGCCGAGAGCCGGCGACACAGCCGCCTCGAGTGCCACGCCGACAAGGCCGGACACCGTCGCGATGCGTCGTGCGGCGCGCGCCGACACGAGTCCGGATGGCAGCGGGCGCTCGGGATGCGCGAGGCGATCGATCTCGATGTCGGCGATGTCGTTCCAGACATTGGCCGTCACGGTGAGACACGCGGCGCCGGCCGCGGCGAGCGCGACGGCCGTGACGGGTCCCCAGCCCACCCACCAGGCGCCGAACGCCACGCCTAACGCCGCCAGCACGACGTTAGGCCAGCGCGCCAGCCGCAGCAGCGCGTCAGCCGAGTGTGCGCTCATAGAACGCTTCGTAGCGGGCGACCATCTCGTCACGCGAGAAGCGGCGACGGGCATCGGCGGCGGCGGCGGTGCTCATGCGCTCCCAGCGCGCGCGGTCGCCGAGGATGTCGAGCGACGCGGCGGCCATGCCATGCACGTCGCCAACGTCGCACAGCACGCCGGTGACGCCGTCGCTCACCACCTCGGGAATCCCGCCGACGCGCGACGCGACCACGGGCACCCCGCACGCGAGCGCCTCGAGCGCACTCAGTCCGAACGACTCGCTCTGGCTCGGCAGCAGGAACAAATCGGCGCTCGCGAGCAGCGGCGCCACGACGTCGATCTTGCCGAGGAAGTACGTGTCGTCCTGGAGGCCGAGCTCGCGCGCCTCCTGCTCGGCCGACGTGCGCTCGGGGCCGTCGCCGACCATCACGAGCACCGCGGGCCGCTCGCTCCGAATCCTCGCGAAGATGCGGACGATGTCGCGCACGCGCTTCACCGGACGGAAGTTGGACACGTGCATGATCACCGCGCGGTCGCCGTTGCTGCCTAACTGTTCGCGCAGCAGCGGACTGTGCGTGCTGCGGTCGTACAGCGCCGGATCCACGAAATTGTGGATCACCTCCACCGCGCATCCCGTGCAGCCGAACGCCTTGTATGTCTCGCGCTTCAAGAACTGCGACACGGCGGTGAGGCCGTCCGAGCGCTCGATGGAAAACTTGGTGAGGGTTTGGAACGATGGGTCCTGCCCAACGAGCGTGATGTCGGTGCCGTGCAGCGTGGTGATGATGCGGACGCCGACGTCGTCGTTGTCCAGCATCTCCTTGGCGATCCACGCGCTCGTCGCATGCGGGATGGCGTAGTGCGCGTGGAGGATATCGAGGCGGTGTTCACGCACCACCTCGTGCATGCGCACGGCGAGGGCGAGGTCGTAGGGCGGATACTCGAAGAGCGGATAACGGACCACGTCCACTTCGTGGAAGAAGATGCGCGGCAGGAACGCGGGCAGGCGAAATGGATGCTGGTACGTGATGAAATGCACTTCGTGCCCGCGCTCGGCGAGCGCGATGCCGAGATCGGTGGCGACGGCGCCGGAGCCCCCGTACGTCGGATAGCAGGTGATGCCGATCTTCATCCCAACCCCTCACGTGTCTCGTTCCACCACTCGAGCGCGCGTGCGAGCGCACCGGGCTCGCCTGGATCGATGCGCGTCACGTCGGCCGGCGGCAGCTGGTTGCGCATCCACGTGCGCTGGCGCTTCGCATATTGGCGCGTCGCGATCAGGATTCTCTCGCGCGCCTCGGATCGGCCAATGTCGCCGCGCGCCAGCGAACGAACAGTTGCATAGCCGGTTGCGTTCCACGCGGGCGCCGTGGGCGGAACGCGTGCGTCGAGCGCCCGGGCTTCCTCGATCCAACCGGCGTCGAGCATGTGGTCCAGTCGCGCCGCGAGGCTCGCGCCCAAAGCGGGACCCGGATCGACTACAAGATATCGCGCGTGTCGCGGCTCCGCTCCCGGCGCGACGCGGTGCCAACGCGAGAGCGGAGTGCCGGTGAGCACGGCAACTTCGATGGCGCGCTCGAGTTGGGCACGGCCGAGCCCGGCACGCTCGGGGTCGAGCGCGAGACACCAGCGTTGCAGCTCGTCGAGCGTGAGCGCGCGGAGGTGCGCCGCGATCGCGCGGCGTTTCGGCGCGTCGAGCGCCGGCTCGACGAAGAGCGGCATGGTGAGGGCACGGATGTAGAAGCCCGTACCGCCGACGATCGCGGGCTCGCGTCCCAAGTGGCGCACCTCGTCCATCCAGCGCACGGCATCGGCGGCCCACGCGGCCGCGGAGTAGCGCGTGTCGGGCTCGATGATGTCGAGACCGACGTGCGGGACGCACGCGCGCTCGGCGGCGGACGGCTTGGCGGTGCCGATGTCGAAGCCGCGGTAGATCTGGCGCGAGTCCGCGCTCACGATGCCTAACGGGACGCGCCGCGCGAGGGCCAGCACGAGCGCGCTCTTGCCCGCGCCCGTGGGACCGGTGATGACGCGAAGCCTAACGTCTGCCAAAGCGGCGCTCGAGCTCGTCCCAGGACAGCTGCACGATGGTCGAACGGCCGTGCACGTCGTGCGCGGGGAGCGTCGTGCGCGCGAGCGCCGTGTAGAGGGCGCGCATCTCGTCGGGCGAGAGCGGGTCGCCGGCCTTGATCGCGGCCTTGCACGCGAGCGTCGCCGCGAGATGCTCGTGCCGCGACGCGGCGGACGGCGAGCGGTCGCCGGTGAGCGCCGCGAGCGTGTCGCGCAGGCAGCGCGGCGCATCGAAGCGCGGGTGCGGCATCGGGACGGCGCTCACGATGAGCGTGTGGCCGCCGAACCCCTCGATCTCGAAGCCGAGCCGCTCGAACAGGGCGCGGTGCTCATCGAACGCGTCGCCTTCGGCGGGCCCCAGGTGGAGCGTGAGCGGGAAGAGCAAACGCTGCGACGGCGCTTCGCCGCGCTCGAGCGTGCGCACGAAGCGCTCGTACAGCACGCGCTCGTGGGCCGAGTGCTGGTCGATGAGCACGATGCCCTCGTCGTGCTCGAAGGCGATGTACGTGCGGCGCAGTTGCATCAGCGGCGGCACCGGCAGCGCGTCGCCGCGAGGCTCGACGGCGTCGGCGGCATCGAGCGTCGCGGTGGCTGCGTGAGGCGCGAGCGGCGCCGCCTCGATCGGCGCGGCGGGGGGGCGCAGCACCTCCCGGTCCACGGCGGGCGCCGCGGCGAACTCGAGGGGCCACGACGCCGCCCGTCCGCCGAACGTCGCCGCGCTCGCACCGGTGCCGAGCGCTCGCCTAACGGCGTGCTCCACCGCGCGCTCGGTGGTCCACCGGTCGCGGAACCGCACCTCGGCCTTGGTCGGGTGCACGTTCACGTCGAGCGAGTCGTTGGGCACCGTGAGCTCGAGCAGCAGCGTCGGGCGCACGCCGGCGGGGATCGTCGAGCGGTACGCCGCCTCGGCGGCGCGCACGAGTCCCCCGTCGCGGATGGCACGGCCGTTCACCGAGAGAAAGAGCCGGCGGCTGGCCGTGCCGACGTCGGCCGGGCGCTCGACGAGTCCCGCGACGCGGATCTCGCCGCTCACATCGTCCACGTCCACGAGGCGCTCGGCGAACGGCGCGCCCCACAGGGCGCCGACGCGCGCGCGGAGCGAAGGCGCGGGCGGCAGGCCTAACGCTGCGCGGCCGTCGTGCGTGGCCGTGAGGCGCACGTCGCGCCGCGTGAGCGCGAGGAGCGTGAGCACGTCCACGATGCCGCGCCACTCCGAGCGCGCCGACCGGAGAAAGCGCTGGCGGGCTGGCGCGTTGTAGAACAAGCGCTCGACGGTGACCGAGGTCCCGCGGCGGCGCGCCGCATCGGTTACGTTAGGCACGGAGCCGCCCGAGGTCGTGATGCGCGTGCCGGCGCCATCGGACGCGGCCGTGTCGAGCTCGAGGTGCGAGACCGACGCGATCGCCGGCAGCGCCTCGCCGCGGAACCCGAAGCTCGCCACACCCACCAGGTCGGCCGATTGTACGATCTTGGAGGTCGCGTGGCGCGCGAGGGCAAGCTCCGCGTCGCGGCGCTCCATGCCGCACCCGTCGTCGGCCACGCGGATCTTCGCGCGCCCACCATCCTCGCACGCGACATCTATGAATTGCGCACCCGCGTCGAGCGCGTTCTCGACCAGCTCTTTCACCACCGACGCGGGCCGTTCGACCACCTCGCCGGCCGCGATCTGGTCGACCACCGTGTTGTCGAGAATGGTGATGCGCGGCATGCTCGGAAAGCTACGAGCGCCGCCGGAAGAGCGTCAATCGCGCGCGAGCGACGTGAGGTCGTCCGATTCGGCCCAGCCGTGTCGTCCGCCATCCGTGATCACGCGAGACCATGGGCCTTCGCGTTCCACGACGCGCGCGATTTCGCCCGGCCGCAGCGTGGTCGATCGGTCGGACGCGAGCGCGGGCAGCTCATGGAGCGGCGCGTCCTCCGTCACGACCACGAGGCCGCGTCCCGCGAGGCGCGCATCGACGGACGCGGCGACGGCGCCGAGCGCGACGGCGACCGCGATGGCGCCGACGATGAGCGGACGCGAACCCTGCGACGCACGACGTCTCGCGACGTTCCACGCGAGCGCGACCCACGCGACCACCCAGAGCGCCGCGGCGACGAGCGCGATGGGAGCCGCCGGAATGGCGGGCACCGAGCCGAGTCCGCTCGCCGCGCCCAACATCTCGAGGCGGTCGCGCGCGTCGCCGGCGAGCGGCTCGATGCGCAGCGCGCGCTGCCAGCCGAGCGCCGCGCCGGCGGTGTCGCCCGCGCTGTAGGCGGCAGTGCCGAAATTGGCCCAGGCGTCGGCGGCGCGCGGCACGCGCGACGTGATGTCCGCGAACACCCGCTCGGCCGCGCTGAAATCGCGCGACTGGTACGCCTGCACGCCGCGCTCGAACAGCGCGGCGTCGCCGTCGGCGCTCGCAGCGCGAGCGCCGGCGGCGACGACGAGGAGCGCGATCACCGCAGCCGTGACCGGCACGCCGCGGGGACGGGTGCGACATGCTTCGCGATCGATGGCGCGATACGTCCGCTCGACGCGCTTCGCGAGCTCGCGCGTGACGCGCGCGGAGCCGTTGCCGCCGCTCGAGAACGCGGCGGTGTCGAGCTCGTCGACTAACGCAGCGGCCGCGGCGGCGGTGCCGGTCGAGACGCCGGCGCGGCGGGCGGCGCGCGCGAGCACGCCGGGTTCGGCGAGGGTAGCCGGCAGCGGACGGGTGCCGAAGGCGCGGGCGCGGACGCGCGCAGCGACGGCGCGCAGGAATGCGCGCCGGAGCTCGCGCGTCGGCGGCGGCTCGGGGGCGCGCGTGAGCGCGAGGAGCGCGCGGGCCGGCGTCGCCGGCCGGCGCGCGCGTCGCGGTCGGCGCGCGACGGCAATCGCAATGGCCGGCACGGGCGCGAGACACACGAGCCACCAGAACGGCATCAGCGTGTACGGCTCCGGCGCGAGCGGTCCCCGATACGTCACCCGCAGCGTGTAGCGCGGCGCCGCCACGCCGGTGTCGACTCCGGCGAGCGTGCCCGATGCGATCGTCACGGGCTGCGCGGGCGCGACGGCCGTCTCGTAGCGCCGCGACTCCGGGTCGAAGTACGAGTAGTGGATCTCGGGTATCGTTAGGCGGCCGTCGCGCTGCGGCGTCACCACCCAATCGAATTCCTTCACGCCGCGGATGTCGAGCGAGTCGGGCGCGAGCGTGACGCGCTCGACGGTGGGCACCGTGGACGCCCACGGAATCGCGAGCTGCGGACGCGGGAACAGATTCACGTTGCCGCGGCCGGCGACGGCCACGGTGAGCAGAATCGGATTGCCCACGCGGCCCGCGGTGGTGTCGAGGCGAGACGCGATGTGGATCGTGCCCACTGCCCCGTTCCAGTCGGCCGGCCGGCCCACCTCCGGCGGCTCGATCGCGACGACGATCGCGCTGTCGCTCCGGATTTCGTACGTCTCCTCGTGGCTGAAGAAACTGTACGTGAGCGGCATCGCGTACACGAGACGTGCCGGCGGGATCGCGATGCGCCCCGGCGTGAGCGGGAACACCGCGCGCTCGTACACGCGCGCTTCGAACCGGTGCTGCCCAACGGTGCGAGTCGGGAAGCCCGAGGCCGTCGCCGGCGGCTCGTACGCCATGAGTCCGCGCATCTCGGGCGCGATCGCCTCGAGGCGGCGCATGCGGTCGCGCACGTTCGTGTCCAGGAAGACGCCGAGCTCGTACGTGGATTGCTGCCCAACGTACACGGTCTCCGGCGATGCGAGCACGCGCACGTTCACCGCGGACGCCGTGTCGAGCGGCGCGCGCGTGACCACGGCGGGCGCACGCCCGGTGGTGTCGATGCGCGACGCGCCCGGCACCTGAATGCCTAACGCAAGGGCCGCGAGCAGCGCGAGCATCACCAGTCCTTCCCGCCCGGCGGCGGCGAGGGCTGGTTCTCTTTCTGCTTGCGCGCTTGCACGTCGCGCTCCTCACGCTCGGCGCTGTTCAAGAGCTGCTCGGCCTGTTGCTTGTCGATGCCGGCGTTCGGATGCGGCGACGGCTTGGTGGCCGAGCCCTGCTGGGGCCGCTGCTGGTTTTGCGCGCCGCCGCCCCCGCCGCCGCCCTTCTTGTTCTTGTTGGCGAGCTCGTAATTCCACTTTGCGTCCAGCTCGTTAGGCTTGAGGCGCAGCGCCTTGCGGTAGGCATCGAGCGCCGACATGTACGCTTGCGACGCATCCTGGCCCGCGGACGACCGCGCGCGCTGCAGGTAGCCGAGCCCCAGGTTGAACAGGGCGCGGTAGCGGAGGTCTGCGTCGTCGGCAATCTGCGCCGCGTGCTCGAGCGCCGTCATCGCCTCGTCGCGCTGGCCGGCTGCGAGGAGCGCCGTGCCCAGGTTGTACTCGAGGCGCGCCGATTGCTTGCCGTTGCGCAACGCCTGTTCGTACGCCGCCGCCGCCTCCTTGTACCGTCCCTCGCTGTACAACTTGTCGCCGTCCGCGCCCGGTCCGCCCGGACCTTCCGCGTGCGCGGCACGCGGGATGCCTAACGCAAGCACCAGGAGCATCGCCGCCGCGGCCCGGGCCGCCGCGCCGGCCGTGACCGCCGCCCGGCGCGGACGCCGCTCCGCGAGCACCGTGTCGACGAGCACCAGCAGGATGGCCGGGATGAGAAAGAGCTGGAAGCGCGGTTTGCGCTCGCGGCCGGTGGGCGTCGCGCGGCCCTCGCGCCGGAGCGTCGCCAACGCGCGGCGGATCCGCGCTGCCTTGTCGGTGGCGGAGGCCTCGATGAACGTCCCGTGCGCCGCCTGCGCGGCCGCTTGCAGCATCTCCGGCGTGTAGTGCGTGATCACGATGTGGCCCGCCTGATCCTTCTTCTGAGTAATACCTTGCGGTCCGACAATCGGTATGGTGGTGCCGTTCACCGTGCCGAAGCCAACCGTCACCACCGCGATGCCGGAGTCCGCCGCGGCCTTGGCGGCGGCCACGACGTCATCCACCGACTCGAACGATTCTCCATCGCTCATCACGATCAATGCCCGGTCGCTCGTCGTCGGCGTAGCCAGCAGCAGCTCCGTGCCCTGCGAGATCGCGCGTGACATCGACGTGCCCGCTTCACCGACCACCGTCGGATCGAGATTGTCGAGGTACAAGTCGAGCGCGCCTTGGTCGACGGTAAGCGGCGTGAGGATGTAGCTGCGTCCCGCGAATGCGACGAGGCCGAACCGGTCGCCGCCCGACAGCGCGAGGAGGCGGCGGGCCTCCTCCTTCATGTTTTCCAGACGACTCGGACGCGCGTCGGTCGCGAGCATCGAGAGCGACGCGTCCATGGCGAGCACGATGTCTACGCCGCTGCCCCGCTCCACCGTGCGCTCCGTGCCCCAGCGCGGACCCGCGAACGCGACACCCGCGAATGCCGCGGCCAGACCGATGAGCGTGGCCCGGCGCCACGGCGATTTCTCGAGCGCGGGCGGCAGCAGGCGGTCGATCAGTACGGTCGATCCGAGACGTCGCAGCCGCGTGCGCCGGCGTTTGTAGGCGCCGACGATGAGCAGCACCACCAGCAGCACCAGGACGGGCGTCGCCGCGAGGATCCACGGATCGTCGAAGAAGGGCGTCTCGATCACGGCAGCGGCCCCCGCCACGCCAGCAGCAGCACCTCGCACGCGAGCGCGGCCAGCGCGGCGCCTAACGGCCAGCGGAACTGCTCGGTGTAGCGTACGTACGTCCTGGCGTGCAGCGGCTCGCGCTCGAGCTGGTCGATCTGCTGGTAGATGCTCTGGAGCGCCGCCGCGTCCACCGCGCGGAAATACCGGCCGCCCGTGGTGCGCGCGATGTCGCGCAGCAGCGCTTCGTCGATCTCGACCGGACGGTACTCGTACCGGAGCCCCATGAGCCCGCGCCCAACGGGAACCGGCGCCATGCCCTCCGATCCGACGCCGATGGTGTAGATCTTCACCCCGACCGCCGCCGCCGCCTGCGCGGCCGTGCGCGGATCGATCGCGCCGCGGTTGTTGACGCCGTCCGTTAGGAGGATGATGACGCGCGACTTGCCCGGCGCCGTGCGCAGCCGGTTGGCCGCGGTGGCGATCGCCGTGCCGATGGCCGTGCCGTCCTCGAGCTGACCCGCTTCCAGGTTGTCGACCGCGGCCAGCAGCACCGGATAGTCCACCGTGAGCGGCACCTGCGTCAGCGCTTCGGCGGCGAACGCCACCAGGCCGATGCGATCGTTGCGCCGCCCAACGATGAATTGTTTGACCTTGTCCTTCGCTACCTCGAGCCGGTTCTGCGGCTGGAAGTCCTCCGACAACATCGAGCTCGACAGATCGATGGCGAGCACGATGTTGATGCCCTCGGTGGTGATGTTCTCCGCGTGCGCGCCGGTCCGCGGACGCGCGAGCGCGACGATGAGTCCCACGAGCAGCAGGTTGCGCAGCACGAACAGCGAGCGCGTGACGAACAGTCCCGACTTGGGGCCGCGCGCCAGCACGTCCGTGCGCGAGAACACGATGGCCGGCGGACGCCGCCTGCGCCGCCACACCCACCACGCGGGGAGGATGACTAACGCAAGCAGCACCCACGGTGCGCCGAAGCGGAGACTCTCGAGCCAGGCGATCACGCGGCTTTCTCTGCCTGCTCGGCGGCCGCGGCCTGCTCGACCAGCGTGTGCTCCACGTGCTCGACGATCGCGCGCGCCTCGGCCACCAGCTCGCCGGCGCGGTCCCGCGCCACCGGCCGGCGGGCGAACTTGATCAAGTCCGTTTCGGCGCACAACGATGCCAGGCGATCGAGCGGGACGGCCGTCACGTCGTGCACCGCGCCTAACAATTCCGTGCTGGTGAGCGAGCGCAGCGCCGCCGGGATGCGCGCGGCGAGGTAGTCGCGAGCGACGTCTTCGTTGAGCGTCACGAAGCGGCCGCGTTCACCGGCCTCCGCCAGCGCGAGCGCGTCGAGCCGCGCGAATTCGCGGTGCGCGATGTCGATCGGCGTGAGCGTCGGCCCGTCGCGCGCGCGGTTGCGGCGCCGCCTCCACCACCAGATCACGAGGGCGGCGAGGAGCGCGGCGGCGAGGGCGGCGAGCGCCCACACCCACCACGGCAACCCGGCCACGAGCACGTCGCGCTCAGGCTTCGGCACGCGGCGCGACGTATCCGCCGGGAGCACGCTGCTCACGTGCACCGTGTCGCCGGCCACGGTGTAGTGGAGGGCGCGGCCGTTCATCGTGATCACCACGTCGCCTAACCGGGCGGCCTGGCCGCCCGTGTCCCACGCCACCAGCCGATAGACCGCCGTGCGCTCCACGAAGCCGGTGTCGGTGGCGGTGGTCTCCTGGCGCGGGTCGACGGCCTCCACCGACAAGCCGGAGTCCGGTCCCACCGGCATCCCGATGTCCGCGCCTAACGGAGCACGCACGCGCAGCGTGACCACGAACGGCTCGCCGACCGTGACCACGCCCGGGCGCACCGCAATGCCCATCTCGACGCGCGACACGGCGCCGGCCTGCTGCGCCGGCGTGGGCAGCGCCGCCTGCGGCAGCACGGCCAGCGCGAGCAGGCCCACGATCACCGGCCGATCCCCCGCTCCATGCGCATGCGAAAGAACCGCAGCAGCGGTTCGACGTAGCTGCGCTCGGTGCGCACCGCGATCTCGTCGATGGCCAGCCGCCGGAAGAGCTGCGTGCGCGCGTCGCGCTCGGCGCGCACCTGGCGGTCGTAGCGCTCGCGCACTTTCCGATCGCTCGTGTTCACGTCCACCGTGGCGCCGGTTTCCGGATCGGTGAAGCGGACGAGCCCGACGTCGGGCAGCACGCGCTCGCGCGGATCTTCGATGGTCACCGCGACCACGTCGTGTCGTTGGGCGAGTTGCTTGAGCGGCCGCTCGAGCGACGGCGCGACGAAATCCGAGATCACGAAAATGATCGTGCGGTGGGGCAACAGCCGCGACAGATACTCCGTGGCGCGGCCGATGTCGGTGCCGGTGGAATCGGGCTGCCACGCGAGCAGGTCGCGCACGAGCCGCAGCACGTGCCGCCGGCCCTTCCCCGGCCTGACGAGATGCTCGACGCGGTCGGTGAACAGGAGCGCGCCCACGCGGTCGTTGTTGCGGATGGCGGCCATCGCCAGCACCGCGCTGAGCTCGGTCGCGAGCTCGCTCTTGAACCGCGAGACCGTCCCGAAGCGCTCCGACCCCGACAAATCGACGGCCAGCATCACCGTGAGCTCGCGCTCCTCGATGTACCGCTTGATGTATGGGTGTCCCATGCGTGCCGTCACGTTCCAGTCGATGGCCCGCACTTCGTCGCCCGGCTGGTATTCGCGCACCTCCGAGAACTCCATGCCCTGGCCCTTGAACACCGAGTGGTATTCGCCGGTGAAGAGCGAATCCACGAGCCCCCGCGTCCGGAGCTCGATCAGCTTCACCTGCCGGAGCACGTCGGGACTGGGGAGGTGCGCGGTGCGCATCACGGACTCTCGATGGCCGCCAGGATGCGCCGGATGATCTCGTCGCTCGAGACCTCTTCCGCTTCGGCTTCGTACGTGGTGAGGATGCGGTGGCGGAGAATGTCGGGGGCGACGGCCTTCACGTCATCGGGCGTCACGAACGTGCGGCCGCGGAGGAACGCGTGCGCGCGCGATCCCTGCGCCAGAAAGATCGTCGCGCGCGGGCTCGCACCGTATTCGATGAGCGGCCCGAGGTCGGCCAATCCCGCTGCGGCGGGCGTGCGCGTCGCGTGCACGATGTCGACGATGTAGTCGACCACGCGGTCGTCCACGTACAACTCGGAGATGCGCCGTCGCGCCTCGAGAATCACGCTCGGACTCGCGACCGCGTCGATCGGAATCACCTGGCCGCCCGACATCCGACGCATGATTTCCTTCTCTTCCTGCCGCGAGGGATATCCCACGTGCAGCTTGAGCATGAATCGGTCGACCTGCGCTTCGGGCAGCGGGTACGTGCCTTCCTGTTCGATGGGATTCTGCGTCGCCAAAACGAGAAAGGGTTCCTCGAGCGGGTGCGTCACGCCGCCGATCGTGACCTGCTTTTCCTGCATCGCCTCGAGCAGCGCGCTCTGCACCTTGGCCGGCGCGCGGTTGATCTCATCCGCCAGAATGATGTTGGCGAAGACCGGGCCCTTCTTGGCACGGAATTGCCCCGTTTGTTGGTCGAAGATCTGCGTTCCGATGACGTCGGCGGGGAGCAGGTCGGGGGTGAACTGGATGCGCTGGAACGTGGTATGGATCGCTTCGGCGAGCGTCTTCACCGTGAGCGTCTTGGCGAGCCCCGGCACGCCCTCGAGCAGCACGTGTCCGCCGGTGAGCAAGCCGATGAGCAGTCGTTCGACCATGTAATCCTGGCCGACGATCCGGCGCCCGACCTGCTCGAGAATTCCTTGGACCAGCGCCGTATCGGCGGCCGGCATCGCGCGTGTCGCCACGACAGCTCCGCACAGTGAGGGTGAGACTCAAAACCTTCAGTAATACTACGCGCGGCTCGGGAAGGTTCGAGAGAAACGGGGGATTGGGAACGCGCGAGCGAGAGCGAGCTTCCCAATTCCCTGGAATCAATCACGTGATGAGCTACCGCTTTACTCTGAACCCGCCATCCTCGTGCTCGAAAATCCACACCGCGAGACGCGCCGGCGCGATCGGCGCATCGGGATCGACCGCGGTCCAGTCCGCGCCCGATCCGTTGCCGCCGTCGGGCGTCGCGTCCACGATCGACCGCGCGCGCCGCACCCACTGTTCCATGTTCGAGGGACGAAGATCCACCCAACCGCGCGGTGCGATGTCCGTGCCGCGTCCGTCGGGGTGAACGACTACGGTTTCACCGCGCAGGAGCGACGTGCCATCGGACAGCAGAATCGGAAGCCCAACGGACAGAATTTGCCGGCGAATCGCGGGGTCTCGGTCGCGCAGCAGCGCTTCGGCGTCGCGCGCGAGACGCGATGGATCCGCCGCCGACAACAGCTTGACCGACGAACACAGCCGTCCCAACGCGTACGCTTCGTACAACAATTTCGTGAGACGCGGCGGTCCGAGCATCTCGAAGGCGATCGACCGCACGCCGTGCTGCCCCTCGAGACGCGCCAACCCGTCCACCGCCACGGCGCGCAGATAGCCCGCACGATACGTCGGCCCGAACGTCGCGCCGTCGAGCGCGGCCACCACGTCCTTCCCCGTCGGACGCCCCTGCACTTCCATCACGACCGTCTCGGCGATCTCCTCGGGCGTCACGAGCTCCATCTGGCCTAACGCACTCACGGTCTCGAACTCGTCGCGCGCGAACACGCCGTTCTCGCCGACGTCGATGAACACGTTCTCGAGCGGCTGGCCCGTGCACGTCCATCCCGTGGCGCCCGGCTTGAACGCATCGGCCACCGACAACGGGCGCTCGCAATCGACGATCTCGATGGTGCGGCCGCGGCGCCGGATGGCGCCGTAGCCCAAGCGCCGCCACGCGATCGCGGCGGTGGGCTTGATCTCGATGGTCGCGGGCGCGCCCGGCGTTCTGCCTAACAGAAACAGCAGCAGGCTCTGCGCGCCGGCCACCGCCGACTTGGACATGAGCGTGCGCGACGGCTTCTCCTCGCTGTGCGTGTACGGGATATTGAGTCCCATGCCGCCGGTGCCGCTCGTGCCGATCTTCACGTACGTCTGCGTGCCCGCGCGTCGCATGCCTTCCACGAGCGCCTCGATGTGCCGGATGAGCTGCGGCAGCGGCAGCGTGAGCAGATGGCGCTCGACCCCTTCGCGCGTCACCGTCCCCGCGTCGGCGGCGCGCAACAGCGAGAGCGCGCTCGCGTGTCCGTCCTGATACGCGAGGGCCGTCGCGGTGTTGACGCAATCGACGACGAGGTCGGGCCGATAATCCACGAGCCACGTGAAGAGCAGGTTCTCATCGAGCGGGCTCTGGCCGTACGGGGCCACGTAGTCTTCCACCAGGCGCCGGCGCGCCGAGGGATCGCCGAGGATCTCGTCGCGCGAGCGTGTCGCGAGATCGGCGGGCGCGAAGATGTTGCCCCACGCGGCATCGATGGCGACGTCGCCCGCGAGTGCGCGGAGCTCCTCCGCCGCCGGCTCCGCCTCCTCGCGCGTGAGGCCGGTGATGACGACGCGGCGCGGCCCGTACGCCAGCAGACGATGCGCCACCGCCATGCCCACGAGGCCGCTCCCGCCTAACAATAATACGGTCGAGTTCCGGAGTTCCATTCGTGCCTAACGCTGCAGAGTGATCAGGTCGCGCACCCGCTCGTGCTCGCGCGCCGTGAGCGGCCGCGACTCGCCCGGCGCCAAGCGCCCGAGCTCCACGGGTCCGAAGCGCACGCGCACCAGACGCTCGACGCTCAGGTCGAGCGCTCGACACAGCCGCCGCACCTCGCGGTTGCGTCCCTCGGCGATCGTGACGCGCAGAATCCACCGGCCCGCTTCGATCGGCGCCGCCGAGATGTCGTGCAGGTCCACCGGCCCATCGTGCAACATGATGCCGCGGCGCGCCGCGCGCACCGCCGATGGTGCGTCGCCGTGCACGGTCACCTCGTACGTCCGCTCCACTTCGCCCTTGGGGTGCATGAGCGCGTGCGCCGCCGCGCCGTCAGTCGTGAACAACAACACGCCCTCGGTGAGATAGTCGAGGCGCCCAACGTACGTCAAACCGGCCACGGGCGGAACGAACTCGAACACCGTGCGGCGTCCGCGCGGATCGGAGCGCGTGGTCATCACACCCGCGGGTTTGTTGAGCACGAACCACTGCTCAGCGACTGGACCACCGATGCGCTTGCCGTCCACGACAATGGCGTCGCGCTCGGGATCCACGACCTGGCCGATCTCGGCGGGCGCGCCGTTGATCGTGACCCGCCCCGCCTCGACGAGCATCTCGGCCTTGCGACGGGATGCGACACCCGCACGCGCGAGCGCGCGCTGAATGCGCATCGGCATGGCGATCAGAGCGGGCGTGGCTCCGCGCGCAGCGCTACGGCCAGCTCGTCGGCGCGCGGCAGCTCGCCCAAATGCCGCAGTGCGAACTGCTCGAGGAACGCGGGTGTGGTTCCGTAGAGGAGCGGACGGCCCAACCCTTCGGCTCGCCCAACGACGTCGATCAGGCCGCGCTCGAGCAGCGTTTTGAGCATGCCGCCCACCGACACGCCGCGGATCTCTTCGATGTCGGCGCGGCCAATGGGTTGCCGGTAGGCAACGATGGCGAGCGTCTCGAGCGCCGCCGACGAGAGGCGCTGCGGCCGCGACGCCAGTTGGGCGCGCTCGATGGTCTCGGTGAACTCCGGACGCGTGAGTACTTGCCAGCCTCCGCCTAACTCGACCAGGTCGACGCCGTGGCCCTGGTTGTCGTAGCACTCGCGAATCTCGTCGAGCGCCATGGCGAACGCCGCGGGCGACGACTCGGGATCGAGCGCGTACAGCTCGTCGAGCGGCACGGGCCGGCCGCTCGCGAACAACGCGGCTTCAAGCAGCTTCGCTAGCGGCGTCACGGGAGATCTCCACATCGGCGAACGGACGCGGCTGGCGCAGTCGCAACTCTCCGCGGCGCGCGAGCTCGAGCAAGCCGAGCAACGCGGAGAGCACTTCCCAGGGCTCGGCCTCGAGGGCCACGACGTCGCGCCAGCGCGCGTTCGCGCGTAAGGCGAGCACCGCGCGAATCGTCGCGATCGCGCCTTCGACGTCGAGCGCGCGCGGCACGATGTCGTGCACGTCGGGCTCGCGCAGCAAACGGAGCACGCGGTCGACGGCGGCGAGCAGCTCGGGCAACGACAGCGACAGCGGCGACTCCGGCGGCGTCACGGGCTCCTCCGGCAGATACGCGCGCGCGAACCGGCGCCGGCGCTCCTCGGCCCGCTGCTCGAGTACATCGACGACCTCGCGCACCTGCTGGTATTCGAGCAGCCGCCTAACGAGCTCGGCGCGCGGATCGTCCCAGGCGTCATCGTCGCCGTGGCGCGGCAGCAGCATCTGCACCTTGATACGCAGCAGCCGCGCGGCCATCTCGAGATAGTCGGCCGCCTGGCCAAGGCCTAACGAATGGATCCGCGCCAGGAACTGTTCGCAGATGCGCGCGATCGGGATGTCGGTGATCTCGACCTGCTCTTCGCGGATGAGCGTGAGCAACAGGTCGAGCGGTCCGGAAAACTGATCCAGCTCGACGATGAACGACGACTCCACATTTGGATCAGGCTCGGCGAACGGCACGCTCGGCATGGGCTCGATGGCGACAGCGCTCACGCCACACCCGGCAGAAATTGACTCGGCACGATGAACCCCACGATCGGTTGCATCAGATGCGCGTAGCCGAAGAACGCCGGGTACATCCATCTGTCGAGCAGGCCGACGCCGAAATACAAAAGTGCGATGAGAATAATGATGCCGTACTGCCCGATCTTTTGATATTCGAGCGCCCATGCCGGCGGCAGCAGGTATTTCAATACGTGCGAGCCGTCCAGCGGCGGGATCGGCAGCAGATTGAACATCGCCAGGAAGAGATTGATCAGAACTCCCCACACCACCATTGCTTGAAGGATCGCGATCACGCCCGCCGTCGCCGGCACCGTTTGCGCAATCAGGCCCAGAAGCACGAGGACCGGCACGCTGACGATCGCGATGGCGATGTTCGTCGCAATGCCGGCGAGCGACACGATGATGTCACCGCGTTTGAACTTCCTGTAGTTGCGCGGATTCACCGGAACCGGCTTCGCTCCGCCGATGATCGGACCATGCGCCAATACCATCACGAGCGGCAGCAGGATGCTCATGAATGGGTCGATGTGCTTGATCGGATTCCACGTGAGACGTCCGAGCTGATACGCGGTGGGGTCGCCCTGTTTCAGGGCTGCGTATCCATGTGCGTACTCATGCGCGATCATCGCGAAGAGCAACGCAGGAAATGCCACGATGAAGGTCTGAAAAGTCCCCAAGTATCGATGGCCGGAGGGGAGAAAAAGCCTGCTCGGCTTGTCGGCGCGAAAGGTAGTGGACCACTCTGCCTAAGTCAAAGATGTGTCGCGCCTTGACATCGATCACGTGCACTTCTAGACTACGCGCTTCCCGAGACCGATTCATCGAGCGCCATCGGAGACCTCGTGCCACGTATCGATTCAGCGAAAAAAAACATGCGCAAGTCGCGCGCGGCCGCGGTGCGTAACCGCGCACAGCGCTCGGAGCTTCGCACCGCAGTCAAAAAGGCAAGCGCCGCGGATGCCACCGATGCCCAGCGCCAGCGCGCGGTCCAGCTGCTCGATCGTGCCGCGCGCAAAGGCCTGATCCATCGCAACGCCGCCGCGCGTCGCAAGAGCCACCTGGCGAAAAAAGCCGCGCGCTAACGGCTCGCCCAACGGAAAACGCCAGCCCGGAGCCAATCGCTTCGGGCTTCGTTTTGCGCGGTCTTCTTGGGAAAGTCGGGAGTCGGTCGAGGTGTCGGGCCGCTGCCTCGGCGGGAATCGGAGCGACTGCATTATCAAACGACAACTGCATCAAAGGATAACGAAAGGGAAACAAGGGATAACGAAAGTGATCGTCCTGCGCGGAAGAGAGTGCGGTAGCTCAATGGGACGATGGGCCTTTGTTGTTTAACAAACAAAAAACCTATCGCCCAATG
>DASVAC010000087.1:0-3942 GCA_036376535.1 Gemmatimonadaceae bacterium | reverse complement strand
GTGATCGTCGACGCACAGGACGTAACTCACGATTGACGCTTTACTTGAGGCCCGGTAAGTTCACTCGTTTCCCACTCGAAGTCAACGAGGCGCCGTCTGCGCACGATTCGCTTCTCCCTCGCGGTTGTTCTCGCCGTCGTTCCGCTTTCGTTCGTGAGCGCCTGCCGCGGCGCCGACTCCACCCCGCAGCGCAAAACGTTCATCGACTCGCGCGACCGCTACGACCCGCGCTCGCTCGACCCTGCTCTCTCTACCGACGTGCCGACAGGCCGCGCCGTCTCGTACCTCTTTGACGGCCTTACCCAGTTCACCGTCGACGCGCGCCTCGCTCCCGCTCTCGCCGAGCGCTGGGACGTCTCCTCCGACGGCCGCACCTACACGTTCCATTTGCGGCCGCACGTCACCTTCCACAATGGACGCGCGCTCCACGCCGCCGACGTCGTGCACAGCTTCGAGCGCGTACTCGACCCGCGCACGAAAGGCGGCCGCGGCTGGCCGCTCTACCCGATCTCCGGTGCACGCGCGTTCGCCGCGGGAAGCTCGTCCACAATCAGCGGTCTCGACACGCCCGATGACAGCACCGTCCGCATCACCCTCGACACCGCGCTCGCCATCTTCCCAAAATTACTCGCGATGCCCGTCGCGTCCATCGTGCCGGACAGCGACACCGCGAATTTCTCCCAGCATCCCATTGGGACGGGACCGTGGCGCTTCGTGCAATGGAAGCACGACGACTACGTGCTGCTGGCGCGCAATCCATCGTACTGGGGCGGCGCCCCGCGCATCGACTCGCTCGAGATCCGCATCGTCCCCGAGCCCAGTACCTCGGTCGCCGAGTTCCAGGCCGGCAACGTCGACCTGCTGTACGTACCGGAGGCCGAGACCGAACGCTGGGAACACACCGACGAAAAAAGTGCGTACCTCCTCTCGGCGCCCGCGTTGAGGCTCTGGTACGTCGCCATCAACTGCACCCGCGGCCCCCTCAAGGATCCGCGCGTTAGGCAAGCGCTCAACTACGCGGTCGACGTCCGCACCATCCTGCAGCGTCTCATCGGCGGCCGCGGCACGCTGGCCGCCGGCGTCATCCCGCCCTCGCTCGACGGCGCCGACACCACGCGCCGCCCCTACGGCTACGATCCGGCCAAGGCGCGCGCGCTCCTCGCTGCCGCAGGCTACACGAAAGGATTCGCCGTCCAACTCTGGGTTGGGCAGGACGAAACGTTCCAACGCGTCGCGCAATCCATCCAGGCGTATCTCGCCGCCGTCGGCATTCGCGTGACCCTCGTCCAACGCGACAACTCCGCCGCGCGCGAAGCCTCGCGACATGGCGACGCGGATCTCTTCATCAAGGATTGGTACGCCGACTATCCCGACGCTGAAGACTTCTTGAACCCGCTCCTCGTTGGCGCCAATCGCGGCGTCGGCGGCAACGTCTCGTTCTACGAGAATCCGAGCGTCGACGATCTCGTAGCGCGCGCGCGGACCACCGCCGATAGCACCAAGCGCGCAGCGCTCTACCAGCGCGCGGACTCGATGGCGTTCGGCGATGCGCCCATGATCTACCTGTTCTTCTACAATGAGTTGTACGCGGTGCAGCCGTGGATCCGAGGTTTCAAGGCGCCCGCGATTTTCAACGGACAGCGCTTCCTCGACGTCTCGATCGGCGAACCCGGGTCGGCCGACGCCCCTGCGCGCGACAGCACCGCACGCGACAGCGCCGCGCAGCACCGCTGACCTGCCTAACGGAACGCGCACCGGCCCATGGGCACGTTCCTCCTGCGGCGCCTGCTGCTCGCGATCCCGACGCTGCTCGGCGTGCTCGTCGTCGTCTTCGCGCTCCTCTACATTGCGCCCGGTGATCCGGTGATGGAAATGGTCGGCGAACGCGCCGACTCCGCCACCATCGCCCAACTGCGCCGCCAGCTCCACCTCGACGAGCCCCGCCCCACACAGTTCGCCGCGTACGCGTCGGGCGTGCTCCGCGGCGACCTCGGCACCTCGTTCATCACGGGCCGCCCGATCGCCCGCGACATCGCCGAGCGGTTCCCCAAGACGCTCGAGCTCGCGTGCGCGGCGATGCTGCTCGCCGTTGTGTTAGGCATTTCGGTCGGCGTCGTCACCGCCGCCTACCCGGGCGGCTGGCTCGACCGGCTCACCCTCGCCTTCACGTACCTCGGGATCTCGTTCCCGGTCTATTGGGTGGGACTGATCCTGATCCTGGTGTTCGCGATGATCCTCCGCTGGCTGCCGCCATCCGGCACCGGCGGGTTCGCCTTCCTCATCCTGCCGGCGTTTGCGTTAGGCACGCGCTCCATCGCCTTCCTCGCCCGCATGACGCGCTCGGCTATGCTCGAGGTCCTCGGCAGCGACTACATCCGCACCGCCCGCGCGAAAGGCCTGCCGCGCACCGCCGTCCTCGCGCGCCACGCGCTGCGCAACGCGCTCATCCCTGTCGTCACCGTGATCGGCCTCGACTTCGGCTCGTACCTCACCGGCAGCATCCTAACGGAAACCGTCTTCAGCTGGCCCGGACTCGGCCGCTACGTCGTCAACGCGATCAGCAAACGCGACCTCCCCGCGATTCAGGGCAGCATCCTGTTCCTGAGCGTCGTGTTCGTGGTCGTGAACATCCTCGCCGACCTGACGTACGCGGCCACGGACCCGCGCGTGGAATATTCGTGACCGGAAGCGCGCGGGCGTGCCGAGCGAGGTCACGTTTCGCGCGTTAGGCGGCGACCCGTGCGCCGCGAGCACGCGGTGGTGGGCTTCCTCGCTCTGGGGACCACGGATTGAGCGGATTGAACGGATCGCTCGGCTGCGGTGGCGCGTTCGTTGCGCACGGCAGAACGACATCTGTGAAAACAACCAAAGAGTTGTTGTTGTTTTCCGGTTTGGCCGTAACCCTCCGGCGGGCTACGCTTGTCGCGCCGGGCGGGCTCCTCTGTAAGAGGACTCAAAGGATAACCAAAAGGATGCGAGAAATGGGGAGGATTGCGTCGACATCAGGGCGAGTGCGACTTGCACGCTCTTCGCTAAGTACTGCTTACGTTAGGCATTTTGACGGCCGCCTGGCGGGCCTGAGCCACACATTGGGCTTCTCTTGTTGTTGCTCTTAAACCAACAGCAAAGAACTCAGCGTGCTGAAGAGGCCCTCATCCTCGCACACTGAATTCAACATTCAGTGCCTTTAGGCTCAAAGGGTGAGGTCGCCAGCTACGAGCGTGCAAGTCGCACTCGCCCTGATGTCGACGCAATCCTCCCCATCTCTCGCATCCTTTTAGTTATCCTTTGAGTCCTTTACGGAGGAGTCCCGCCCGGCGCGACAAGCTCTCCGCGCCAATGCAACCGCTGTTTCGCTTTCAACAAAAGTTGATGGCTGACAGCGCGGGAGGCTCACCGGTTCGCGGAGCCGGGCGATCCGTTCAATCCGCCCGATCCGTGTTCCCCAGAGCGAGGAAGCCCACCACGCGAACTAGTCGTCCTTCTGCCCGAAAATCCCCATGTTCGATGAGTGCCCTGGCGCCACCTTCTTGTCCGGATAGATCCAGTGCACCGCTTGATTCACCGCGATCGCCGCTTCACTGAATCCCGTCGCGATCAGCTTGAGCTTCCCCGGATAGGTCGTGATGTCGCCCGCCGCCCAGATCCCTGTACGGCCGGTCTCCATCGTGCTGTTCACCACGATCTCATCTTTTTCCACCTGTAATCCCCACTGCGCGAGCGGACCGATGTCGCTCACGAAGCCGAGCATCGGCAGGATGACATCGACGTCGAGATTGAAGTGCGTTTTGGCCTTCACGTTTTTGAGCGTCACCGCCCGCACGCCTTCGCCATTGCCGAGCACCTCGGCAAGCTCGTGAAAGGTGAGCACCTTGGCGCGACCCTCGGACGCCGCCGTGGTCACGGCGTGCACCGTCGCCCCGTGCGCGCGGAATCGGTCGC
>DASVAC010000086.1:0-10674 GCA_036376535.1 Gemmatimonadaceae bacterium | reverse complement strand
GCGGCGTCGACTGGTGGAACAGTACGAGGCGCTGCGCGAGTCGCAGCGCGGGAGCACAGGTCATGCAGCATCTTGACGACGGCACGATCCACGCGTGGCTCGACGGTGCGTTAGGCGCCGCGGACGCCGCCGCCGTGGAGGCGCACGCGGCGGCGTGTCGGGCGTGCGCGGACCGCGTGGCGGAGGCGCGCGGACTGATCGCCGCGTCGTCGCGCATCCTCGCGTCGCTCGATGACGTGCCGGCGGGCGTCGTGCCCATCGAGCGGCCGGCCGCCGTGGCGGCAGCGGGTGTCGCGTCGCCCGCGTTCGCGGCGATGGCGCCGGTCGCGACGCCTGATGCGGCTGTGCCGCGCGCGCGGTGGGGCCATCGCTATGGCCGCATCGCCGCCGTGCTTGCATTCGTCGCGGCCGGTACGCTGGTGCTCACGCGCGAAGCCAACCGGCGCGACCTGTTCGTCGCGGAACGAACGGCGACGCTGGTCGACTCGGCGCACCTGAGGCGCGATGTCGCGCCTCGGGCGCCGAATACCACGACGGTACCGCGGCCGGAGCCCGCACCGGCGCCCGCGCAACGGCGCGCCGCCGCGCCACCGCCGGCTGCGTTAGGCGGCGCGGCGCACCAGCCGGCGCCGGCTGCGCCGCCCCACGCCAAGCCGCTCGCCGTCGCACCGCGACAGAACGCAGCCTCCGCACTGGAGGCGCCGAGCGCAGCGAGATTGCGCCAGTTCGGCGACGTGAGCAAGACGACCGACACGACGGTGGCCATGCAAGCGCAGAAGGCGGCGCTCGCTGCAAAGCTGGAGCCGACATCGCTGGCCGGCGTCCCCGGCGGCTCGACGTTTTCCAGTGTGCGCGGCCGCCCCGCCCTTCGTCTCGTCTCGGTCGACTCGGTGCAGCGCGGAACGGTGATGGTGCGCCGCGAGACCTATGCGATCGGAGGCAGCCAGCAGGTCGTCCTCGAGACGACGCCGGCCGGCGGTGTGCCTAACGACTTGCTTTCCGACTCCATCTCGCCGTCGCCGGCGGCCAACGCGCCGGCCGCGCGCGCAGACTCGTCGGCCGAGGCGATCCACGTGATCCGCTGGCGCGGCGCCGACGGAACGGGCTACACACTGTCGGGCCCCGTGTCAATCGACGAACTACAGCAGATCCGGGCTACGTTAGGCAAAGGTTGACTGGGCCGGCATCTACGCTCATGAAGAAACGGGCAAAGCACGGACAGAACAGGCAAAGCACGGACAAAAAGCCTGCAAACATGTCAGCCAGACATCGATTTCAGCGCCCGGCTCCTGCCTAACCGACTATTTGTTTGAAGTTGTTGTCCGTGCTTTGCCTGTTCTGTCCGTGCTTTGCCCGTTTCTTCATGAGCGTAGATGCCGGCCCAGAGCCAACCGCGAGACCTCTCTCAGGCGCTTCGTCCGCTGCAGCAAAACGACCCGGGTCGCAATCAAATGCTGACGTAGTGATGCGCGACCGGTGTTTGTGTTCACGCCATGACGGCAATTGGACTGATCGACGAGAAACTCACGGGTTCCGCGATACGCGCGTTCTTTGCGGTATACGACACGCTCGGTCACGGCTTTCTCGAGCACATCTACAAAGCGGCACCCGAGCGCGAACTTCGAGCGCGAGGGCACCGCGTCGCGCGCGAGGTCGGCGTGATCATTCTCTACAGAGGGGAGGAGCTAGCCCTCCAACGCCTCGACATGCTCGTCGATGACCGACTCGTGATCGAGGTGAAGTCGAAGCAGGAGTTTCCGGACATCGGAAGCGCGCAGCTGTTCAATTACTTGCGAGCCAGCAGGCTCGAGATTGGGCTGCTCTTCAACTTTGGCCCTAGGCCGTCGTTCAAGCGCGTGCTCTGTCGCAATGCGTGGTACCGTAAGGCGGCCGCCAATCCGGCGCAACGCGAAACGGGGCTCGCGGACGAGCATCTACGCTCATGAGGAAACGGGCACAGCACCGACAAAACGGACACGGCACGGTCAAGAGAGTCAAACAAAGGCTATAGCACCGTGCGGGATGCCTAACCGATCACCCTGTTTGTCTCTTGTCCGTGCTCTGTCCGTTTTGTCAGTGCTGTGTCCGTTTCCTCATGAGCGTAGATGCTCGCCGACAACGCCGAGCTAGTGCGCTGGATCGCGCTGCACCGCGAGATCGGGTCCGCTCTCCTCGGCTGCCTCGTCTTCGTCGGCATCCGGCCGCAGCGCCCGCAACACCGTCCCCCCCGCCGCGATCGCGCCAAGAATGATGTAGAGGTAGAACGTGTAGAAGCGCCACCAGATCAGCGATGCACCGAAAATCGATGACGGGATCGCGTGCCCCAGCGTCTCCTTGAACGCGACCTCGATGAACCCGCCGCCCGCCGGCACCGCGACTACCACGCTGCCGTACATCAGCGCAATCGGCCACAGGATGAGCGGCGCCGCCGGCACGCGCACGCCGAACGAGTAGACGATGATCGGCAGAATCGCGAGACGCAGCACGATGTGCACGATCGACACGAGCAGCGCGATGCCCGCCATGCCGAAGCGCATGTCCTTCATGCCCTCGATCCCGCGGCGCAGCTGCTCGAGCACGCTCCGGAATTGATGCCACCGCGCGCCGTGCACGCCGAGGCGCGCCAGCCATCGCGGGGGCGTCTGGTTCATGCCGCGGCGCGCCAACACGAAGCCCAGCGCGCCTGTGCCTAACACAAACGCGGCGTACATCGCCACCAGGCTCGCCATGCCCGTGATGATCCCGCCCGCATCGCGGAACGTGAAAAACATCGCGATCGCCACGATCGCCAGCGAGATCATCTCCAGGAACAGCTCGGCGTAGATCACGAGGATGATGTTCGCCGACGTCATCCCCGCTTCCGTCATGATCAGGAAGCGCGCGGGCTCGGCGCCGCTGCGGGCCGGCGTGATCGCCGCGCCGAAATCGCCGCCCGCGCTCGCGCGCAGCGCCACGCCGAACGTCATCGGAATGCGAAGCGACGCCGCGCTCAAGCGGACCTTTGCCCCGCGCGCGCCGAGCTCGAGCAGCGCCACCCCCAACAACACGCCGTGCGCCGCCACGCTGACCGTGACGGTATGATCCGACGTCGGCCAACTGGTGAGCACGATGTACAACGACACTCCGATCGCCGCAGCAAACGATACGATGGCGAGAAGCCAGCGGGCGGGCGTCATGAGTGCAGGAGAGTGGTCGCTGGGTTCCGGTAGCTGACGACGGAGGCGATCGGCGCGGCGAAGTCGAGAAAGGGTACAGCGCGCGGCGGAAGTTCAGTAGGCCAGTACGCCCTTACCCATTCCACGATGCGTCGTGCCGGGGTATGGCACCGACGGTCCCTTGAGCGCTTCCCACAGAATGTGGTTGAAGAGATTGTCGTCCGACTCGTCCTCCAAGTCGAGATCGAGGCGGGCTGATGCCTTCGCGCCAGGGCCCGTCGCAGGATTGCGATCATCGAGCCGCTGTGCCGGAGCCTGTGCGATATACGGCGTGAGGTCGGGCGTCTCGGTGAACAAGCCCCGCAATGGGCGGCCGTAATAATCGAATTGCGATAGGGAACCGAGGTGCAGGATGTCGGCGATCGTGGCAACCACATCCGTGGTGTTCACGAATCGGTGCACGACGCCGGCGTGACTGTACGCGCTGATCATGAGAAACGGCGCGCGGTGCGAATCGACATGGTCGGGTCCGTCCTGCGCGTCGTCTTCCACGACGAACACAACGGTACTGCGCCAGAAGCGAGAGCGGGAGAGGGCGTCCACCAATCTGCCTAAAGCCAGGTCGTTGTCGGCGAATGCGGCGCGCGGCGTCGGCATGCCGACCCGGGTGCCGGACGTGTGATCGTTCGGGAGCCGCACGATTTCCAACGCCGGCAGATCGCCGCTCTTCTCGAAGCCGCGGAACTCGTCGAGCCATCGATCGACGCGGATCTGGTCGCGGATGGCGAGATCGAATCCCGGGAACGCCGAATCAGTGTGCGTTGCCAGAAACGGTTTGTCGCCGCGGTACGACTCGGGTAGATCGTGCCGGCCGGTGATGTCGCCGGTGCTCACCACGAACTCGCCATAGTTGCGGAACGTGATGCCGGCGCGTTGGGCGGCATCCCAGAGGTAGCCGGTCGACGGTGAGGCCACGTCATCGTCGGCGAGCTGATCGCGATTCGTGCCCTCGTAATCGTAGTACGGCCGGCGGCCGGAGTAGTTCGGCGACGTGGTCTTTTCCACGTAGTCGCTCGAGTATGCGGCGGTAGACCAGTTGTGTCCCTGCGCGCTCACCTCGGCATTGGTGAAGAACCGGTCGAAGATCCCGAAGCGCTCGGCCAGCGCGTGATGGTTAGGCGAAAGGGCGCGCGGGAAGAAGAGCAGCGACGTGTCGCCGTCCGCCTGCGAGAGGTCGCCGAATACCTGGTCGTAGGTACGGTTCTCTTTGATGATGTAAATGACGTGCGTGAACGGCGGGTAGTGACTCGCGCCGCGCGCGGACGCGGGCCCGTCCCAACGGTTGGCGCGGGCGACGCGCGCGGTATAGGGCGCGAGCGCGTCGCGCGAGGCGTCGGCCAGCACGATCGTGGACAGCGTGCCGGTGAGTTGGCCTAACGTGTACTCGCGCGGCGCGCGCCGGGTCGGGACGGCGGGTGATGGTCCGTGCGGGTTGGGCGCGGTGCCGGTGCCCTTTCCGTTGGCCACGAGAATCGTGTCGCCGGCCGCGAGAATGGCCGACGGATACCAGTCCACCGGGATGCGGCCGAGCAGCGCGGCGCGGCCCGAATCGGCGAGCGTGGAGTCGGAAGACACGTCGAATACGGCAACGGCATTCGCATCGGCCTCGGCGGCGAAGAGGCGGCGGCCGTCGGCCGACAGCGCCAGCGCGTTAGGCGTGCTGCCTTCCGACGGACCGGCGGGCGGCGGGTCGCGCAGCTCGCCGACCACCGCGCGGCGCTTGGTGTCCACCACGCTCACGCGATCGGTCGTGGCCGACACGACGTACAGCCGTGTGCCGTCGCGCGTCGCGACCATGGCCGAGGGATGCCGCGCGACGCGCATCGTGTCCGAGAGCGTGAGGCGCCCGTCCGATCCGGCTGCGTAGGCCCACACCGTGCTCGCGCCCCACGAGGAGACGTAGACGCCGCCGTCGGGCGTCACCGTCACGCCGTACGGGTACCGGCCCGATGGCAGTCGCTGCGCCACGCGGCGCGCCGCCAGATCGACGACCGCCAGCGAATCGTCGAGGTTCTCCGACACGTACAGGAATTGTCCGTTAGGCGAAACCGCGAGGCCGGCCGGAAACCGCACCCCTTCGTGGCCGCGCGCGGGATGCGGGCCCAGTGCAAGACTGTCCGCCAACACCGCCGTGTCGCCCTGCCAGTCGTAGCGGTACACGAGGTCGCCGTCGGCGCCGGACACGTAGAGCGCGTTACCGTTAGGCGCGAACGCGAGGCCCACGAACGCCGACGGTTGGGCGAGCGTCTGCACCACGCGCCCGCTCGCGCGATCCACCACCTGAAGGCCCTCCTCGCGCCACCCCGAGAGGAGCAGCACCAGCCGCGTGCCGTCCGGCGAGAGCACCATCGCGAGCGGCATCTGACCCACGGGCGTCGCCGTGCCGGCCGGATCGAGCGCGACACCCGTGGGCAGCCGGCGGTGCGCGTCGTCGGGCGAGCGCACGTCCCGCGCGACGGGAGCGGAATGCCGGCCGCACGCGGCGGCGGCGAGGCAGAGCGCGACGAGCGCGCGGCGGAGCGGGCGCGGCGGCATATTCGGTTAGGCGGGGGTCATGGCGCGGCCGGCGGGATCGCCCAGATGTCCACGCGATTCTTGGTCGGCAGCGGGACGGCCACTCGGCGGCGGCGCGTGTCGACACCGATGTGCGCCGCCCAGGGGAATCCCGTGATCGCGGTGAGCCGGTCGCCATCGCGAATCGTGAGCGACGAATCCTTCCAGCTCGTCACGAGCAGGCGGCCGTCGGGGAGAATGGCCGCGCCGTCCATCTGCGCGCGATTGTATCCCACCGTACGAGGCTCGGCGTCGCCAGGTCCCCACGCGAGGATGTTGCTGCGCCCGAACGACACGATGATGAATCGCTTCGTGCGACGGTCCCAGACGAGATCGGTCGGCCGCGCAAGCGAATCGCTCGCCACCGCCACCGATACTTTGTGGTCGCGGTCGACGCGGAACACGCGATTGGCGGTTCCCGGGTCGCCGGCGGTGTGCGCGGGGTCCAGCAGCCCTGGATCGGTGACGTAGAGGGCGCTGTCCGGTCCCACCGCCACGCCGCCTAACGCAACTGGATGCTGGCCCGCGAGGCTGATCGACGGCCCGGCGGCGCCGGTGCGCGCGTCGAACGCGCGGACCGCGTCGCGATCCACCACCCACAACGTGTCGCCTAACAGAGCGAGGCCCTGCGGCGCGTCGAGCCGGACGCCGTCCCGGCCGTTGTCGATGAACCGCAGCGAATCGATGCTCCCGTCCGGATGCAGCCGGCTGATGAACGCGTCGTGCGCACCCGCCGAATCGGCGCCGAGGTTCGCGACGAAGAACACGTCCGCGGCCGAATCGTACCTCGCGGCCACCGGTCGCTCGAATCCGCGCACGCTCGCCGCATGCGTCGGCGGGACGAACGGCTGCTCCGGCGGCTGCGCCTTCTTTTCACTCTTGTCCGGCGCACCGCACGCGGCCAATGCCAACACGAACAGCAGAACTCGGCGCACGCTGAGGGGGATCGGGGCTTGGGGGCTGGCGACTCGAGACCAGATGCTTCCGACGGAAGGGAACGTGCAGGTCGTGCCTCCGTCAAGCGTCGCGACGCGTAACGGTCTTGCAGCGGCAAGAGGCCACGTGGCCCGTCCATTCGGTCAGGGCGCCTCGGGCCTGGGGTGACTACCGTTCGGCAGAGTCTCTCGAAGGAGTGTCGTCATGGCCACGCGCGAGCGCCTCATTCTCTCGGCAACGGAGCAGGACCGCCCCGGCCTTGTCGCCGAGCTCAGCGGGTTCATCGCCGAGCGCGGGTGCAACATCGACGACAGCCGCGTGATCGTACTCGGCGGCTTTGCCGGACTGATGTTCCTGATCTCCGGATCGCCGCTCGAAATCGCCGCGATCGAGAGCAGCCTGGCCTCCCTCGAGCGCACAAACGGCATGCGCGTGACGGTGCGGCGTCTACGCGACCGCGTCGTGCCGGTCGCCGAGGTTCAGGCGACACCGACGTGGGTGGTGACTGCGAGCGCGATGGACCACGAGGGCATCATCCACGCGATCACCGACGTCGTGCGTGCCCACGGCGGCAACATCCTCGAGCTCGAGACGTCCACCGAATCCGCGCCGATGACAGGTTCGCCGCTCTTCGCCTTGCGCATGGTGATCACGGTTGCCGAGCGCCACGGCTCGGCCATGCGGCTGCGCGAAGCGCTGGAAACGCTGGCGCGCGCCGAGGCGATCGATCTGGACGTGAAGGAGGAGCACTTGAACTGCGTCTGAGTACGCCTCAGGCAAAGGAAAGCGCTCGCTTGGATCCGGCGGTGTCCGCGCTTTGTCCGTCTTCAGCGGTGTCCGCGCTTTGTCCGCCTTCAGCGCTTCCCTCTTCCCGGTCCTCTCGGTAAGATCGGCGCGTCGCGCAACTACCGAGGACTCGAGTGAGCACTGCCCGCTGGTGGGCGGCGGCGCTGGTCGCGCTGCTGCTTCACGCCGCGCCGTCGTCCGGTCAGGCGACGGCATACGACACCTCCATGTTCCACGCGCTTCAATGGCGCGAGATCGGTCCCTATCGCGGCGGTCGCTCCGTCGCCGTGGCCGGCTCGGCGGCGCGGGCGTACGAGTTCTGGTTCGGCACCACCGGCGGCGGGGTCTTCAAGACCACGGACGGCGGCGCGAGCTGGTTGCCCGTCACCGACAAATACTTCGGCGGGACGATCGGCGCGATCGGCGTGAGCGAATCGAACCCCGACATCGTGTACGTCGGCGCGGGCGAATTCGACATCCGCGGCAACGTGTCGCACGGCGACGGCGTGTGGAAGACGACGGACGGCGGCAAGACGTGGGACTCCGTCGGCCTAACGGCAACGCGGCAGATCTCGCGGGTGATCGTCGACCCGCACAACCCGGATGTCGTGTACGTCGGTGCGTTAGGCCACGTGTGGGCGCCCAATCCGGAACGCGGCGTGTACAAGACGACCGACGGCGGGAAGACGTGGCGCAAGGTGCTGTTCCGCAACGACTCGACAGGCGTGAGCGACCTGGCGATGGATCCCAACGATCCGAACACGCTCTACGCCGCGATGTGGCAGGCCGGCCGCAAGCCGTGGCTGCTCGTGAGCGGCGGCCAAGGCAGCGGGATCTTCAAGACCACCGACGGCGGCGAACACTGGACCGAGCTCACGCACAATCCCGGGCTGCCATCGGGGATCATCGGCGACATCGGCATCACCGTGTCGCCCGCCAATCCGCAGCGCGTGTACGCGATCGTCGAATCGGATTCGGGCGGCGTGTTCCGCTCCGACGACGGCGGCGCCACGTGGACGCGCACCAACCAGGAGCGCAAACTCCGGCAGCGCGCATGGTACTACTCGCGGATCTTCGCCGACCCGAAGGACACGAACACCGTGTACGTGGTGAACGTGTCGTTCTTCAGATCCACCGACGGCGGCAAGACGTTCAAGCCGATCGCGGTCCCGCACGGCGACAACCACGACCTGTGGATCGCGCCTAACGATCCCAAGCGGATGATCGAGTCCAACGACGGCGGCGCGACCGTCACCTTCGATGGCGGCAAGGCGTGGACCGACGAAGACTACGCCACGGCGCAGTTCTATCACGTGACCACCACCACCGATTTCCCGTACAAGGTGTGCGGCGCGCAGCAGGACAACTCGACGCTCTGCGGACCGAGCCGGTGGCCGGGCGGCATTCCGATGGCCGAGTGGCAGGAAGTGGGCGGCGGCGAATCGGGCTACATCCAGGTGCGGCCGGACAGCACGAACATCGTCTATGCCGGCAGCTACGCGTACCTGTCGCGCCTGGATCTCAAGAGCGGACAACAGCGCGACATCATTCCGTGGCCCGACAATCCCATGGGTCACTCGGCCGAAGATCTCAAGTACCGGTTCCAGTGGACGTTCCCGATCCTCATCTCGCCGCACGATCCGAACACGCTGTACATGGGGTCCCAGGTGCTGTTCCGCTCGCACAACGGCGGACAGAGTTGGGAGGTGGCGAGCCCCGACCTCACGCGCCGCGATCCGGCTACGTTAGGCGCGTCGGGCGGCCCGATCACCAAGGACCAGACGTCGGTGGAGTACTACGCGACGATCTTCGCGATCGCCGAATCGCCTGTGACGCGGGGTGTCATCTGGACCGGCTCTGACGACGGTCTCATCTACGTCACGCGCGACAACGGGAAGACGTGGTCCAACGTGACACCCAAGGACCTGCCGCCGTTCACGCGCATCTCGATCATCGATGCGTCGCACTTCGGCGCGGGCACCGCGTACGTCGCGGCCAACCGCTATCAGTTGGACGACAACCAGCCGTATCTCTACAAGACGTCGGACTACGGCAAGACGTGGACGCGCATCGATGCCGGCATCGACCGCACGCAATTCACGCGCACGATTCGTGAGGACCCCGAGCGGCGCGGCCTGCTGTATGTCGGAACCGAGCGCGGCGTGTGGGTGAGCTTCGACGATGGGTCGCACTGGCAGTCGCTGCAGCGCAATCTGCCGCTGGTGCCGGTGCACGATCTCGAGATCACGCAGGGCGATCTCATCGCGGCGACGCACGGGCGGTCATTCTACATACTCGATGACCTGTCGGCGCTCCGGCAGTTGACGCCCGCGATCGCGCAGGCGCCGATGCATCTGTTCAAGCCGCGCGCGGCGTACCGCGTCAATTGGGGCGGCGGGTTTGGCGGCGGCGACGCGCGGCAGCATCCCGTGGGCAAGAATCCGCCGAGCGGCGCGGTCGTGTACTACACGCTGTCTTCGCCTAACCAGAAGGTCGCGCTCGATTTTCTCGATGCGAAGGGCGCGGTGATCCAGTCGTTCTCGAGCGAGTTGGACAGCGCCGGCCGCGCGGACAGCGTGCGCGCCGACAGCATCAAGAAGGCGAACAAGGGCCAGGAGACGCCGGAGAGCGAAGGTCCGCGTGGTCCCAGGAAGCCGCGCGTGGCGAACAAGGTCGGGCTCAACATGTTCGCGTGGAATTTGCGCTATCCGGACGCCGTGGGCTTCACGAATCTCATCATGTGGGCCGGCGGGATTCAGGGGCCGGTCGCCGTGCCCGGCACGTACGCGGTGCGCCTAACGGTAAACGGGCAGTCGCAGACGCAGTCGTTCGTGCTCGAGAAGGATCCGCGCGTGCACGCGACGCAGGCCGATCTGGCCGAGCAGTTCGCGCTCCTCATGAAGGTGCGCGACAAATTGTCGGCGGCCAACGATGCCGTGCGGACCATTCGCAACCTGGAGTGGCAGATGGACGAGCGCCGCAGCGGCGCGCCGTCCGGTTTCGCCGATGCGGCGGGGACGTTCAGGGCGAAGCTCGATACCATCGAGGCGGCGATCTACCAGGTGCACAACCGTGCGAGCGAGGATCCGCTCAACTTCCCGATCCGGCTCAACAACAAGATTGCGGCGTTAGGCAGTTCGATCGGCAGCGCCGACGCGAAACCGACGGCGCAGGACTACGCGGT
>DASVAC010000085.1:0-25846 GCA_036376535.1 Gemmatimonadaceae bacterium | reverse complement strand
CCGACACGACGCGAATGGACGCCGCGGGATCGGGTTCGGCGGGCGCTGCGAGATACGCCGCAAGCGCTTCGCGAACGACCTGGGCTTTCGGTACGCCCAGGGCGCGCGCGCGATGGTCGATGTCGCGCAGCAACGCGTGCGACAAGCGCAAGGTAAGCTGTGCGTCTCGCATGCAGTGCAATGTAGTGCAATCGCCTTGCATGATCAAGATGGAGCGTCTGCCGGTCGTCACTCCAGCTCGATGAGCATCGCGCCCTTCTCGACCGCGGCGCCCGGTGCCACCACCACGCGCTTCACCCGGCCCGCGCCGCTCGACCGCAGCTCGTTTTCCATCTTCATCGCTTCCATCACGACGAGGCCCTGCCCAGCCTGCACCGCATCGCCTGGCTCGGCGAGCACGCGCACGATGAGGCCCGGCATCGGCGCGACCAGCGGCTGTGGTCCCGTTGGGCCGGCCGCTGCAGCCGTGAGATCGCGGATCGTGCGCGTGCGCTCGTCGAGCGCTTCGACGTCGTAGGTGTAGCCGTCGATCCAGAGCACGTAGTGCCCCCTGGACTCGCGGCGCCTAACGACCACGCGGTGCACCGTGTCGCCGATCGTGACCATGCGCACCGGCGTGCCCTCGATGTCGGCCAACGCGGCCGGGATCCGCTTGCCCGTCACGGTCACGGCATCCGGTTCGACATCCACGGTGACGCGCTGCTCGCCCATGGCGACGATGTATTTCACTCAAGCCTCCGGAACGAGCTCGCACACGGTCTCGACGTGCGCCGTTTGCGGGAACATGTCGAACGACACGAGCGACGCGACGCGCCATCCCGGCAGACGGCCCACGTCGCGCGCGAGCGTGGCGGGATCGCAGCTCACGTAGATGATGGCGCGCGTCGAGGCACGCGCCCCCGCGAGCGCGTGCGCGGCCCGCGCGTCGACGCCCGCGCGCGGCGGATTGAGGATCACGACATCCGCCGGGAGCGCGGCGGGCAGCGCGTCCTCGACCCGGGCCGCCACGGCGCGCGATCCGTTAGGCAGCCGCGCCCCGCACCACCCCGACGCGTCGGCGTCCAGCTCGATCGCCGTCACGTGACGCGCCGGCGATGCGAGCGCGAGCGCCGTGAGCCCGGTGCCCGCGTACGCGTCGATCACCTGCGCGGGCTCGTGCGCGAGCGCGCGCTCCACGACGTAGGCGCGGAGTGCGTCCGCCACCGCCGCATTCACTTGCGCGAACGACGCCGCGGGCGACGAGCTCGCCGAGCGCGAAGCGGCGGGCGTGGCGCGCGACGAGTCGGCGGGCTTCCACCAGACGGCCGAGAGCGACGGGACGCGCTCGAGCAGCCGCTGCGCGCCGGTCCACTGCGCGCCGCCCTCGACCACGAGCGACCCCTCGCCCTCGTCGTCGAACCGCACCGCCGCCCGGAGCTCGGCTGCGTTAGGCAGGGTGTCGCCGGCCGCGAGCACCTCGCGCCACGCGGCCAACACCCGGTCCTCGGTGATCGGACATTCGCGCAGTTGGAACACGCGCCCCGGTGCGTCGTAGGGGTGCAGGCCCGCCGTCCACCCCCGGCCGCGCGCGCGCAACGCGAGCGTGAGCTTCCGACGATATCGCCAGGGTGATGGCGCGGGGCGCACCGCCGGCGGCGCCGGCGTTGGGCGGCGCGCGATGCGCACCATCGTGTCGCGCACGATGTCACCCTTCGCGCGACGCTGCGCGTCATAGGCCACGTGTTGCAGTTGGCAGCCGCCGCAACGATCGGCCTCGTAGTGCGAGCACGCCGGATCGACGCGATCCGGTGATGCGCTCTCGAGCGCCACGAGCGTCCCGCGCGCGAACCGGCCCTTCTGCTGATACGACACGCGCGCCACATCGCCCGGCGCCGTGCGGGGCACGAACACCACCATCCCATCCGCGCGCGCGACGCCGTCGCCGCCCGCCGCGATCGAGTCGATGCGCAGCTCTGCGACCGGCATCAGCCTTCCACCAGCCCTTCACGCCGCGCGGTCAGCCGCCACGCCGTGCGTTCGTCGACCGAGTCTTTTCCGTTAGGCGCAGCGCTCACCGACGGCGCGCGGCGCACCCGTTCCTGCTCTGCAAGGAGCGCGGCGGCGATCATCGCCGCCATCTCGCCCTCGGCCGGCGCCCCGTTGCCCGTGAGGGACGCCAACCGGCGCTCGAGCCATTGAATGTCGATGGCGCCGCGGCGGAACTCGTCGTCTTCCATCACGCGCAGGTGGAAGTCGCGCGACGTCTCGACGCCCTGGATCGTGAGCTCGAGCAGTGCCCGGTGCATGCGCGCGATTGCGGCATCGCGCGTCGGCGCGTGCACGATCAGCTTGGCGAGCATCGGATCGTAGTGCAGCCCCACTTCGCTGCCCACGCCGATGCCGCCATCCCACCGCACGCCGGGGCCGCCCGGCAGCCTGAGGTACGAGATGCGGCCCGTGCCCGGCAGAAACCCGTTCGCCGGGTCTTCGCTCGTGATGCGGCACTCGATCGCCCATCCGTTAGGCGCGAGGTCGGCCTGGCGGAAGGGCAACGGTTCGCCGGCGGCGATCCGGATCTGCCACTGCACGATGTCGATCCCGGTGACGAGCTCGGTGACGGGATGCTCCACCTGCAGCCGCGTGTTCATCTCGAGGAAATAGAACGAGCCCTCGGCGTCGAGTAGGAACTCGCACGTGCCGGCGTTCACGTACCCCGCCGCCTGTGCGGCGCGGACCGCCGTTTCGCCCATGCGGCGGCGCAGATCGGGTGTGACCGCGACGCTCGGCGCCTCCTCGATCATCTTCTGGTGGCGGCGCTGCACCGAACACTCGCGCTCGCCTAACGAGAGCATGATGCCGTGCGCATCGCCCAGCACCTGGATCTCCACGTGGCGCGGACCCGCGATGTACTTCTCGACGTACACCGCGTCGTCGCCAAAGGCGTTCTTCGCTTCGCGACGGGCCGCGTCCAACGACGACGCGAGCTCGCCGGCCTCGCGCACGACACGCATCCCCTTCCCGCCGCCGCCGGCCGCCGCCTTGAGCAGCACGGGGAAGCCGAATCGCTCGGCGATCTCGCGGGCCTCTCGTGCGTCGCGCAGTGATTCCGTGGTGCCGGGCACGACCGGAACGCCGGCGGCAATCGCGAGACGACGCGCTTCGGTCTTGCTGCCCATCGCCGCGATCGCTTCGGCGGGCGGGCCGATGAACACGAGACCCGCATCGCGCACCGCCCGCGCGAAATGTTCGCGCTCGGCGAGGAACCCGTATCCGGGATGGATGGCCTGCGCGCCGGTGCGTTGGGCAGCCGCGATGAGCAGATCCGCGCGCAGATAGCTCTCGCTCGACGGCGCGGGCCCGAGGCGCACCGCGCGATCCGCCTCGCGCACATGCGGCGCGTGCGCGTCGGCGTCGGAGTACACGGCCACGGAGGCGACGCCGAGCTCGCGGCAGGCGCGGACGATGCGCAGCGCGATCTCGCCGCGGTTGGCGATCAGAATCGTATCGAACACGCGGTCTGTCGGCTGATGGTTAGGCGGCGGATCCCGTGTGCGCCGCGGCGTCGACGAGCGCGTCGAGCGGCGCGCGCGCGAACTGTGTGCTGCCGACGAACGCGTACCGGATGCGCCGCTCGGCGGCGTCGATGAGGAACGAGGCCGGGTGCGCGGTATTGAACGACGCGACGCCTAACGGATGCCACACGCCGTAGCGTTTGATCACCCTGCGGTCCGGATCGCAGAGCAGCGGGAACGGGTACGCAACGGCGTAGCGCTCGAGCGCGCCGGCGATGCGGTCGCACGCCTGTGCGAGCACCACCGCCACGCCGAATCGTTGCGCGTCGAAGCGCGCCATGTGCTCGCGCAGCTCCCCGAGCTGCCCGCGGCAGTTGGGTCACCACATCCCGCGATGGAACACCAGGAGCAGGCCGCGACGGTCCGCGAGCAGCGAGTCGAGCGTGACCGGCACATCGGCGGCTGCATCGCGCAGTGAAAACTCGGGCGCGCGATCACCCAGGCGCAGCGTACGACTCGGACGGGGCATCAGAGCGGAATGTTGCCGTGCTTCTTGGCCGGATTGCGATCGCGCTTCGTGCGCAGCGTCTCGAGCGCGTCGATCAGCCGCGGACGCGTGTCGCGTGGATCGATGATGTCGTCCACGTAGCCGCGGCTCGCCGCCACGTACGGGTGCGCGAACTTGTTTCGGTATTCTTCGATCTTGCGCTCCGTGGCTTCGAGCGGATCCTTGGCGCTCGAGAGTTCTCTCTTGAACAGAATCTCCACCGCGCCCTTGGGTCCCATCACCGCGATCTCGGCGGTGGGCCACGCAATGTTGTAGTCGCCGCGAATGTGCTTCGAGCTCATCACGTCGTACGCGCCGCCGTACGCCTTCCGCGTGATCACGGTGAGCTTGGGTACCGTGGCCTCGCAGTAGGCGAACAACAATTTGGCGCCGTGCTTGATGATCCCACCGTGTTCCTGCGCGGTGCCCGGCAGGAATCCCGGCACATCCTCGAACGTCAGGAGCGGAATGTTGAACGCGTCGCAGAAGCGAATGAAGCGCGCGCCCTTGAGCGACGCCGCGATGTCCAACACGCCGGCGAGAACCGCGGGCTGGTTGGCCACCACGCCCACACTGAATCCGCCCAGGTGCGCGAAGCCGCAGATGATGTTCGCCGCGTAGTCGCGCTGCACCTCGTAGAAGTCGCCGTCGTCGACCACACGCGTGATGATCTCGTGCATGTCGTACGGCTTGTTCGGATTCTCCGGCACCAGGGCCAACAGCGCATCGTCCCGGCGGTCGCGCGGATCGGTGCCGGCGCCGCGGGGCGGATCATCGAGATTGTTCGACGGCACGAAGCGGAACAGATCGCGGATCGCGCCCAGACACGCGAGCTCGGAGTCGAACGTGAAGTGCGACACGCCCGAGGTGCCGCCGTGCGTGTCCGCGCCGCCTAACTGCTCCATCGACACGTCCTCGTGCGTCACTGTCTTCACCACGTTAGGCCCGGTGACGAACATGTACGACGTGCCGCGCACCATGTAGATGAAGTCGGTGATGGCCGGCGAATACACGGCGCCCCCGGCGCACGGCCCGAGGATCGCGGAGATCTGCGGGACCACGCCGGAGGCCAGGGTGTTGCGCAGGAAGATGTCCGCGTAGCCGCCTAACGAGACGACGCCTTCCTGGATGCGCGCGCCGCCCGAGTCGTTGAGGCCAACCACCGGCGCGCCGTTGCGCACCGCGAGGTCCATGATCTTGCAGATCTTCTCGGCGTGCGCCTCTGACAACGAGCCGCCGAACACCGTGAAGTCCTGCGAAAACACGTACACGAGTCGTCCCGCGATGCGTCCGTACCCCGTCACCACACCGTCACCGTAGACGAGCTGCCCATCCAGCCCGAAGTCGGACGACCGATGCGTGACGAAGCGATCGAGCTCGACGAACGTGCCCTCGTCCAGCAGCACGTCGAGCCGCTCGCGCGCGGAGAGCTTGCCCTTCTTGTGCTGCGCCGTGAGACGATCAGCGCCGCCGCCCTGCTCCGCCTCGGCGTTCCGCCGCTCCAGTAACTCCAGCTTCTCTTTCATGCTCATAGGAGCCGCAAGTTAGTGCCAGCGCGAACTCGCATCCAGCCGAGGGCAGAGCGGTCAAGATGCAGCGCGCGTCCGGCGGCCCCGAGCGCTGGGCGACGGGTTGCAATAGAAATACTGCACCCGCAACAAACTGCTGGGTGCAACTCTCACTCGTTCGTGTATCGTCGTGGTATGGCAGACGCCGAGTCTCACCAGGGTCTCGAACTGACGCGCTCCGTCATTGGCGCGTTCTTCGAAGTCTACAACTCCCTCGGCTACGGGTTTCTCGAACACGTCTATGCATCGGCCCTCGAAACCGAGCTTGTTGAGCGCGGACACCACGTTGGGCGCGAAGTGGCAGTCGCGATATCGTACAAGGGTCGCGAAATCGCCCGACAACGACTCGACATGATTGTCGATGATGTCCTCGTCGTAGAGCTCAAGGCCGGAGAGGTGCTCCCTCCTGCCTCACTTCGCCAGGTCTTCAACTATTTGCGAGCGACCCATCTGCAAGTCGGGCTACTCTTTCACTTCGGACCAAATCCAGCCATACGACGTGCCGAGCGGCACGGCGCCACAGTGCGCAAGGTGACGGTTTTCTGAAAAGCTCTACCAGCGTTCGGGGAGGTTGCGTTCATCGCACCCGGCTGGGGCATGTCAAAAGTCTCCTCGAACAAGGTCTCCTCGAACAAGGTCTCCTCGACCAAGGGTGCAAAGGATAACAAAAAGGATGCGAGAGATAGGGAAGATCGCTCCAACGCGAGAGAAAGTGTGTTCCTCGCGCGCGCGGCTAAGCCAAGTGCGTCCACCTGAAGGTTTGGACGTGCACGGAGGCGATCTTCCCCATCTCTTGCATCCTTTTTGTTATCCTTTGCACCCTTGGTCGAGGAGACCTTGATCGCGGAGACCTTGTTCGAGGAGACCTTGTTCGAGGAGACCTTATTCGAGGAGACCTTCGACGAGGAGACCTTCGACAAGGAGACCTTCGACAAGGAGATTTGGCTGCGCGCTCACATTCCAGCGACACAAAGAAAAGCGCCCCGCCCGGCATGGAGCCAGACGGGACGCTACTACAGCCAAACGAGCAACGTCTTAGACTGCCGGCTCGCCGGGAATCGAGCCGTGAGAGGGCGGCTCTTCGCTGTCCATCGGAATGACCTTGGACGGCGTCTCGGGACGAGGCGGCTGCTCTTCCGGCACATTCGTCACGGCCAGCACAATGCGCCGGTGAATCGGGTCGACCTCGAGAATGCGCAGGTCGAGATTCATGCCCTCGTACACGACGTCGGCCGGACTGACCACGGTCTTGCCCATGTTCAGTTGGCTGATCGGCACGAATCCCTCGATGTCGTTGCCGATATCGACAACGACGCCCTTGTCCATGAGGCGCGCAACCTTGCCGCGCGTCTCCATGCCCACGGGATACGTCTCACCGATGCGCAGCCACGGATCCTCTGTGGCCTGCTTGAGGCCGAGCGAGATGCGCTTGTTCTCGGCGTCGATGTTGAGGATCACGACGTCGACCGTGTCGCCCTTCTTCACGACTTCCGACGGATGCTGGACGCGCTTCGTCCACGACATGTCGGAAATGTGAATGAGACCGTCGATGCCCGGCTCGATTTCGACGAACGCGCCGAACGAGGTGAGGTTGCGCACCTTGCCCGAGATCCGCGTGCCCACCGGATACTTGTACGGCAGCACGACCCACGGATCCTGCTCCGTCTGCTTCATGCCGAGCGAGATCTTCTCTTCGTTCGGATCGACCTTGAGCACCACGGCTTCGATCACTTCGCCGATCGACACGAGCTTGGACGGGTGCCGCACGTTGCGCGTCCAGCTCATCTCGCTGATGTGGACCAGACCTTCGATGCCCGGCTCGAGCTCGATGAACGCGCCGTAGTTCGTGATCGACACGACCTTGCCGTGGACGCGCGTGCCGACGGGATACTTCTCGGCCACGTCCTTCCACGGATAGCTCTGGAGCTGCTTGAGGCCGAGCGAAATGCGCTCGCGCTCCCAATCGATGTCGAGGATTTTGACCTCGAGCTCCTGGCCGATGTGCACGAGCTCCGACGGGTGCGAAATGCGGCCCCACGACATGTCGGTGATGTGGAGCAGACCGTCCACGCCGCCCAGGTCGATGAACGCCCCGAAGTCGGTGATGTTCTTGACGACGCCCTTGCGCACCTGGTCCTTCTGGAGCTCCTTCATCAGCTTCTCGCGCTTGCCGGCGCGCTCGACCTCGAGGATCACGCGGCGCGAGACGACGATGTTGCGGCGGCGCTTGTTGAGCTTGATGATCTTGAATTCGTACTTCTGGCCTAACAATTCGTCGATGTTGGGCACGCGGCGCAGGGCGATCTGCGAGCCGGGCAGGAACGCGTCCACGCCCATGAGGTCGACCACGACGCCGCCCTTGATCTTCTTGACCAGCGTGCCTTCCACGGGCTGATCGTTCTCGTATGCCTGGCGGATGCGCTCCCACACGCGCATGAAGTCCGCCTTCTTCTTGGAGAGAACGACGGAACCTTCCTGGTCCTCGAGGTGCTCGAGGAGGACCTCGACTTCGTCGCCCGGCTTCAAGTCCGGATGGTCCTTGAACTCCTCGAGCGGCACGGCGCCTTCGGATTTGAATCCGATGTCGAGGATGACCATGTTGTCCCGGATCTCCAGGACCTTGCTCTTGACGATCTCGCCCTCGTCGATGGACGCAAGCGTCCCGGCGTAGAGCTCGATCATGCGCGCTTCTTCTTCGGGGGAGTACTCGTCTTCGTCCCAGCGGTTGTCGCCGTGGGCGAGCAAACGGAGCGCCCCGCGATCGCTATCGCGCCGGACCTGCTCGGTGTCTTTCGTGTCTTCGGTTTCGAGTTGGGGCATACCGGACTGATCTCCCAATCGCGGATCGAATCGCTCGCCGCGCCGAGGTTTAGGTGGACAAGGAACGCCCCGGCGCCAAGTGCGCCGGGTAGGAACCGTCAAACATAGTGGCTAGGGATTGGGGAGGCAAGTCGCGTCTTTACGCGAACTTACCGGCAGGTGCGACCGTGCTCGCGTGTCCCGCCTCCGATGTCCGGCAAGGAGCTACGAGTTGATAGCGGACAGACCGGACAAAGAAGGACAGAGCAGATTCGTTTGTAAGTTGCTCGCGAAGCCAGACCCCTTCAAGCCAACAACAAGTTCTTCTTGTTTTGTCCGTTTGTGTCCGGCCGCGTCCGCGTCCATAGTCGTTAGGACTCATTCGTCGTCGGAGGCGGATTCGCGCGCGCTCGAACGTGCTCACGTGTCCGCCGCAGTCCCGCGGTGTCCGCGTTTACGTCCGGCCTTGTCCCGCCTTGGCCGCCTTCAACACCTTCACAAGCGCAACGATGCGCTCGACCTGCTCCTCTTGGGTCAGGTAGGTCGTGTCGATGAGCACCGCATCTTTCGCCTGCACCGTCTGCGTGGAGTCGCGCGCGTCGCGCTGCACGAGTCGCTCGGTTTCTTCGGCGATCTCCTGATCCGCCGGGGAGCGGCCGAGTCGTTGGATGAGACGCCGCCGGGCGCGCTCCCACGGGTCGGCGATGAGAAAGATCTTCAGGTGCGCATCGGGGAACACCACGGTGCCGATGTCGCGCCCGTCGACCACCACGCTGCGGCCTGTGGCCAGCGTGCGGACCTGTGCGTTCACCCAGTCGCGCACGCCGTGCATCTGCGCCACGCGCGACACGTTCTGCGTGACCGTGCCGCCGCGCATCTCCTGCTCGAGCTCGACACCGTCGACGAGCAGCACGAATGCACGCCGCTCGTCGCGCGCCGACACGCGTTGGGCGGCGCGGAGCACATCGGATTCGCCCCATTGCTCGGCCGCGCACGCGCGCAATACCGCTGCCGTTGCCGCGCGGTAGAGCGCGCCCGAGTCGATGTGGTAGAAGCCTAACCGTTCCGACACCCAGCGCGCGGTGGACGACTTGCCCGCCGCGGCTGGACCGTCGATGGCGACGACGATCGGCGTGGCGGGATCGCGGATGCGCGGGACGTAGGGCGGCGTGGGCTGATTCATCGATCGGTGGTGTGCGCGACGGGTGCAGTCACGAGACGACTGCGCGGGCGATGTCGTCCCAGAAGCCCGGGTACGAGACCGACACGCACGTGGTGTCGTCGATGTCGATTTCGCTAGCGGGCAGCGCGCGCAGCACGCCGAACGCCATCGCGATGCGATGGTCGCCGTGCGTCTCGACGCGGCCACGGAGCGGGCGGTCCGAGCCTTCGATGCACATTCCGTCGGGCAGCTCGTCGGCATTCACGCCCAGGGCGCGCAGGTTGGCGACGACCGTGGCAATGCGGTCGCTTTCCTTCACGCGCAGCTCTTCGGCGCCGCGAATGGTCGTGGTGCCGGTCGCGCGCGCGGCGAGACAGGCCACGAGCGGCAGCTCATCGATCATCGACGGTACATCGTCGCGGCCGAGGTCGATGGCGGCGAGCGGCGACGGGCGAGCGACAACGGTACCGACCGGTTCTCCGCCCTGCGACTCGCCTTCGTCGAGCGCGAGGTTGGCGCCCATGCGCGCGAGCGCGGCGTAGAAACCGGTGCGCGTGGGGTTGAGACACACGTCAGGGAGCGTGATCCCGCCCTGGTTCGCGAGGACCGCGAGCGCGGTCAGAAACGCCGCCGAGCTGGGGTCGGCGGGCACCCGCATGCGGAGCGGCGCCAGGCCGTCGACGGGTTCGAGCCTAACGGAGGCGCCGCGGGCCTCGACGGCCGCGCCTAACGCTGCGAGCATGCGCTCGGTGTGGTCGCGCGAGCGCGCGGGTTCGTGAACGGTCACCTCGACGCCCGCCGCGAGCCCGGCGAGCAGAATCGCGCTCTTGATCTGCGCGCTGGCGGTTTCGGAGCGCCACGCGATGCCGTGGAGGCGTCCGCCGCTGATGGTCATCGGCAGGCCATCGGCGGGCGCGACGGTGACGGTCGCCCCCATCTCGCGCAACGGTTTCGCGACGCGGCGCATGGGCCGCCGGCTCAAGCTCGCGTCGCCGACGAAGCGGCTCGTGAACGGCAGGGCCGCTGCGACGCCCGCGACGAGCCGCGTGGTGGTGCCGCTGTTGCCGCAGTCGAGATCCCCGGCGGCCGGCGTGAGGGCGCGCGGGCCGCGGCCGACGATCGTCATGTCGGGTGCGAGCGGCGGGAGCGGCACGCCGAGCGCGCCTAACACGGCGGCGGTGCTGTGTACATCGGCAGACGGCAAGATATCCCGGATGCGCGACGCACCCTCGGCGAGAGCGGCGAAGATGAGCGCGCGATGGGAAATCGATTTGTCGCCCGGAACGCGGATCGTACCACCGACCTTCATGCGCGGCGTTCTCCGCCGTTGCTGCCCGCGGCCTCGCGGCGCCAGTTCATGGCGCGCTCCCACATCGCGGCGAGGCGCTGGTCGTCGTGGGCGTCGAGCACGACGCGCAGCTGCGCGATCGTGGCCTCGAGCTGGCCCAGCGCCCTGCGCAGCTCGTCGGGCGCGCCGCGCAGCAGCATCGGCCACGCGCCTAACGGAGTGGCGGCGAGGCGCGTCGTGTCGCGCGCACCGGAGCCCGTCGCGGCCGGGACGATGCCGGCCGCGGCCAGCGTGTGCGCGAGCGCGGTGGCGGTGAGCTGCGGCAGATGGCTCACCCACGCCATCATCTGGTCGTGGTCCGACGCCGTGCGATAATCGAGGCGATGCGCGCCCGCGGTGCGCCAGAGCCAATCGGCCGCGCGACGGCCGCGGGCATCCAGACGGTCCTCGATGCACACGGTGGCGCCCACGAACATGTTGGCCCGCGACGCGCCGAAGCCGTGGTCGTGCGAGCCGGCCAGCGGGTGCGTGCCGACGATACGGCTCCACAGCGACTCGTCCATTCCTAACGCATCCCGCTGCTGCAAGCCGCCCACGTGGAACACGCGCGCGGGGGGCTGCACCACGTCGACCACCGCGCGCGCTACTTCGGCGATGCGGGCGAACGGCACCGCGAGCACCACCGACGTCGCACCGTCGCACAGCGCCGCGAACGGCGCGACGCCGCCCGGCACCGTGATGCCCGCGGCCGCCGCGAGCTCGCGGTCGCTGGTGGACGTACTCCATGCGCGGACCTCCACGCCTTGCGCGACGAGCGCGCGCGCGAGCGATCCGCCAATGCATCCGAGTCCGACGATGGCGACCGGGCGTCGCGCGGCGAGGGACGACGTCATCGGAGCCACTGCTCGAGGGCGGTGGATGCGTTGGTGCCTGCGTCGCGGTACTTCACGATCACCGGCGACTGCACCGAAAGCCCCTGCGCGCGCGCCCACTCGCCCGCGAGCGGCCGCGTGCCCGGCACGACGACCGCGCCGGCGGGAATCTCGAGCGGCGCGTCTCCGTTAGACCGATAGGTGCGCTCGCGCACCGCGTCGTACACCGGGACGCCGCGCGTGAGGATCACGCCGGCCGCGAGCACGGCGCCCTCGCGCACGACCGTACCTTCATAGACTCCGGAGTTTCCGCCCACGAACACATCGTCCTCGATAATGACCGGCGCGGCGTTCACCGGCTCCAACACGCCGCCGATCTGCGCGGCCGCGCTCAGGTGGACGCGGGCGCCGATCTGCGCGCACGATCCGACGAGCGCGTGTGAATCGATCATGGTATTGGGGCCCACCCAGGCGCCCACGTTGACGTACATCGGCGGCATGCACACCACGCCTCTGGACAGAAACGCGCCCCGCCTAACCGTCGACCCGCCGGGCACGATGCGCACCCCCTGCGACTGCTGGATCGCCTGCGCCGGGAACAGATGCTTGTCGAAAAACCGAAACGAGGACTTGCCGCCCAACGACATGTCGGTGACGTGCCCGATGCGGAAGCCGAGCAGGATGCCCTGCTTCACCCACGGCACAGCGCGCCAGTGTCCGTGCGCGTCGCGCTCGGCGGCTCGTACTTCGCCGCGCTCGAGCGCGCCGAGCAGCGCGTTCACGGTGTGCTCCACGTCGTCCACCGGCATGTCGGCAGCCGGCGTGTCCATGAACTCGCCGATCCGGCGCTGCACGACCGCCAGGTCGAGGAACGGCATCGCGTAGCTCACGCGAGTGCTCCCGCGGCCACGAGCGCGGCGCGCACGTCGCCCGCCAGCTCGTCGCGCAGCGGGACTAACGGAAGACGGAGGACGTTGGCGGCGCGCCCGAGCATCGCGAGCGCCGCTTTGACCGGGATCGGGTTCGACTCGATGAACGCCGCGCGCATCCACGGCGTCAGACGTTCGTGCAGCACGCGGGCGCCCGCGAAATCGCCGGCGCGGCAGCAGTCGACCATCCGCGACATCGGGCCGGGCGTCGCGTTGGACACGACCGAAACGACGCCGTCTCCGCCGGCCGCCATCACCGCGAGCGTGAGGGAATCGTCGCCCGAGAGCACCGAGAAGCGCTCGGGGCGGTCGCGGATGATGTCCATGATCTGACCCAGATTGCCCGACGCTTCTTTCACCGCGATGACCGACGGGATCTCGGCCAGCGCGAGCGTCGTGCGCGCTTCGATGTTGCTGCCGGTGCGACCCGGCACGTTGTACACGATCACCGGCAGGTCCACGGCGTCGGTGATCGCGCGGAAGTGTGCGATGATGCCGCGCTGCGGCGGTTTGTTGTACATCGGGCTCACGTGCAGGAGGTGCGTGGCGCCCGCGGCGCACATTTCCTTGGAGAGCGCGATGGCTTTGCGCGTATCGTTGGACCCGGCGCCCGCGACGACTGGCACCCGGCCGCGCGTTTCGTCGACCACGATCTCGACCACGCGGCGGTGCTCGGCCACGGTCATCGTCGCGGCTTCGCCCGTGGACCCGCACGGCACGAGAAAGTGCACGCCTTCGGCGATCTGCCAGGACACGAGCGATCGTAAGGCGCGCTCGTCGATCGAGCCGTCGGTCGCGAAGGGAGTGGCGAGCGCGGTGCCGCAGCCGAAGAATCGCGTCGTGGACGTCATGCTCGAGGCACCTCGACCTGAAGAAAATCGCGCATCGTGTACACCCCGCGTCGGCCGATGAGCCACCGCGCGGCGGCGAGTGCGCCTTCAGCGAACACGCGCCGATCGCGCGCTTCGTGCACCACGCGAATTTGCTCGAATGCGGCGTCGAGCAGGAGCTCGTGCGTGCCCGGCACTGCACCGACCCGAACGCTGCTCACTGGAATTTCGCTTCCAAAGGCCGCCGTGGCGAGTCGCTCGAGCACGAGCGCCGTGCCCGATGGCGCGTCGCGCTTGGCCGCGTGGTGTGTTTCGACGATGTGCGCGTCGAACGATTTGGTGCGGCCTGCGAGGCGCGCGGCAAGCTCGGCCACCTGCCAAAAGACATTGACGCCGATCGAGAAGTTGGGCGACCAGAGCATGGCGCCTGAGCCCGCGAGGACGTCTTCTTGGACCCGGACGCGCTCCGCGTCCCAACCCGTGGTGCCGGTTACCACGGGACATCCAGCGCGCACGCAGGCGCGCACGTTGGCGGGTGCGGCGGCGCCCGAGGTGAACTCGACCGCCACGTCGGCGCCGGCGAGCGATTGGTGCGTGATGCCCGCGCCATTGGGGTTGGCGGCGGCGTCGATGACGGCGCTCACGGTCCATCCGTGCTCGGAGGCGAGCTGCTCGACGGCGCGGCCCATCTTCCCGTGGCCGATGATCGCCACCCGCGGCGCAGTCATGCCGCCTCCGGCCGGTCGAAGAACTCGGCGTGCAGCGCGCGCATCGCTTCGCCTAACCGATCGCCGTCGATGATGATGGTGAGGTTGATCTCGGTGGCGCTCAACGAAATCATGTGGACGCGCATCCCGTGCAGGGCGCCGAGCGCGCGGGCCATGGTGGTGCTGTCGCCGGCCAGGCCGGCGCCGACCATCGCGACCACGGCGCGCTGCCGCTCGATGGACACGTCGCCTAACGCACGAAGGTCCACGAGCAGCGCGTCCAGCCGCGACGGGTCGTCCACCGTTACCGACACCGACACCTCCGACGTGGCCACGACGTCCACGGACGTGTGGTGGCGCTCGAACACCTCGAACAGCGTGCGCAAGAATCCCGGCGCGAGCAACATCCGCGAGGAGGTGACCTTGATCACGGTCACGTTTCCCTTGCCGGCGATCGCGCGCACGGCGCGGCGCGGCGCATCGGCGGTGATGCGCGTGCCCCGCCCTTCCGGCCGCCGCGAATTGAAGATGAACACCGGGATGCCGCGCTGCACGGCGGGCGCGATGGTGCTCGGGTGCAGGACCTTGGCGCCGAACGTGGCCAGCTCCGCCGCCTCGTCGAAGCGGATCTCGTCGATGAGGCGGGCGCCGGACACGACGCGCGGGTCGGCGGTGAGCATGCCGTCCACATCGGTCCAGATCTCGATGGCATCCGCGCCTAACGCAGCGCCGAGGAGCGCGGCGCTGAAGTCGCCGCCGCCGCGGCCGATGGTGGTGGTGACGCCGGCCGGCGAGCGGCCGATGAATCCGCCCACCACCGGGACGCGCCCGTGCGCGAGCATCGGCGCGATCACGCGGCGCGCCCTCTCCGTAATGGCGCCCAGGTCGGGGACGGCTCGGGTGTGCAGCTCGTCGGTGACCATCACGTCGCGGGCGTCGACCAGCTCCGCGGACAGACCATAGCGGCGAAACGCGGCGTGGACGAGCGCGGCCGACAGGAGCTCGCCGTAGGCGGCGATCGCGTCGAGGCTGCGCGGCGTGAGGTGGCCCAACACGGAGAGCGCCTCGGAGAGGCTGGCGAGCTCGTCGCACATGGCGCTGAGCTCGCCCCGCACCTCGTCGGCGTCGGCGCCTTCGCCTAACAATGCGTGCGCCTCGGACAGGTGCCGGTCGCGCAGGCCCTCGATGCCGCGGAGCGCGACGATGAGCTGGCCCTGCGCCGCCTGCTCGGCCGCCGCCAGCAGCTCGTTGGTCGCTCGCGCCAGCGCCGAGACGACGACGACCGGTTGGCGCGTCGCGCGGCTGCGCGTGATGGCGGCGGCGCGGGCGATCGCGGCGGCGTCGGCCACCGACGTGCCGCCGAACTTGACGACGATCACGCGCCGACGAGTCCGCGCGCGACGAGGAGCTCGGCGTTGAGCACCGAGGCGCCCGCGGCGCCGCGAATGGTGTTGTGGCCTAACGCAACGAGGCGCAGGTCGAGGATCGGGTCGCGGCGCACGCGCCCGATCGTGATGCGCATGCCGCCGCCGGCGCCGGCGTCGCGCCTGGGCTGGGGCCGGTCGATCTCGCGCGTGACGGTGATCGGCGGGACCGGCGCGGACGGCAGCCCGAGCGATGCGACGGCGCCGCGCCATCCCTCGTAAACGGCGACGGCGGCATCGGCGTCGGCCGACCGGGCGAGACCCACCGCCAGGCACACGGTGTGTCCGTGCTCGACGGGCACGCGCGTCACCTGCGCGCTCACGGTCATCGGCGCGGGCATGATGCCGTCGTCGCCTAACGCGCCGAGCAGCTTGAGCGTCTCCGTTTCGATCTTCTCCTCTTCGCCGCCGCCGATGTACGGGATCACGTTGCCCAGGATGTCGAGCGATGGCACGCCCGGATACCCGGCACCCGACACCGCCTGCAGCGTCGTCACGAACACCTTCGCGACGCCGAACGCCTGGTGCAGCGGCGCGAGCGCGAGCGCGGCCACCATCGTCGAGCAATTCGAGTTCGTGATGATCGCGCCCGCCCAACCGCGCCGCTCGCGCTGGCGGTCGATCAGCGCAAGGTGGTCGGGATTCACCTCCGGAATGAGGAGCGGGACATCCGGCTCGAGGCGATACGTGCGCGCATTGCTGAGCACGAATCGCCCCGCGCGCGCGAAGGCAGCCTCGACCTCCTCGGCAGGGGCGGCATCGAGCGCCGAGAAGATGAGCGGCGCGTCGACGCACGACGGATCGCACGGCACCACGGGCAGTGCGGCGACGCGCGCCGGCATCTCGCTGCCTAACCAATGCGCCACCTCGCCGTACGGCTTGCCGGCGGACCGCTCGGACGCCGCGACGGCGCTCAGCTCGAACCACGGATGGCCCTCGAGCAGGCGCACGAACGTCTGCCCAACGGCGCCGGTCGCGCCTAACACAGCGACCGGGATGCGCCGCGCGCGTGGGCCTGCCGGTGCGCCCATGGTCAGGCGAGGAGCGCGCGCACGATGCGCACATAGGAGTCGACGGCCGCGCGCAGCTCGCGGACGTCGATGAACTCGCGCGGCGTGTGCGCCACGTGGATCGATCCGGGGCCGAAGAGCAGCGGCGTCCCCCACCGCGAGAGCAGCGGAATGTCGGTGGTGAACGCCACCGGCGCCGAGCGGAATCCGGGAATCGTGTGGAAGCGCATGGCCGGAATGTGCGAGCCATATTCGATCTCGGCACGCCCGTCGGCCCACCGCTCGACCATGCGCTTGATCGGCTCGACGTCGCCCACGAGACGGAACATGAGCTCGCAGTCGGCACGGTCGGGGATGATGTTCGCCTCGGTGCCGCCGCGAAGCGTCCCGATGTTCACCGTGGTGTCGCCCAACACCGGGTCGCGCGGCAAGTCGAGCTTGCGCAGCGTCGGCAGGAGATCGAGCATGGGCTCGATCGCGGAGCGCCCGAGCTCCGGGTACGCAGAGTGGGCGGGGATACCCGATGTCCTCAGGTACACGCGAAGCGATCCCTTCGCGCCCGACGCGAGCGTACTCTCGGTAGGCTCCCCGTTGACCAAGAACCGGCTCGTGGCAGCCAGGTGATTGGCCGCGCGCGCGCCATCGGATCCGCGCTCCTCTCCCACCACGAACAGCAGGTCGACACGCTGCTCGTTTTCGTTCGCGAGCTGATCTGCCGCCACGAGCATGGCGGCGGCGATGCCCTTTGCGTCGCACGCGCCGCGACCCTGCAAATGATCGCCCTCGAGGCTCGGCCGGACGAACGGCGGGACGGTATCGAGGTGGGTCGAGAGGGTGACGCCGCCGCCGTCGCGTGAAGCCCAAACGTTTCCACGACCCTTCGTGACCTCCTGCACGGTCACGTTCCAGCCTCGCGCAACGAGCCATCGGGCGACGAAATCGACCGCGCGCCCCTCGTCGCCGGATGCGGATTCAATGGCCATGAGCTCGGCGGCGAGCGCGACGACATCGGACATGGCGCAACAAACTAGTCCGACGTGCAATGCTATGCTACGGCGCGCTCGTGCATAGGGGGCTATGCTCGTGGCGCCACCGAATTTCATTCTGCGTTCGGGTGGTTGGAGCGAGCGCAAGGGGCGGGCGCGTTGACAGCAGGAGCGAAAATCGGTACGTTGGCAAGACCCGAACACAGGCCGAAGCTAACCAGTAATCAACATTGAGGTTGCACTTGATCTCTATATACCCAAGTGCTTGCTGCTATGTAACTTGATTATGAATATCAACATAGTTCGTCCACAAGATGGTTACGTCGCCTTACGGCGCCGCTGTGCCGTCGTTAGTCAATGCCATGCGCGGCGCGCGTAAGGCATCCCGTGGGGCATGTCCAACGCACTCGCTCGTGTCATCGCGCGGTGATACTGCACCCGTGTCGCGTGAGAATGTCAGGGTTTCGCCCGATGACGGCGCCCGGTGCACTCGCCTGATGCACATGTGGACGGCAGACGAGCGCTCGTCCAACGGAGACGTCACGACCATGTTGCGGTTGTATCTCGTCGACCAGTTTGAGTCGCATGGCGAGCGGACGCACGTCGTCTCGTTCGACGCGAGCGGCTGGCGATGCACACGGTCCGAGCAATGCGGGGCAGTAGCGATTGCGAGAGCGGAACACGAACGGATGCAGCGGCTGAACGGAGGATCTCCATGATCTTGACGAAACGGATATACGAGCCCGTCGATGAACGTGACGGATATCGGGTACTCATTGATCGTCTCTGGCCACGCGGCGTGAGCAAGACGGCCGCGCTCCTCGACGAATGGGCGAAAGCCATCGCGCCGTCTACCGAGCTGCGGCAGTGGTACGGACACGATCCAGCGAAGTGGGAGGAATTCCAGCGGCGCTACGCCGAGGAGCTCGACAATCCCGAGGCGCAGGCCGTGCTGGATGCGCTCGCCAAGCGCGCGAAACGCGGTCGGGTAACGATCCTCTATTCCGCGAAAGAGGGGACTATCAGCAACGCGGAAGCGCTCGCGCACATGCTCGAGGCGCGCGGTGCGCGCGCGCACCCGGCGGCCCACCGTTAGGCGGCCGCCCGGGCGCCAGCTGTGCCCGGTACTGTCCGGCGTTGTCCTTCTGCGTCCGCTCTAGCCGTGTCCGGAAACGTCCGGCATTGTCTTTCTGCGTCCGCTCTCTAACTCTCTTGCAGGGAGCGGCTCGGATCGACGCGCGTTGCTCGATGCGCCGGCGCCCACGAGGCGGCCACCGCAATCGCAATCACCACGATGGCGAGCGCGATGTACGTCGCGGGGTCGGCGGCACTCACTTCGTATAGCTGATGTCGGAACACACCGCTCAGTGCGAGCGCGGCGATGGCACCAACGCAAATACCGGCCAGGGCCATTGCGATGCCCTGCCCGATCATCATGCGCCTCACGTCGGACGGACGCGCACCGAGCGCCATGCGGATACCGATTTCGTGCGTGCGCTGGCGCACGGTGTAAGCCATCACACTGTACAACCCGATGGTTGCTAACGCTGCCGCGCTCGCGGCGAACACGCTCACCAACAGCATCGCGAACCTCCGTTGGGCGAGCGAAGCATCGAACACCTCATCCAGCGACTTCACGTCCGTGAGCGGCGCACTCGGCGCCACCGCCCGCAGCTCGCGACGGGTCGCCGCCGCCAACGTTGCCATGCTTCCGCGCCCACGCACCACCACGGAGAACGTTCCGTAGGCGAACTGCGCCGCCGGCAAGTACAGCATCGGCTCGATCGGATCGGTGAGCGACGCTTGCCGGACGTCTCCGGCCACGCCGACGATGCGGATCGACGACGTGTCGAACACTTGAAGCTCCTGCCCCACCGGATCTGCGCCCGGCCAATAGCGTTTCGCTGCCGTCTCGTTGACGATCGCGACGCGCGCCGAATGCCCGTCGTCGTGATCTGTGAACGCTCGGCCGCGCACGGTGACACCCATCGCGCGAAAGTAGTTCGGTGACGCGATCGCGTAGTCGGCGTGGGGCCTGTTCGCGCCCTCTGGACTCGACCGTCCGACGATCGTGAAGGTGGTGGATTCCCACGCGCCCGTGAGCGGCAGCGAGGACACCGCCCCCGCCGCATCGATGCCCGGGACATCGTTCAACCGGTCGAGGTATGCGGTGCTCAGGTCCGCCCACTTCGGCTGGTTCTCGCGGAAATCGATGCGCGGATCGGAGGGCAGGATCACCGTCGCCGTAAGTGCGCCAGCGGGGTTGAACCCAGGTCGCACGTCCTGGATGCGCCGGAAGCTCTGGACGAGCAATGCCGACACGATCAGGAGCACGAGCGAGAGGCCGACTTCGGCGACGACAAGCACCTGGCGCAGGCGACCGCGACCGCCGGCGGCGCGCGTTCCGGTGCGCAGCACGGTGTGGGCGGACGAGACCTGGCCGGCCGCGAGCGCACCGAACGCCGTGCCTGCGAGCAGCGCCACCACCACCAGCGCGACGAGGACGCGCGGCTCGACGCCGATGTCGGCCACGCGCGGGAGCGACGGCGGTAGCGCGCGCAGCACGGCGTGGAGGCCGAGCGCGGTGGCGACGCCGGCGAGGATCGCGCCCACCAGCGCGAGCAGCGCGCCCTCGGTGACCAGCTGCATGCCTAACCGGCCGCGCGATGCGCCTAACGCCGCGCGCACCGCCAACTCCTGCTGGCGGCCCGCCGTGCGCGCCAGCACGAGATTCGAGACGTTCGCGCACGCGATGAGGAGCACGACGACCACGGCGCCCAGCAGCATGAGGAGGCCCGGCCGCGCGGCGTGTGTCGACTCCTGCTGCATCGAGACCGCCCTCGCGCCCCAGGTACTGCCGGGGAAGCCCGCGGCGTGCGTGATGCGACGGACGAACGCCGCCGCGTCTGTGCTCGCCGTCGAAAGCGACACGCCGGGCGCGAGCAGTCCGACGACCACCAGGTTGAACGTGCCCCTGCGCTCGAGCTCCGCCGCGGTGAACGCGGCCGGCGTCCAGAGCTCGGCGCGCGATGCGAATCCAAACGCCGCGGGCAGCTCGGCGCCGCGCGGAAACGCGAATCCCTGCGGCATCACGCCGACGACCAGGTACGACACGCCATCGAGCGTGATGGGCCTGCCGACGATGCCGCGGTCGCCGCCGAATCGCGTGCGCCAGAGGTCGTAGCCCAACACGGCGACCGGCGCCGACGTCTCGTGGGCGTCATCCGCCGTGAACGTCCGGCCCAGGTACGGGCGTACGCCTAACGCTTCGAAGAGCCCCGGTGTGACGCGGGCGCCGAGCACGAGTTGCGGCTCTCCCTTGCCGGTGATCGTATAGCCCGACGACCGGACGGCCGCCAGGGTGGTGAACGATCGCGCGCCCGCGCGCAGGTCCTCGAAGTTGGCGGCCGAGAACGGCAGACGATCGTTGGGCTGGCCGTCGAGCACCGCGGTGGTCCACACGAGGGCCAGGCGGTCGTGGTGCGGATACGGCAGGGCGCGCAGCACGACGCCGTACACCACGCTCGTGATGATGGCCGTCGCGCCTAACGCAAGCGCGAGCGTGACGAGCACCGCGGCGGTGAAACCCGGCGACCGCCGGAGCGTGCGCAGGGCAAAGCGCGCATCCTGCGCCAGGCCATCGCGCCAGTCGTGGCGCGCGTCGCGCGCGGCGCGGTGGCGGTCGATGGCCGCCAACTCGTCGTGCGCCCGTTGCGCGTCGCCGAATTCCTGCGCCGCCACCGCACGCGCCCGCTCGGCGTCCATGCCCGACGCGACGAGCTCGGCGACGCGCGAGTCGAGGTGGAAGCGGATCTCGTCGTCCACATCGCGGTCCACGCTGGTCCGCGCGGACAACCGGAAGATGCGCCGCGGGTCGCTCATGCCGGCACCCGTCCGGCGGACGCACCGGCGCGTAGCACGCGCGACACCGCGTCCGCGTAGCGCGCCCAACGCGACGATTCGTCGCGCAGGAGGCGCCGGCCCGCCGGCGTTAGGCGGTAATACCGGGCCTTCCGATTGTTCTCGGAGAGTCCCCACTCGCTCGCCACGCACCCGCGATCTTCGAGACGGTGCAGCGCGACGTAGAGCGCGCGGTCTTCGACACTCAGCTCGCCGCCGGACGCGCCGCGAATCCACCGTGCGACGGCGTATCCATGGCTCGGCCCCCACAACAGCGCGCGCAAAACGAGGACGTCGAGCGTCCCTTGCAACAGATCGAGGTCGTCGGCGGCGGTCACGAGTCGTCTCCTCCCCGGAAGTGTTCCCCGGAACAACTACCTGGAGAGACGATACGTCGATCGGGCTCGGCCGTCAAGCCGCGGCGTGCGGCGCGGGTCTGCGAGATGTACTCCGCCGCCCTCCAGGCGCGTACGCCGCGCGGCGTCCCGGTGACGGAATCTCGAGGCGGATTGCGCAACGTGATCGAGCGATGTCGCGAATGGGTTTTGGTGGCCGGGGCACAGGGCTCCAGCACCACGGCTCACGACACGTACGTGATCAGGAGGCTCCGATGAATGCACCACCAGGCAGGACGCGCGCGGGGCGCATCGGTCGTCTGGCATCGTTAGCCGCACTGCTGCTGGCGGCAACCGCATCCACCAGGCCGCCCTCGCATCTGCTCAAGGTCTTCAACAGCGGGGAGCATACGATCATCGAGGCGCACATCAGCGGCGTCGATCGCGATACGTGGGGCCCCGATCTGTTAGGCGACAACACGATGATCCAGCCGGGCGAGAGCGAGCAATTCACGATCGGCGAGGGCTGCGCCGAGGACATCAAACTCGTCTACAAGCACGCGGTCGTTCGTATCTCGCGCAACTTCGATACGTGCACCTACGATCTGCGGTCGTCGTACTAACGGACAAGGCGGGACACAGTCGGCCGCGACTGGGCACGCGTGGACATGCCGAACATGACCCGGCATACGAGCCGCCTGAGTGGGAGTGCCCGTCCGGGAATCTGAACCCGCACTCCCTGTAGCCCTACACGAGGTTCCTCCTGGAACACGCTCTTGCTGAAGGCGTGGAAGGCCGCAGCCGTCTCGGGGTCAAGCTGTTTTCGCCGCGCGGTGAGTTCGCCGGTTGGATGCGGGTAGAGCTGTTGTCCCGGCGCCGTCTCGCCATCTCTAACGGGTTTCGTCATACGCCTCGTTGGTATTCGCGCTCCGCTTGAAGCCAGTCGCTCACATCGTTTCCGGGGCGATCGCCGCGCGCGAGGTAGATCTCATATGCGCGAGCCCGAATCTGCATCTCGTGCGGAATTTGCTCGTGAGGCTCACGCAGGGATTCGCGCGTGTACGCTTCGACGCCGACGTCGCGCGATTCACTGCGCACTGAGCGATTTTTATCGGATTTCTTCATAAGGACTCATCTCTCCTCGACCACGAACTATTAATGCTCTGCTTCAAGCGTTCGCCGTGGAGATTGGCAAGCTCGTTGTGAACCCACACTGAAAGATTCGGGAAGATTTGTTCAGAGATCAGCTGTTCCGTAGCGTTATCTTCCCGTATGCCAGAGGGGACCCTCACGCAGGTTCCAACCACCCAGGATCGCCTGAAGCAACTGGAAGCGGCGACCTCGGCGCTCATTACCGAGGTCTCCCTTGACGGTGTGTTTCGGCGAGTCGTTCGGGTCTCAGCCGAGGTCGTTGGCGCTCGCTATGCGGCGATCGGAGTCATCGCGCCGGGCGGAAAGGTCCTGGAGCACTTCACGACCTATGGCATCGACCCGGAATTGGCGGCGCGGATCGGGGAAAAGCCGCATGGCCGCGGTATTCTCGGACTCGTGATCCGAGACGCCAAGCCAATCAGATTGCCCGATCTCAGCAAGCATCCCGAAGCCACTGGCTTCCCTCCGCATCATCCGCCTATGCGCTCATTCCTGGGCGTGCCGATACTCGGAAGCCGCGGTGTGTTTGGAAATCTCTATCTCGCCGAGAAGACGGGTGCGGAGGCGTTCACCGACGAGGACGAGGACATCGCGATTCTACTCGCTGCCAAGACCGCCGCGGCGATCGAAAATGCGCGCCATCATGAGGAGAGCGCCCGGCTACTCGAGGAAGTACAGCAGCTACAACGTACCCGAGAGCGGTTCTTTGCGATGGTGAATCACGAGCTCCGGAATGCGCTGGCCGCGGTTTACGGCTGGTCGGAGATGCTGGTGCGGAAAAAAGACCCGGCGACGGTCCCTCGCGCCGCTTTCGAGGTACTCGACTCCGCTCAACACGCGATCGCGCTGATCAACGACTTGCTTGACCTGAGCCGATTGGACGAGGACCGGCTGAAGCCTGTCATCCGGGCTGTTTCGCCGGTGTCGATGGCCAGCAGCGCATTACGCCGAGTAACACCCGCCGCAGACCTGAAGCACATTGCGCTTCACCTGACGGCGGTGCCCGATCTGCCTAACTGCGAGACCGACGCCAATCGCGTCGAGCAAATCCTCGTCAATCTGTTGAGCAATGCCATCAAGTATGCCCCGGAGAGGAGTACGGTGCTCGTGAGCATTGCGGCGCGTGAACGTCATGTCATCTACACCGTCGAGGATGAAGGGCCAGGAGTCCCGATCGATGACGCGGAGCGAATCTTTGATATTTACGTGACAAAGGTGGACGAAGAGACTCGCGGCCTTGGACTCGGACTGCCGTTGTCCCGGCGCCTTGCCCGGCTGTTAGGCGGCGAGCTTCAGGCGGTGTGCCGACCGGGCAAGGGCGGCTGTTTCGTGCTCGAAGTGCCTGCCGACTCCGAATGAAGAAATCTTCAGTCAGACTTCCGAGCTGCATCACTGACGCGGGATACCCTTGAACCATGAAAGTCCTCGTAGTCGAAGACGACCGTAAGGTTGCCGGCTTCATCGAACAGGGGCTGCAAGAGGAGGGTTATGCGGTCGACCTGGCCGGTGACGGCGACGCGGCCACAATGCTTGCTCACGTCAATGACTACGACGTCATCTTGCTCGACGTCGTGCTTCCGAAGAAGAACGGATTTCAGGTTGCGGCGGAGCTCAGGCGCGAGGGACGAAAGACGCCAATCCTGATGCTCACGTCGCGCTCCGCGGTCGAGGACGTCGTGCGCGGCCTGGACGCCGGCGCCGACGATTACTTGGCCAAGCCGTTTCCGTTTGACGAACTGCTGGCTCGGATCCGTGCGCTGTGCAGGCGTGGCGGCGCGGAGCGGCTCGAGGTGCTCCGATACGATGTGATCGCTCTCGACCGACTGCGCCACATCGCGACTGCGAACGATCGCCGGCTCGATCTCACACCCAAGGAATTGCAGCTGCTCGAGTACTTCTTGCTGCACCCCGAGGAAGTCGTCCGTCGCACGACCCTTCTCGAGAAAATATGGGACATGCACTTCGATCCCGAGAGCAATGTCGTCGATGTCCACATCAAGAACCTGCGCCGGAAGCTTACCGAATTAGCGGGTGAGCCTTTCGTCGCGAGCATTCGCGGCGTCGGGTTCACGCTCCGACGTCGGCGCGACTCGGACGAGCTCGGCCTAACGCCATGAGCACGTAACCATGTTGGAAACGGAGTTGTTCGCGCTCCTCGAGCAGACCACGGACGCCGCGTACACGGTCACCGATGGCGGCGAGATCTGCTCTTGGAATGCGGCGGCTGTGCGGCTGTTTGGGTATACCCCAGACGAGGTGCTTCACCGTGACATCGATGCCGTGTTCGAGGCACGCGATGCGCTGGGCACGCGTGCCCTCGCCGGAGGCTTCGACGCCGCGACGCGACGCTGCGACGAAACCAGCGGCGGGATCGAGAACTTTGATCTGGAGGTGCGCCAGCGTAGTGGGAGCCGCATCTGGGTCAACATTTCAACGATTGTCTTTGCCAACCATCGTACCGGCCGACGCCTTTTTGTTCGGTTGGCTCACGACATCAGTCGACACCGGCGCAAAGAGGAGCTACTCGATCAGATGACTGGGATCGCGAGACAGCTCGTCACGGTCGCTCGCGATGTATCCGATCACGCACCGGTCGAAGAGCTTTCGGACCAGGAGCGCCGCATCCTCACGCTCTTCGCGGAGGGCAACAACCCCGCCGCCATCGCCGCCAAATTGAGTATCTCCGCTCAAACACTCCGCAACCATCTCCATCACATCAACCGAAAACTCCGCACGCACAACCGTCTCGAGGCAGTCACGCACGCGCAACGACGCGGGCTCATCGGTTAGGCTGGCCGGTTCAACCGGTCAATGCAACGGGCGCGGCCTTCCCGCGGTCCGTCATT
>DASVAC010000084.1:0-13088 GCA_036376535.1 Gemmatimonadaceae bacterium | reverse complement strand
CTTGTCGGTACGCAGCGCGAGAGTCAGGTAGCGCCGGTCCTTCCACCCGATTGTTTCCTGTGCGTAGTACCCGAGCGTGTTGTTCTCCGTCACGTCCTGGCCGGTGCTCAGGCTGCTCGTCAGCGCGTTGATCGCCGTGAGTCCTTGCGCCGGGAACACGAAGCCGCCCGCGCTCACGAATTCGTACTTCTTCGTGTAGTACTGCGCGCCAACGGACGTCGCAAAATTGAGGTCGGTCGTCGCGTTGAACTTGGCCGTGGCCGCATAGTCGTACGTGCGGAACGCGTCGGTGTTGTTCGACTGAAACTTGTAGCCTAACGCGTCGGTGCCGATACCCGTGTTCAGGAGGGAATCGATGCGCAGCGCCATCTCGACGTCCATCGTGTTCACCTGGTCAGCGCCGATAATCAGGCGGTGGGTAAACCACGACGTAGGCTGGTGGGTGAACGTGATGCTGCCGGTGAAGCGGTTGATGTCCTGGAACATGTGGTACTCTTCGTTGTACTGCCACGGCAGCGAGCTCCCGAATCCATACGCGCCCGGATCAGAGACGGATGCCGGGTCCATGAGCATCGTGGTCCAGGGGATACCGCCGTACCCCGCTTCCGGCGCGAGGTTGGTCCGCCCCGTCTGATAGCCCATGTGCGTCTCGACCTTGAATTTGTCGCTGGGCTGGACGGTGAGGTTCGCGCGGAAATTTTCGCGGTGCAGATCGTTGGTTTGTTCCGCGCCGTCATCGCGCTCGCTGGTGGCCGACACATAGTACTGGAACAAGTCGGACCCGCCGCCGATGCCCGCGCGATACTTGCGCGTGTAGCCGTTCTGGAAAATGTCGTTGCCGGTGTGCTGCTTGTACGCGTTGTTGAGCTGCGTGAAGTCGATCGACTGGAGCTGGCCGTTCACCATGTTCCAGTTCGTCGGCCAACGCCCCTGGGGATCCATCACGAAGTTGGTCCCCTGCGTCACGGAAAACTCGTAGCGCGCCGGACCGGTTGCGCCCTGCTTGGTCACGATCTGGATGACGCCGTTCGACGCTTCCGTTCCGTACAGCGTGGCCGCTGAGGGACCGCGAATGACTTCGACCTTGGCGATTTCCTCCGGATCGATGTCGTTCCAGCGCGAGATCGAGCTCGAGCCGAACGCCTGGTTCACCGGGCCGGTCGCCTGATCGTTGTCCATGCGCACGCCGTCAACGTAAATGAGCGGCGTTTGCGTGAGGTCGAAGCTCGAGATGCCGCGCACGCGGATCTTGGCGCCGGTGCCGACCTGGCCCGAGCCCTCGATGACGTCGACGTTAGGCGCGCGTCCGTTGAGCAGCTCCTGGAAACTCTGGATGGGCGCGATCTGTTGGATGCGCGTGGCGTCGATGGTGGTCACCGCGTTGCCGATCTCGCGCTTGGTGGCTGCGCCGGCTGTGGCGGTGACGACGACTTCATCGAGGCTCGTGGCGCGGGGCTCGAGCACGAACTGCACGGTCGTGTCGCCGACGGTGACGCTCTTGGTTTGCGACGCGTAGCCGATGCGCCGGGCGACGACGGTGGCGGTAGTGCCCGACGCACCACGGATGCGGAAGTGGCCGCTCAGATCCGTAAGGGCGCCGAGGGTCGTGCCTTGCACGACGACCTGTGCGCCCGCGATGGGCTGGTTATTGGCTTTGTCGGTGACATTGCCGGCAATGAGACCTTGTTGAGCGCTGGCCGCGCCGGCGAGCGCCAACTCGAGCGCCATCGCGAGCGTGGCAACGCGCGTGAGGACGCGCGCCGCGGGACGCGGCCCGCCAAAGCGGTGTCGCGTGCGGCGTGAGACACACGGTGAAACAAGCATGGATGATCTCCTCCGAAGGGAGAATCGGAAGGGGACGGCTGAGTGGTTCTGGTGTGCAATGCTGGATGCAATCCCGGCGACAATGCGGGACGTACTGAGAGGTCGCGAACCTCCTTGGCGGGGTGATCTAAACTCAGCGAGTGGCGAACTACGGCAACGTAACGCTGGCTAAAGTATCCCTTGTCCCGTACCGCGCAAGATCAGCCGACGTCCGAGCAATGAAAAACGGGGCGCGATCGCCCATGACGATCACGCCCCGCTCGCAAAATCTGCAGACCTACGCCGTCCTCACGGCTCCAACAATCCCGCCGTCCCCTTGCGCACATCGCGCGCGCCATGCGCCACTCCCGTCCCCACCGCCACGCCGAACAGCAACGCGGCGCCGGTTCCGACCGCTGGTAGGAACCACGCCACCGGCGACGCCACCAGCGCCGCAACGACTCCCGCTATGATCGGTGTAATCCGGCGTTGCGCCGCGTCGACGTACCGCAATCGCGTGCGCACGAAATGCCGACTGTTCATGTAGCCGATGACCACAGCCGCGCCGGTTATCGCTAAGCCAAGAATGCCAATCATGTGGCACCTCCTCTGGCATCTCTACGCGATACGCGCGAGCCAGGTTTCTCGCGCCCCGCCGGCTTACCTCTTCACCATGATCGTCCAGTCGGCGTGGCCTTTGAGCGAAATGTATTCGCCATTGGCGCCAAGGAGTGACTCACGATCGCTCCGGAGCACGCCACGGGCGACGAACCGCCCGTCGCGATCCTTGACCAGGATCTCGCAGCCCGGCTCGAGCTCGGCCAGCTGCCATTCCAACTCCGATTTCATCGTGTCTCCCGGGCCGCGTCGCCGCTGAAGTGCTCCGCACTCGCTTGCCCCACTCAATGCAGACGACGCGCCTGAACGCGGGTTAACACGCCCGGAGAGCGTTCGCGCACAAATACTTCGCTATGTGGGGCCGCCATCTGGCGTGTCTCCGAGCGAGCTACGGGCGTCCTTCTCGTGACGGGGCGCTGCACGCTCCCCGTGTTCACGCGTAGACCGTTGTCCCAACACGACATGTATTTCCGCTGGATCGTGACCGCAACCGCAACAGTGGCCTTGTCGGCGGCGCTCGGCGTCGCCGGCACGCGGACGCGCGCAGCCGTGGAGATGCCGGCGAACGCCACGATCCTCCCGATCACCGGCGCCGAGCGACTCCCGCCACGCGCGGCCGTGTCGCACATCGCACTCGGCGACACGATGCTGGGCGCCAGCGGGGCGCTCCGTGCTCACTTCGCCTCCCGCGGCGAAGTCGCGGCGCTCTCGTTGGGCGACACCGCGCCGTCCGTCGAGTCGTGGTCTGTGCCGGGCGGCGTCGACGGGCATCCGTTCACCTTTCTGCCCACCCGGCCGTTCCATACCAAGCTCGGCTCGTGGATCGACAACTATCTGGTCGGTTACTGGCCTGCCGAGCGACGCCGTATCAACTCGAGCGCATACGCGAATCCGTCGGATTTCATCGAGGTGACGCCGGCCAACGAGGACACGTACGTGTCCGAGCACTTCCGCTTGCGCGACTTCCTCACCCACGACCAGCCAAACGTGTGGCCCAAGTACGTCGTGCTGCGCGAGGCATTGCTCGACAAGCTGGAGCTCGTGCTGCAGGACCTCGCGCGACACGGCATCGACACCTCGCACGTGGTCGTGTTGTCCGGATTCCGGACGCCCGCCTACAATCTCGCCTTGGGCGACGCGAGCGGCCGCGCGCGCGAGAGCCGTCATCAGTACGGTGACGCCGCGGACATCATCATTGATGCGGATGGCAACGGCCGCATGGACGACCTCAATCTCGATGGTCGCATCGACCGGGGAGACGTGCGCGTGATCGAGCGCGCGGTGGAGAGAGTCGAGCAGCACTACCCCGAGCTCGCGGGCGGACTTGGTTTGTACGACGCTGAAGGACCACACGGTCCGTTTGCGCACATCGACGTGCGCGGCGAAGTGAAGCGCTGGACTCGCAGCGCGCACGCGCTCACTCCGGCGGACAATACGCACGCCGCCCGCGTTGGTGCGTGCTATGCGACCGGCGCCTCCGCTGTGCTCTGCGTGCATCGACACTAGCGGCTGGCCCCTAGCGCCGCACACAAACCCACCAGCCAGGTTCCGCTGTCGAAACGAAAACCCCCTCGGCTTTCGTAGGTGACTGCATGGATACTCTGGCCGGCGACATCCGCTACGCGCTGCGCCGTTTGCGCGCGCACCCTGCGTTCACCGCCATCGTCGTGCTAACGCTGGCGTTCGGCATTGGCGCCAACAGCGCGATCTTCAGCGTCGTGAACACGGTGTTGTTGCGACCACTCGGCTACGCCGAGCCGGATCGGCTGGTCACCATTCAGCACGATTATCCATCGCTCAAGCTCGAGGCGCCCGTGTCGGCGCCGGGATTCCGCGACTACCGGGAGCGGACGCGGCTGTTCACGAGCGTCGCGGTCGAGGGCGACTGGCAGGCGAACCTGACGGGCGTCGGCGATCCACAGCGGCTGCGCGGTACCAAGGTGTCGGGCGATTTCTTCCGCACGTACGGCGTGGCGCCTGCGTTAGGCAGGGCGATTCTGCCCGACGAGGATGTGCCCGGGCGCAACCGCGTCGTGGTGTTGAGCGATGGCCTGTGGCAGCGGTTATACGGCGGCCGGCCGGACGTGTTGGGCCGGACGATGTCGCTCAACGGCGCCGCGTACACGATCGTGGGAGTTATGCCGGCGTCGTTCCACGACTTCTGGTCGCACGACGCGGAGATCTGGACGCCGCTCGCGCTAGCCGACAGCGACTTCGTGCCGCAAGCGTACACCGACGAGTATCTGGAGCTCACGGCGCGCCTCAAGCCGGGCGTCACCATCGAGCAGGCGCAGCGCGACATGCACGCATTTGCGGCGCAGCTGCGGCAGGATCACCCGGACCAGATTCCGCAGGACTGGACGTTGGGCGTGAAATCGCTCACCGAGCTGGGCACGGGCGACATCCGCCCGGCGCTGTTCGTGCTGTTGGGCGCGGTCGGATTCGTGTTGCTCATCGCGTGCGCCAACGTGGCGAACCTGATGCTCGCGCGCGCCGCGGGGCGCACCAAGGAAGTCGCGATCCGTACTGCGTTAGGCGCGCGCCGGCGCGATCTGGTGCGGCAGCTGCTGGTCGAGAGCACGATCCTGTCGTTGGCGGGCGCGGCGCTGGGCTTGCTGTTCGCGTACATCGGCGTGCGGGTGCTGGTGGCGGCGAACCCGAGCAACGTGCCGCGCGTGGGCGAGCTCGGCATCGACGGCCACGTGCTGTTGTTCACGCTGGTGGTTGCGTTAGTCACCGGGGTGTTGTTCGGGTTGGCGCCGGCGCTCCAGATGTCGCGGGGCGACATGCACAACACGCTCAAGGAAGGCGGCCGGAGCGGAACCGCCGACCGCGCCGGCTCCACGTTGCGCCGCGTGTTGGTGGTGGCCGAAGTCGCGCTCGCGCTCACGCTGTTGAGCGGGGCCGGCTTGCTCATCAAGAGCTTCACGAAGCTCGCCGCGGTCGATCCGGGATTCGATCCCTCGCATCTGCTCACGTTCGAGCTGTCGCTCCCGGCGCTGTCGTACCCGACGGACACGGCGCGCACCGCGTTCTTCAATGCCGTGATGCCGCGGCTCGCCCAGATGCCCGGCGTGCGCGGCGCGGGCGGCGCCACGGTGATGCCCTTCAGCGGCGGGTGGTCCACCGGGAGCTACAACGTGGAGGGCTACACGCCGCCGCCTAACGGAGCCATGCCGTGGGGCGACACGCGATACGTGAGTCCCGGCTACTTCTCGACGTTGCGCATCGCCGTCAGGCGCGGCCACACGTTCACCGACGCCGATGCGGCCGGCAAGCTGCACGTGGTCGTGGTGGATGACCAGTTCGTACGCCGGTTCATGCGTCCGGGCGACGATCCGATCGGTCGTCGCATGTGGTTCGGCTCACCGGCGGCGACGGACAGCACGCGGTATCGCACCATCATTGGTGTGGTCGACCACACGAAGCAGGAAGGGCTCGCGGCCGACCCGCGCCCACAGCTGTACATCCCGTATGCGCAGGCCGACGGCATCGACCGCCTAACGGTGGCCGTGCGCACCGTCGGGCCGCCGGCGCAGTACGCGGGCGCCGCGCGCGCCGCGGTCCAGTCCGTGGACAAGAACGAGCCGGTGGCGCACATCCGCACCATGGACGAGATGATCGGTTCGTCCATGGGGCAGCGCCGCCTGTCCATGGTGATGCTCGGCATCTTCGCCGGGCTCGCGCTGCTGCTCGCGTCCCTCGGCATCTACGGCGTCACGTCGTACTCGGTCACCCAGCGCAGCCGCGAGATGGGCATCCGCATGGCGCTCGGCGCCCGCGCACGCGACGTGTTGCTCATGGTCATGCGGCAAGCGCTGGCGTTGGTGCTGGGCGGCGTGGCGGTCGGACTCGGTGCGGCCTTGGCGCTCACGCGCCTCATGCGCAGTCAGTTGTTCGACACGCAGCCCACGGATCCCGCGACGCTCACGCTCGTATCGCTGTTGTTGTGCGGCGTGGCCGTGTTGGCCACGCTGCTTCCGGCGCGGCGCGCCACGCGGGTGGATCCCGTCGTGACGCTCCGCGACGAATAGCGAGTGTCAGGATGCGGTCTTGGTCGCTTCGACCTCGAGCGTGATGCGAATCTCGTTGCTCACGACCACACCACCGGTTTCGACAACCTGATTCCACGTTAGGCCAAAGTCCCGGCGGTCGATGCGGGTTGTGGCGCTGAAGCCGGCGCGCTCACCGCCCCAGGGATCCCTGGTGCGACCTTCGTCGTGCACGTCGAGCGCCACCGGCTTGGTCACGCCGTGGATGGTGAGGTTCCCGGTGACACGATAGTGCGCATCGCCGACACGCTCGACTCTCGTGCTCTTGAACCTGATCTCCGGATAGCGCTCCACCTCGAGAAAGTCCGCCGACTTGAGGTGCGCGTCGCGTTGGTCCGTGCGCGTGTCGATGCTCGCCGCCTTGATCACGGCTTCGACCGATGATGCAGCGGGATCTGCCTCATCCATGTGGATGGTGCCGCTCACGTCGGTGAAGCGGCCTTTCACAGTGGTAATCATCAAATGCTTCGCGGCGAACTCCACGAGCGTATGCGCCGGGTCGAGCGTCCAGGTACTGGTGGTCGTTGTTGGATGGATGGTCGAGGTCGTCATGTCTCAGCTCCTTCGTAAGCGTTACGCGCGCCGCCCAGCGGGCCAGCGCGATTCCTTCGAGTTTAAAGGCTTTGCACGTCGCTAACGTTCCAGGGATCGCCTGTTGACAGATCTCCTGTACAGCACGCCTCTCAGGCCTGTACGTTCGTCCGAGTAGCCGCGCGCGGCCGTCATGTCGCGCGTCCGTGTTCCTTCCCGGCATTTTCCACACGAGGATGATCGACGCACCACCGTCCCGTGGCGCCGAGCTCGCCACACGAGTATGCCCAACCGAGGTGAGAGCGCATCCGCTCCGATGTTCGCGTTGGGCATGCGCATGGATCCGGCCCGCGTGCGCGGCGATGACAATGGTCCTGGCCGCCGCAGGCTGTCGCCGCACTCCGCCGACCGATGCGCACGCGCGCGAACTGGTCGTGAGCCTCGCGGCGGACGCGGACATGCTGATGCCGCCGTTCACCGCGACGTCGCAGGGCGCGGCAATCTCGGATCAGATCTTCGAGCGGCTGGCCGATCCTGACAGCACGCTCAACACCATTGGCGACCGCGACTACCGGCCTCGTGTGGCCGATCGGTGGCGTTGGGCGCCGGATTCATTGTCGATCGCGTTCCACATCGATCCGCGCGCGCGATGGCAGGACGGCGTGCCCGTCACCGCGCGCGATGTGCGGTTTTCGTTTCGCGTGTTCAAGGACAGCGCGGCGGGGTCGATCGCGGCCCCACTCCTCTCCAACATCGATTCCGTGTCCGTGCACGACTCGATGACCGCGGTGGTATGGTTTCACACGCGAACGCCGGACGAGTTCTACGCGGCAACCTATTCTCCGCGCATGCTTCCGGCGCATCTCCTGGACACGATCGCGCCGGAGCGGTGGCGCACGTCGGCGTTCGGGCGCGCGCCGGTTGGCAGCGGGCCCTATCGATTCGTCCGTTGGGCACCTGGGACATCGATTGAGTTGGACGCCGACACGGCCTATCGCGCCGGCCGACCGGCATTCGATCGCATCCTGTTCACCGTCACGCGCGACCCGGGCGTTGCCGTGACGCGACTGCTCGCGGGCGAGATCGATTTCCTCGATCGCATCGCCACCACGGATGTGGCGCGCGTGCGCGCGCACCCCGAGCTGCGGCTCGTGCGATGGCCGTCCGAGGAAAACGTGACGCTGTTGTTCAACCTGCGCGACCCGGCACACCCGTCGCGGCCACACCCGATACTCGGCGATGCGGTAGTGCGGCGCGCGATCGCGCTGGCCATCGACCGGCCGGCGCTCGTGCGCGGTGTGTTAGGCGAAACCGCGCGCGTCGCGCAGGGGCCCTTCCCCGCGATCCTGCTCGATTCGGTGTTCCTGCCGCCGGTGCCCGCCGACTGCGCCGGCGCCGCGCGCGCGCTGGATGCGGCGGGATGGGTGCGCGATCCCCGAACGGGTGTGCGGCGCCGCGGCGGGCGGCCGCTCAGCGTTAGGCTTCTCGTCCCCACCAGCAGCGCCGAGCGGCTCGCGGTGGCCGTGGTGCTGCAGTCGCAGCTCACCTGCGCAGGAGTGGACCTCGAGATCGATCAGACGGAGCTCAATACGTCGATCGATGATCTCGTGAACGGAAAGTTCGATGCGACGCTCTTGGACCTCACCTGGGACCCGTCTCCCGCGAGCGCACGCCAGATCTGGGCGAGCACGTCGGCGGCGCCCGGCGGATCGAATTTCGCCCGTTATGCGAATCCGAAATTCGACGCGCTCCTGGACAGCGCCATCAATGACGACAGCGAAGCCGGCGCGAGAGCCCTCTATCGGCGCGCGTGGTCGGTGCTCGTGAAGGACGTCCCGGCGGTCTGGCTCTATGATCTGGTCAACGTGGGCGTGGTGCGCGAGCCCGTCGAGCCTCGCGGGCTGCGGGCGGACGGCTGGTGGTCCGACCTCGCTTGGTGGGGGGTCGGAACCAGGTCGGCGCCGGTGAGCGACCCGCGCTGACGGGCAACGCGGCGTGTCCGAGCGCTCAACGGCTGACTCCGCTTGTCAGATTCTTGTCCGGTTTGGCCGTAGCGCATTCGCGACCATTGCAGGTTACGCTGTTTTTCCCGATACTCTGTCATGGCCCTCGACCCTCCCCGCCGTCGCAGAATCCGGTTTCGCGGCAAATCTCTGAGACATTCTGCCCGACGAGACGCCGAGGATGGCGGTCAAGAAGGGCAGTCGCGGGACACCTCGATAGGAATTTCGAGCACCACAGTGCCGATTCGGGACATCACAATTCAACACGCACCGTTTTTCGAGTTCCTCGCGGAGCTTGGTGACGACACGACGCCGGACTGGCACCGCGTCTCGGCGGGCTTGGTGTGTCTCCGACTCGTAGACTACTTGCTCGCGGGCGGCGACGCGCAGCGTATAGACGATGTGCGCGCGACCCGCGCGGCGTGGGCATGTCTCGAACCGTTGGGCGCCGGGGATGCGGTGGGAAGTGTGCTGGCGAGCCTACTCAACGTCTTGGCCAGCGAGAGCGGCGACCGCTCGATCACGGCGCGTCCGCGGCTCATGGCGTACGGCCGCGTGCTCGAGCTCGAATCGCGCTGGGCGCTGGCGGCCGACGTGTACGAGACCGTCGTCCGACTCTGTCGCGGAACATCGGAGCACGGCGATGCGCCCGACGCGGCCGCGGCGTACTTACGGTTAGGCGAGTGCCGCCGCCAGCAGGCGCGGTGGGACGACGCGCAGTACGCGTTTCGCGCGGCCGCCGAATCGGCGGCGAGCGTGTCCGACTGGTCGACGCAGATCAAGGCGCGGTGCTTGGGCGCCGCGGTGTTGTCGGAGTCGGGAAATCTCGCGGTGGCGGATGCGCTGTTGCGGCGCGCGGCGCAGGACGCCCGTTGGGCAGGACTGCCCGACGAGATGGCGCTGGCGCTCCACGGCCGCGCGCACGTCGCGTTCCAGCGCAAGCGCTTCGAGGCCACGGTGCGGTTCGCGTTCCGCGCGCTGCGCGGGTTGCGCGATCCGCTGGCGCGCGACCGCGCGCTCGCCGACGTGGCGGCGGCGTTCATCGAGTTAGGCGTACGCCGCGCCGCCCGCGACGCGAGCCTCATCTTGATTGCGACGACGCAGGAGCCGTACGTGCGCGGTGCCGCGCTCATCAACTTGATGGACATGGCGGCCAAGGACCGCACGGAGCCGTTGTTCGAGCAATACCGCCGGCAGCTCGCGACGGAGCAGTTGCCGCCGCGGTTGGCCGGCTACTACCACTATTACGCGGGATGGGGAGCCTGGCAGTTCGGCCGGATCGAGACCGCGCGGATGGAGTACGGCCGCGCCGTGGAGATTTCGACGCGGCACGGGCTGGCGCAGCTGGGCTTCGAGATCGAGGATGCGATCGCGAAGCTGCGCACGGCGCCGCCGGTCGGTCCCGCTCCGGTCAGCGAGCCGCCGGCCAAGACGGCCGTGGTGGCCCGTGCGTTAGGCAAGATGCGCGAGGAGTTGGAAGCGACATCCGCCTAACGGCGGGGTGGGAGCCGCGCGGGCGCGGCGAACACGACGATGGATGGGGAGCAGGTTGGCGCACCGGCGCGAGGCGAGGGTGCGCCGGTTCCGAGTCTCGGTTAGTGCGGTCCAATGGTGACGGTCTGGTCCGGACTCGGTGGCGTGGGGGCAGTGGGCGACGTGCAAGCGACAAACGCCAGCGTGATGGCGGCGAAAATGAGACGGGCAGTTGAGCGGCGCATGGATCCTCTGAGTGCTAGGTGCTGGAATGGGTCGAGCGTCGGGCGACTCCCCGACGTGTGCCTCGCCCGCCATCAGGCTAGCACTACACGGACGTGCGCAGAGTGCAGTTTGGGGACATCGAACTGCACTTTGGGGACACACGATACACCATCGGGACATCTCGCTTCACACAGGTGGGCCGCATGGATCTCGTGACGTTGGTGCCCGACCCGAAGCTGCTGCGCATCCGGTTGGCGACGCCGCCCGCCTTCACCGTGCGCGCGCTCGACGCGATCGATGGCCCAACGGGCCTAACGACGATCCTCGATGCGGCTCCCGTCAATCTCGTCGTCATCGATCCGGCCGACCCTCGCGTCGCAGGTCGGGTGCGGGAGCTCACCGCCATCCTCGCCCGCTACGACTGGATCCCGTGCGTGATCTACACCGCGCTGTCGGCGTCCGGCGTGAGCCCCCTGCCCCAGCTGCTGCACAGCGGCGGAATGAGCGGGCTCCTGCTCGCCGGCGTCGATGATGGAACGACCGCGATTCGCGATCTGATCCTGCGCCTCACGGCCGACGCCGTAGCGAACCTGCTGCTCGACGCGCTCGCCCGGCCGATCGAACGACTGCCGGCTCCGCTCGTCCGCGCGATCCGTCTGCTGTTCGCCGCGCCGCACCGCTTTCCGTCGGTCGAAGACCTCGCGGCCGCCGCCAACATGTCACGGCGCCACGTGCATCGTCTCGTCACCGACGCCGGTCTCACATCGCCGACGCAGCTGCTCGTGACGGCGCGCGTGCTCCGCGCCTATCAAATGCTTCGCTCCGGCGACATGACGGTGCAAGGTGCCGCGCAGCGCCTGCGCGTCGCGCCGCGCATTCTCGCGCGCCATCTCCGCATGACGACGGACGTGCGCACGTCGCGCGACATGCACGGCATGCCGCCGGCCGAGGTTGTCACACAGTGTGTGCGATCGTTGTATCGGCCGCCGGCGGCGATGCGCCGCGTGGTCGGCGATTCGGCGCACGTCCTCGAGCGCGGCGAGGCGCCGCCGCGCCCGCCGCGGCCGGGTCACGCATGATGTCGCGACCGCTCACGCCCCGCGTGCTCGTGGTGGATGATGAACCCACCATCTGCCGGGCGTTGTCTATCGCGCTCAGGCGCGCCGGCTACGAGCCGCGATCAGCCGAAACCGCCGAAGCCGCGCACTCGCTGCTGCGGCACGAGCACTTCGACGCGATGATCGTCGACCTGCGCATCCCCGACCAACGGGGCGACGAATTCTTCGAGCTCGCGGCCGCGCTCTATCCGCACCTCCGCAACGCGACGCTCATCACCACCGGCGACACGAGCGACCGCGCATTCGAGCTGATCCACGCGTGCCGCGTGCCGTATCTGGTCAAGCCGTTCGACCTCTCCGAGCTCATCGCCGCGATCGACGGCTTCACGAGCCACAGCCGCGACGCGAGCGCCTAACGGTAGAATCCGCGGCGCTACGGCTTGACGGCGATGCGCCCCGAATAATCCACGCGGTCGAGCAGGATGGGCGGGTTCGTCTCGGCCACATATCGGTCTACGGCGTCGCGTGCGCCGCGCCAGTGCCCATAGTCATCCAACAGCAGGACGCCTCGCGATACCAACAACGGGTAGAGGTGCGTGAGCTCGTGGTAGGTCGACTCGTAGAAGTCGGTGTCGAGCCGCAGAATCGCGATGCGCTCGGGGATCGCGCCCGGGATCGTGTCTTCGACCTTGCCCTTCACGAAGCGCAGCTTGGCCTCGGGGTAGCCCGTGGACACGATGTTCTGGCGCACGTCGTCGAGCGGCGCATAGTTCCACGTGTTGTGGCCGTCGCGCTGCGAGCGCTCCCAGCGGCGCCGCGCCGCGCGGTTGCCGCGGTTGACGTCGCGCTCGGTGGGCTCGCTCATGCCTTCGTAGGTGTCGTAGAGCCACAGCGTGCGGCGCGTGTCGCCTAACGCAAGCAGCGTGAGCGCGGCCGCCATCATGCTGCCGCCGCGCCAGACGCCGCATTCGACGATGTCGCCGTCGATGCCGTGGCGGCTGACGTACGTGACGGCTTGCCGCAGCGCGTACACGCGCTCCACCGACGTCAGCGTGTACGGCTTGCACCGCGCGTGGAGCGCGAAAAAGTCGGGGTCGAGGTCGGGATGCGCGACGGGCGGTTCTGTCTTCCGGATGAGCGCAAACCCGAACCGGTCGGCGACGCGCTCGAGAAAGTGCTTCAGATGCCGTCCTCCTCAAGGAGCGGGGTTCGCATAATGATGAACGGAAGCAGTCCTCCGGGCGAGGCTGGGCAGTGGGGGAAGCGCTCGCTGACGCTCGCTTGGGGAAGTGGGGAAGCGAAGGCGGCGTCGCCCGCCGCTTCCC
>DASVAC010000083.1:0-6727 GCA_036376535.1 Gemmatimonadaceae bacterium | reverse complement strand
TTGACACGGATAAAATCGGATAACGACACGGATCAGAGCGGATCGCTCGCCTGCTCGGCGCACAGCGCGTCCATCATGGCCAGAACCGATCTTTTCAGAGACATACTGCTAGCCGTCCGTTCTGCCGACTTGGGTTGCTCGCCCGTCGCACGCTGTCACCAACAACACCTGACACGACGTGCCAGTACGACCTTGCCGCCGCCGCTGAGCGATCCGCTCTGATCCGTGTCGTTATCCGATGTTATCCGTGTCAACAGAGCGAGGAAGCCCACCATGCGCGTCCCGGCACTGAGTAGGACTATCTGACCCGACGGTGCTCACGTGCCCCCGACGGTCACTGCCCGATCGCAACATTCCTCCCAATCACCCACCCGATTCCACGAAGACCCATCAATCAATAATATCACAATTGAATCATCGCAATGCGTGTCGTCGCGCTGCAATGCCGAGCCCGGGTCGCGCCGTCTATGTAATTGACTGGAGCGGCAGAGACCGGCGATACACCTTTGCCTGCGCCACGATGGGCGCTATTATCGCAATTGAATCCGACGCTTGTTTGTTCATGCCTGCCAGGAGGAGTCCATGACGCGTTTGTGGTCGCACACGGTCCGCGCTCTCATCATCGTGGCCGTGCTCGCTGCACGGCCGAGCGTCGCACTGGCCCAAGGCGCCGCATCGTGGTCGCCCGTCGAGCAAGCGTTGGGGCGGACGGGCTCGGCCCAGCCGGGGGACGTCATGAAGTTTTCCTTCCCGCGTCGCGACCTCCATGTGAAGGTCGGCGACGTTGATGTCCGGACCGCGCTCGCCCTCGGTGGGTGGGTCGCGTTCCGGCAGATGCCCGGCGGCACGGCAATGGCGATGGGCGACCTCGTCCTAACGGAAGACGAGATCGAGCCGGTCATCTCGGCGCTCCAGCAAGGCGGGGTCGAACAAACGGCCCTGCACAACCACTTGCTTGGCGCGGTGCCTAACGTGATGTATCTGCACATCGCCGCGCGCGGGAACGCCGTCACGATCGCCCGTGCGATCCGACACGCGCTCGAGGCGAGCAAGACACCGCTCGACACCGCGGCCGCGGGCACTCCGCCCGCGCTCGACCTCGACACGGCAGCGATCGCCAAGGCGCTCGGCTATCACGGAAAAGCCAGCGGCGGCGTGTACCAGGTGGGCGTGCCGCGCGCCGGCAAAATCACCGAAGGAACCGAGGACGTACCGGCATCGATGGGCACCGCGACATCCATCAACTTTCAGTCGACCGGCGGCGGCAAGGCGGCGATCACCGGCGACTTCGTGCTCACCGGCAACGAAGTGAACCCCGTGATCCGCGTGCTGCGCGACAACGGCATCGAGGTCACGGCGCTCCACAGCCACATGATCGGCGATACGCCGCACCTCTATTTCATGCACTACTGGGCAAACGACGATGCGATCAAGTTGGCCCGCGCCATGGGGACGGCGCTCGCACGGACGCAATCGGCGAAGCCCAACGGAAAGGCGTGATCGCTCCGCTCCGCGATTCGTTGCGCGCCTAACCGATGCCGCGACATCGACACGTGCGGCGACAGGCGACCGGTTGATCCGTCGTGCCGTATGGTTCGCGTTCGCCGCCGCGATCATCGGTCTGCCTCTACCGGCGCAGGACTCCACGGCGCGGCGCGAAGCGCCGCCCGACACCGCGATCACCGCACGGGCAATCACCAGTCCACCCGCGATGGACGGTCGCATGGATCCGGCGACGTGGAACCAGGCCGACTCGATCACGCGGTTGCGACAGCGCGATCCCTCTGAAGGCAGCGACGGAAGTGAGCGAACCGTCGTCAAGGTGCTGCACGATCACGACGCGCTGTACGTCGCGGTGCGCGCCTGGGATCGCGACCCGCGGCGGATCAGGTCGACCCAGCTCCGGCGAGATGCCGACCTCTCCTCGGACGACAACATCACCATTTTGATCGACAGCTTTCACGATCGGCGCAGCGCGTACCTGTTTCAGACCAACCCGAATGGTGCTCGCTGGGACGCGCAGATCACGACACAGGAAACCAACCAGGACTGGAACGGCATCTGGTACGTGGCGACGAGCCGGGATTCCGCCGGATGGACGGCGGTCTTTCGGATTCCCTTTCGCACGCTGCGATTCAAGTCGGGCGCCGGCGCGTCGTTCGGGTTCAACGTACGGCGCTACATTCGGCGCGCCAACGAAGAAGATCTCTGGCGTGGGTGGCACCGAACGGAAGGGCTCGACCAGCTGCTGACCGAAGGCGATCTCCTCGGGTTAGGCGGAGTGAGCCGCACCCGCGATGTCGAGATCAAACCGTATGTGCTGGCGAGCGCGCACCAGGCACCGCACGACTCGGTCCTCAACACGACCGGCGGCGCCGGTGTGTCGGGGAAATTCGGCGTCGACGCCAAGCTCGCCGTGTCGCCAACCCTGACGGCCGACCTCACGGTCAACACGGATTTTGCACAGGTCGAAGTCGACAGCCAGGTCATCAACCTGACGCGTTTCCCGACCTTCTTTCCGGAAAAGCGCGACTTCTTCCTGGAGTCCAGCGGCATCTTCGAGTTCGGGTTCAACCAGAAGGCGCTGCTCTTCTACTCGCGGCGCATTGGCCTAACGGATAGCGGAACGGTGGCGCCCATCCTGGCCGGCGCCCGCCTCTACGGGAGAGCGGGCCCGTGGAGCATCGGGTTCATCGATGCCCGCACGGGCGGGGACGAAAACGACAACGATGCGGTGGTCCGCGTGAAGCACGACCTGTTCGATCGCTCCTATGTCGGCGCGATGGCGACGATTCGCACCGGACCGAACGTGCACGGGAGTGACGTCGCGGCGGGACTCGATGCGGACTTTCCGTTAGTCATCGGCACGCAGAACATCGAGCCGACGGTCTGGGTGGCGGGCACGCAGACGCCGCACACATCGGGCACGCAAATCGCCTGGCGCATCGCGACAGACTTTCCGAACGACCTCTTCGACAACTTCGTCGGCCTCGCGCGGTACGATGCCGGGTTCTCGCCCGCGCTGGGATTCGTGAGCCGGACGGATGCCTGGGAGACCTACGGCCACATCGACTTCATGCCGCGGCCGCACGCGCTCGGCATCCGGCAACTCCAGTTCGAGCTGCCGTCGTGGGACATTTATGCGAACCACGACGGATCGCTGGTGCATGCGCGCGACTGGCAGAACGCCTCCATCGAGTGGCACCCGATTGGCGCAGTCTTCGAGAGCGGCGATCAGTTCAGCGTCATGATCATCCGCGACATGGACGCGCCGATCGAACCATTCACCATCGCTCGAGGCGTGGTGATTCCCGTCGGACGGTATTGGTGGACGCAGACCGGCGCGCAGTTTCAGACGTCGCTCGGACGCATGATCGGCGGATTCGGATCGTTCTCGACGGGAACCTTCTACGACGGGCACAGCACCGAGACCGACGGCGGCGTCACGTGGCGATCGGGCGGACACCTCATCCTGGGCGCCAGTCTGTCGCGCACCGACGTCACGCTGCCCGTTGGGCATTTCGTGGCGGTGCAGTCGGCCGGCCGTGTCGAGTACGCCTTCACCACCGGCATGGACTTCCTCGGCTTTGCCCAGTACGAGTCCGCGCTCGACCGCACGGACTTCGATTTCCGCTTCCATTGGACGCCGGTCATTGGCGACGACTTGTATGTGGTATGGAACGCGGGCTATACCAACGACCCCCTTTCGCCGTTTCGTTTCCCGGACAGCCGAGCGGTCGCTCGCCCGCTGACCGCGACGTTCACTGTGAAGTACGTCCACCGTATCGCACCCTGATCGCACCATGCGCCTAACGATAGTGGTCCTCGCCTGCGCGTTCGCGGCTCCGTGCGCCGCCCAGGCACCGGTTCTACGCCGGGTCGCCGACGTGCCGATGCCCGGCCCCGCCGTGCGCTTCGACTACCAGAGTCTCGACACCGCGTCGAACCGCCTCTACATCGCGCACATGAACGCCGGACAGCTCGTCGTGTTCGATGTCGCGACGCGCCGAGTGATTGCGAACCTGGACGGATTCACTGGGGTGCACGGCGTGTGGGCGGTGCCGGAGCTTGGACGCGTGTACGCGTCCGTCACCGGTAGGCACCAGGTCGCCGTGGTCGATGCGAAGTCACTGGCTGTATTGGCGCGCGTGCCGGGTGTCGACTATCCGGACGGCATCGCCTACGCGCCCGGCGTTAGGCGTGTATTCGTGTCCGACGAGCGCGGGAAGGCGGACGGAGTGATCGACGCAACGACGAACGCGTTCGTGGTGTCGGTGAAGTTGGGCGGCGAGGCCGGCAACACGGTGTACGACCCGACCGCAAAACGGATTCTCGTCGCCGTGCACGAGTCGAACGAGCTCGTGGCGCTCGACCCGGCGACGGCCAAGATCATCGCACGCTATCCGTTGCCGGGAATCAAAGAACCGCACGGCATCGCGCTCGACCCGATGCATCGCGTGGCGTTCGTCGCGGGTGAGGGCAACGCGACGCTCGCGGTGGTGGACCTCGCGACGATGCGCGTGCTCGAGACGCGTGCGGTTGGCGAAGATCCGGATGTGTTGGCGTTCGATCCCGCGTGGCGGCGTCTCTACGTGTCGGCCGAGTCGGGGACGGTCGCGGTGTTCACCGAGCGAGGCGGCGCGGGCGGGATCACGCTGCACCACGATGGCAATCTCGTCATGCCGCACGCGCACACGGTTGCCGTCGACCCCCGGACACATCTCGTGTATTTCCCGCTCGAGAACATCGGCGGCAAACCGGTGCTGCGCATCCTGGCCGGCAATCCGCCGCCGGGCTCCTGACGATCTGTCGGCGCGCCGCCAAGCGGCCTAACGCCGGCGAGCGTGTCGCACGGCACCGGGTCGTCGGCTCAAATCGAGCCCTCGGTGCCAACGAGCGTGCCGGTGACGCGCGGCGCCGATGCTCCGCGTAGCGCGTCGTACCCGCGCATGGCGACGACCATGCCTAACACCGGAGCGGCCCAATACAACCAGTGCGATGTCCATACGCCGCCGTCGAACGCCGGCCCCAGCGTGCGTGCGGGATTGAAGCTCCCGCCTGTGAGCGGCCCGGTGACCAACGCACCCGCGAACACCGTGGCGCCGATGGCAAACGGCGCAACCGCTGCCGGCGTTCGCGCATCCGTCGCCACACCCATGATCACGAGACCGAGAATCGCGGTATAGCCGCCTTCCACGGCGAACGCGCGCGCCGTCGACACGACTGGCACTGTCGCGCCGAAATTCCCCACGGGACCGAGAATCCAGACCAGCGCCGCGGATGCCGCGACCGCGCCCAGGCATTGCGCGACGATGTACGGTACGAGATCGCGCGTCGGAAAACGACGGACGGACCAGAACCCGATCGTCACCGCGGGATTAATGTGCGCGCCGGACAGGTGCCCGAAGCAGGCGACGCACAACGCGACGACGACACCGAATGCGAGCGAAATCCCCGTCTGCCCAAAGGTGTGCGTCGACGCCGCCACCATCACCGCGCCGGGTCCGACCGCGACGAGCATGAACGTGCCGAGAAACTCCGCCGCGTACCGTTTGAACGCGCTCGTCATGCGGGGGCCGGGACCTGGCCGCCGTATCGCAGATGCTCTCCAAATTCGTTAGGCAGCTCGCTGCGATGCATCGCGTCGATCGCGCGCTCGATGTCGTACTCGACTCGCACGACCTCGACGGTGATCGCTCCCGCCGAATCGATGCCGACGATCGCGAACCCGGCCCGCCAGTCACCGTCCTTCGGGCGTCCAACGCTCCCCGTGTTGAGAAAATGGATGCCGTCGACGATCCGGTACCACGGCTTGTGCGTATGTCCGAACGCGATGAGATCCCCGACCCGTGCACCGACAACGTCCGCCATTTTCAGGCAAAACGCATCCGGGCGCTCCTCGCCCCAGTAGGTGGTGTTGTTGAGTGGCGTGCCGTGCACGAGCGTCAGCGTTGGCCCGGCAACGTGCCCGCCAAATGGTCGCAGATCGAGGCGAAATGGAAGCCGCCCCAGAAACGTTTTCGTCGAGGCCGACACGTGCGACCGCGTCCACGCAAAACTCTCGTGCGACAACGCCTCCTGCCGCGGATCTTCGTACCGGCACCCGCAATGTTTGTAGTCCGTCGCGACGGTGGAATCGTAGTTGCCCGACACGCCGGCCATGCCCGCGCTACGCATGCGCTCGACGACTTCGTTAGGCCACGGCGCATAGCCGACGAGGTCGCCGAGGTGATAGGTCGCCTCCACGTCGCCGCGCTGGGCGATCGCCGCCAGCACGGCATCGAGCGCCGGCAGATTCGCGTGCACGTCCGACACCAGCGCGATTCTCACACCAGCGCTCTCCGCATCGCGACGGCGGTGGCTGGACACGCGCACGCGAACTCCACCGTTTCGGCGATCTCGCGCGGAACCGACGACCGCTCGATCCGCTCGAATCCGAGCCGTGGGAAATAATGCTCGGCCGTCATCGTGAGCAGGTACAGCGCGTGAATGCCCCGCGCCTCTGCGTCGCACACGATTTGCCTAACGAGCTCGCGCCCGAGCCCGCGGCTGCGCCACTCGGGGTCCACCGCGACCGACCGGAGCACGGCCGTGTTGCAGCACACCTCGAGTCCGGCCACTGCGACAATGCCGTTAGGCGCGGCTTCCGCCTCGGCGACGAAAAAATCTGCCGGATGTGCACTGAGGATGTCCGCCACGCCGGCCGTCGGCAGATTGGCGGAGACCA
>DASVAC010000082.1:0-20949 GCA_036376535.1 Gemmatimonadaceae bacterium | reverse complement strand
GTCGCGAGGCTTTGTTTTCTCGAGAATTGCGTGCGCGCGAGTAGTGGTTCAGTTTCGTGCGATTCGGGCGCGGCCGTTGAGCGACTCGGGACGCGTGAGACCTGCTGCGTCTCCCGAATCCGCCTCCGACGATGTTGAAAGCCTCACGACTGTGAACGCGGACGAGGCCGGACACGGACGGACAAAACAGGAACGTCGTTGTTGCGTCGGAAGCGGACATCGCGAGCAATTACAAATGAGTCCGCCTTGTCCGGCTGTGTCTGGGTGTGTCCGCTTCAAACTCGTAGATGCCTGTCAGGCAGCGGAGGCGGACACGCGAGACCCTGCTGACCTCTCGGGAAAGTCGACGTGCAAACTGAACCAGCACGGCCGCCGGGGCAAAACGCCGTCACGACTTACTGGCGCTCGCCGATGATCGGATGGACGTTCCGGCCCCGCATCTTGTCGTTGAACGCCGTCACGTCCGTCTTCATGAACTGCGCGACCTGCCCTTTGATGGTCTGCAACTGGCCGTGCAGCAACTCGGCCACCTGCTTCGCTTGGTCCGTGGGCGCCGCGTCGGACCGCTGCACCTCGTCGGCCAAGTACATCAACTTCTCCGACAACATCGGCGGCCAGCGCACGTCGTCCTGCCCGCGGCCCGTCACCTTCAGTTGGACCAGCTGCTCCTCCACTTTCACGAGCTTGTCGCGCAGCGAATAGCTCTCGGACCGCACGTCGGCGAACGTCGAGTCGTTTCCGGCCAGCGTTAGGAGCCCGGCGAGCTGCGCCCGCACGACCTCCAACTGGTTGACCTGATCGACCGCGTCGTTGATGTCGCCGTACAGCGTGCGCACGAGCGCCTGCTGCGCGGCGATCGTCTGCTCGGTGCCGCCGCTCGCCGGATCCTGCAGTACGGTGAGCTTCTGCGTATCGTGCAACGAGTCGAGCGCGACCGTCACCGTATACGTTCCCGGCGGCTCGAGCAACGCGAAGCGCCCAACGTCCGGTGCGGGCATGCCCGACGCCTTGACCTGGAACCAGTTCATGTAGATCGGGCTCGCGCGCAACTTGGCTTCTTTCGTTTGATCGCTGTAGAGGTCCCACTGAATGCGGTTGAGTCCTTCGTGCGGCCTAACTCTGAACGTGCGCACGACGGCACCCGCGTTGTCGGCGATCGTCACCTTCGCGCTGTCGGTGGTGTCCTTGGGCGCCGACTTGACCCAGAAGTCGAGCGTCGCACCGTCCGCGGGATTCTTGCCCGCCACGATGTCATCGAGCTCGGTGGCCGGTTCGGCGACGCCGCGGAAGCGATACTGCGGACGCGGCTCGAGCAGCGCCAACGACTTCGACGTGAGCTCCGGACTCCACTGGTGCAACGGCGTGAGGTCATCCAGGATCCAGAATCCGCGGCCGTAGGTTCCGATCGCGAGATCCTGGAAGTGCGGCTGCACCGTGACGCCGTACACCGGCGCGTGCGGCAGACCGCTCTGGAGCGGCAGCCAGTTGTCGCCGGCATCGAAGCTCACGTACATCCCGCCTTCGGTGCCCAGGTAGAGCAGGCCCTTGCGAGCCGGGTCCTCGTAGATCGTGTGCGCGTACGAAATCGGCGACTTGGCAATACCGTGCGTGATCAGCGTCCAGGTCTTGCCCCAGTCCGTGGTCCGATAGACCCACGGATCGAAGTTGTTCACCTGGTGTCCGTCGATCGCCATGTACGCGGTGCCCGGCGTGAACCGCGACGGCTCGATGCTCGACACCGTGCCTAACGTCGGATACCCGCTCGGCAAGTTAGTCACGTTAGACCAGGCCTTTCCACCGTCTCGCGTCAGCTGCACCAGGCCGTCGTTCGTGCCCACCCACAGCTCGCCCTTCGCCAGCGGCGACTCGGCGATCCAGTAGATGACGTCGGCGTACTCGACGCCGATGTTGTCCGGCGTTAGGCCGCCGGAGATGCCCTGCTTCGACTTGTCGTTGCGCGTGAGGTCGGGGCTGATGACGTCCCAGCTCTGGCCGCCGTTCGTCGTGCGGTGCACGAACTGCGAACCGGTGTAGATCGTGTTGTGGTCGTGCGGCGAGATCATGAGCGGGAAGTTCCACACGAAGCGGTACTTCACCATGTCGGCCGGCGCACCGGCGACGTTCTCCGGCCACACCTCGACGTTGTTGATGATGTGCGTCGGGACGTTGTAGCGGACGACGATGCCGCCGATCGCGCCCGAGCCCGACGCGCTCGACCACACGAGATTCGAGTCCACCGTGTCGGGAATCGCGAAGCCGCTCTCGCCGCCGCCGACGCTGCGCCATTCGCCGCGCCAGATTCCGCCGTCGGCGCCGAGCTTCGAGTTGCTCGGTCCCATGTACGAGGTGCCATCCTGCTTGTTGCCGTACACATCGTATGGAATGCGATTGTCGACCGTCACGTGGTACACCTGCGCGATGGGCAGCTGGACGCGCAGGAAGTTCTTGCCGCGATTCATCGTGATCGCGACGCCCCCGTCGTGCGCGACCGCGAACCGGTTTCCGTTCGTCGGGTCGATCCAGATGTCGTGGTGGTCGCCGCGCGGGAACTGGTCGCCCTGGAGGTCGATGATCGTGACGCCGCCATCGAGCGTCTTGGTGAAGTCGGCGGCGAGGAAGTACACCTCGTTGGCGTTGTCCGGCATGACGCCCATGCGCGAGTAATAGGCGGTACGTCCCATCATCTCGAGGTCGCTGTTCACCAGCTTCCACGAGCCGCCGGCGTCATCGGAGCGCCAGAGGCGTCCCGTATCCGTGGGCGTGCCGTGCCACGGCACACCGTCGCCGGTTTCGATCTGCGCGTACACGCGCTGCGGATTGGCCGGGCTAATGCCTAACGTGACTTTCCCGACGGGCCGCGTGGGGAGGCCGTGTCCAGTTAGGCGCGACCAGGTGGTGCCGCCGTCGGTCGATTTCCAGATGCCGCTGCCGGCGCCGCCGCTCTCGCGTCCCCACGTGTGCACCGCGATCTGCCACGTGCTCGCGTACAGGATGCTCGAATTCTTCGGGTTGAACAGCACATCGACGGCGCCGGTGGAGTCGTTGACGAAGAGCACCTTCGTCCACGTCTTGCCCCCGTCGGTGCTGCGGAAGACGCCGCGATCCGGCTCCGGACCGTACGTGGTGCCGAGTGCCGCGACGAAGAGACGATTGGGATCGGACGGGTCGATGGCGATGCGCGAGATGCGTCCCGTGTTCTCGAGACCGGCGCGCGACCAGGTCTTGCCGGCGTCCGTCGACTTGAACATGCCCCAGCCGACCGAGATGTGACTCCGGAGGTACGGCTCGCCTGTGCCGACGTAGACGACGTTCGGATCCGATGGTGCAACGGCGATCGAGCCGATGGATTGCACCGGCTGATCGTCGAAGATCGGATTCCAGTGCGCGCCGCCGTCGGTGGTTTTCCAGACGCCGCCGCTGGCCGCGCCCGCGTAATAGACGTTGGGATCACCAGGTACACCCGCAATGGCGTCGGCGCGATTTCCTTCGGGCCCGATGAAGCGCCACTTGAGCGTGGACAGGAACGTCGAGTCGGGCCCCGAACCCTTTGCCGCTTGCGACGCGGCTTGATTCTTCGATTCCTTGGCGCGGGACTTGGATTTCTGAGCGTGCGCCGTGGCTGCGGCGACAGCGAGCAGGGGGACAACCGCAGCCAGGCGCAGGGCGGCGCGAAGAGAGCGCGACATCGAGCGGACCTCGAGGGATGGTTGGTGGAAGCGGGACGGGTGCGGGCCGCTCGGTGCAGCCCAAGGCACAGTCGATATAGAGTGTGCGGAGGCCAATCGCAAGCGTGGCTGAGATCTACGCTGAAGTTGAAACGGGCAAAGCACGGACAGAACGGACAAAGCATGGACAGAACAGACAAAGCACGAAGCGCTCGGCTGCAAAGGTGCTTTGCCCGTTTCTACATGAGCGTCGATCTCAGCCCCCTCTGCAAGGATGGTGGTGGCCGAGATGCGACGCCGGCCTAACGGACGCCTGAGCTAGCAACCGATCGTCACAACTCTTCCGCGGCTCCTGCCTTCCGCGACGCGCGCGACAACTCGCGCTCGATGCGACGATCCGGAACCAACCACACCAGCGCGACGAGGCCATACAGCGCTCCCGCCATCCACGGCCGCACCAGCGCCAACGCGATCGCCACCGCGTACGCCGAGAGCGAGAACGTCGTCTTGCGGTCACGCCCCACCGCGGTGGCCAACGTGGAGCCGGGGCCCTCGTTGGCAACGATCGCGTGCAGCAGCAACCAGTATGCGAACCCGCACAGCAAGAGGATGACGCCGTACAGCATCGTTGGCCCCGATGCGAAATGGCTGCCACCCATCCACCGTGTCACGAACGGCACCAGCGACAGCCAGAACAAGAGATGCAGGTTGGCCCACATCACGCCGCCGCTGATGCGCCGGGTGACGTACAGCATGTGGTGATGGTTGTTCCAGTAGATGCCGACGTACACGAAGCTCAGCACGTAGCTCAGAAAGACCGGAGCCAACGGTCTGAGCGCGCTCAAGCTCACGCCGGACGGCGTCTTCATCTCCAGCACCATGATGGTGATGATGATCGCCAAGACGCCGTCGCTGAATGCTTCGATTCGTCCTTTCCCCATCGGCGCTCCGTTGCCCGTTAGGCGAGCGGGCGTCGCCCGCCTCATGGCGATTGCTTCACCGGCACCACCGGCGGCGCGCCCTGTTTCTTCACCAGGATCGCCACCAACTTCGCCGGTTCGGTCTGGCTCGCGTTCCGTCCTACAATATGGATGTCTGCGGGTCCCTCGTAGAACGTCTGTCCGGCCGTGAGCGTGTCCGGCTTGCCCCCCTTCACCTGCTCGATCACCGAGCCCTGCAACACGTAGACTAACGCATCGGCGTTGTGCCGGTGGGGCGCGTCGGCTCCGCCGGGCGCATACTCGACCGTGAGCACCACGAGTTGTTTGCCCGGGATGTCGGTCAGGTTTTTCATCATCACCGGCGTGACCTTGGGTTCCTGCGCGCGCGCTCGAGCGCCGGCGAGGCAGAGCATGCCCGCCGCGAATGCTGCCGCGGAGATCTTGAAGGTACACATGACCGTGTTCTCCTCGTGAGAGAGGCGTGGGGACGGATGGCGCGGCGCTCGGTTCCTCCCGAGCGCCGCGCCATCCATACCGTACGGAGTGATCCTGCGTGAGTGAGGCGGCGTGCCCGGTTAGGCAGGTGCCGCCGCGGCCTTCGACTGATGCAGCCAGTCGTCGAATCGAATCGTGCTGAGCCGGGCGTTGGTACCCGGCACCAGGCTGCGCTCGACCAGCTCGGTGCCGAAATAGCGCGCGTGCGGATCGGCCACCACCTGTCGCGCGTCGTGATAGGCGCCGAGTGCGTGCCTAACGAAGTCGTCGAAGCCGAATTGCTGCGGCCCGCCGATCTCCACCACGCCGTTGAGCGGCGGTCCCTCCGCCACCTTGCACACCGCGGCGGACACGTCCTGCGCCGCCATGGGCTGGAAGAGCACGTGCGGCAGGTGCACCGTGGTCCCGTCCGTCGCCTCGTCCGCAATACGCTTGGCGAACTCGAAGAATTGCGTCGCGCGGACGATCGAGTACGGCCTGCCCGAGCCCTTGATCAACTTCTCCTGCGCAACCTTGGCGCGCATGTAGCCGCTGTCCGTCATCCGGTCGCACCCGACGATCGACAACGCCACGTGATGCTTCACACCCGCCGCGGCTTCCGCCGCGAGCTGGTTGCGCGTCGACGTCTCGAAGAACTTGAGCACGGCCGCGTCCTCGAACGAGGGCGAGTTCGACACGTCGACCACGACATCCGCGCCGGTGAGCACCTGCGCCAATCCCTCGCCGGTGATGGTGTTGACCCCCGTGTTCAGCGCCGCCGGCACGGCCTGATGGCCATCCTTTCGCAGGCAGGCGACGAGCTTCGACCCAATCAGCCCCGTCCCGCCGATGATCACGATCTGCATGATGCGTCTCCTCGTTAGGCAGCGTTAGGCAACCGCGCTCCCGGCCATCTCGCGCTCGCGCGCCCGCGGCGCCGGCGAGCTGCGCAGGAACTGGAGGAGCTCGGCGTTCACCTGATTCTGGTGCGTGGACGTGAGGCCGTGCGGCGCCCCCGGATAGTACACGTCCTTGGCGCCCTTGATGAGCCGCGCGGACCGGATCGACGAGTCCTTGATCGGAACGATCTGATCGTCTTCGCCATGGAGCAGCAGCGTCGGCACGTCGAACTTCTTCAAGTCGCCGGAGAAGTCGGTTTCCGAGAACGCCTTGATGCATTCGTACGAGTTGAGCAAGCCGGCTTGCATGCTCCAGAGCCAGAACTGATCGAGGATGCCCTTTGACACCTTCGACCCGGTCCGGTTCGCCCCGTAGAACTGCATCGCGAAGTCCTTGTAGAATTGCGCGCGATCATCGAAAAGCGCCTTACGCAATCCATCGAACAACTCGATTGGGAGTCCCTCGGGATTGTCCTTCGTCTTGATCAACTGCGGCGGCACCGCGGCGATCAATACCGCCTTCGCGACCCGCGATGTGCCATGGCGCCCGATGTACCGCGCGACTTCGCCACCTCCGGTCGAGTGACCAACGAGCGTGACGTCGTGGACGTCGAGCTCATCGATTACCGCGGCGAGATCGTCCGCGTAGGTGTTCATGTCGTTACCGGATGACGGCTGGCTCGACCGACCGTGGCCACGCCGATCGTACGCGATCGTGCGGAAGCCGTTCTGCACCAGGAACAACATCTGTCCGTCCCACGCATCGGCATTGAGCGGCCAGCCGTGCGAGAACATGACGACGGGACCCCGGCCCCAATCCTTGTAGTAGAGTCGGGTGCCGTCATTCGTGGTGATGGTGCTCATGACATGCTCCTTGTGGAAGGTGAACGAGGGAGCACGTTGCAGCAGCGGGCGACGGATCGCGTCCGTCGAATTCCCTAGTCGGCGCCGCTACATCACCGGTGAAGGCGCCGAGGGCGCCACATCACGAATGGCATCGCGGAGGCTTCGCCGAGACGTAATGCCGAGCTTGGTGTAGACTTTGCGCAGGTGATATTCCGCGGTGCGCGGACTGATGAAGAGCTGCGCACCGATCTCAGGATTGGTGCGGCCCTGCGCCGCGAGGCGAGCAACCAGTACTTCCTGAGCGGTGAGCTCGTCACGCGATTCGAACACGCGTTTGCGCACGGTCTCCCCCGTCGCCGCCAACTCGCCCCGCGCACGCTCGGCGAAACCGTTGGCGCCGATGCTGACGAGCATGTCGTACGCGACCCGCAATTGCTCGCGCGCGTCGACGCGGCGGTTCTCGCGACGCAGCCACTCGCCGTACACCAGGTGCGCGCGCGCCAAATGCACGACGATCCGACAGCGCTCGAGCCGCGTCAGCGCTTCGCGATAGAGGGCGTCCGCCGACCGTCCGTGCTCGAGGAGCGCGCTCGATCGCGCGAGAACGCCGAGCGCCCAGTCGGTTCCGGCTGCACTTGTACGTTCCCGCAACTGTCTGAGCGCATCGGACGCGATGTCGAGGGCGCCGTTGCGGACGCCAGCCTCGACCAGCTCGACCAGCGACCAGCCGAAGAACCCCAGGTCATCGTGGCCGCATGCCTGCTGCGCTCCGGCGAGCGCTGCACCGTAGCGGCCGAGTCCGTTGTACAGCACCGCGGTCGCGTAGCCTGCAAGGCCGAGGGCGCGTCCTTCACCCCTCGCCGTCGCCTCTTTGACGCTCGATTCGATGAGCCTAACGGCGGGAACTTCCTCGCCGCGCCACGCGGCGAGCGCCAACGACGTGTAGCGCAGCGGCGCGTTGCCGGTGGCCTCGGTGATCGCATCGGCCTCGTGAATGAGCGCGGAGGCAGCGGCGAACTCTCCCGCGTGGACGTGCACCGCCGCGCGGTAGCTGAGCGCTATGGGCAGACTGGCGAGCGCGCCGGCGTCGCGCGCGAGCCGCACCGCGTGTGTGGCCAGCTCGTGCCACGACTCATCGTCCCACAAGTCGGCAGCCATGGGCTCGGGAGCGACGGGACACGCCGTCCACAGCCAGCGAATGATTCCATCCTTGCTGCGAATGGCGTGTTCACGAAACGCGCGCAGCGCCTTCTTGAGCGGCTCGACTCCCGCCGCGTATCCATCGGCAAATCGCGTCGCCAGCCCATCGAGCAAGAGATCGGTGGGACGCGGAGGGTCCGGCCCCGCCGGCGCCGCGCGAGCCGCTTCTGCCACGCGCACCGCGTCGCGCGCGCCGAGTCGGCCGACGAAAATTTCAGCGCCGAGCGCTTCGACGTATGTCTCGCGCGCGAGACCTGGATGAACCGTCTCGAGGCGTTTCGCCGCATCGAGCAGCAGCGATGGCGCGTCGCTTCCGCGTCGCTGCGCGAAAACGATGTGCGCACGCATGCGAGCGAGTCGCGCGCGTTGCAGATCATCGAGTGGACCGATCTCGGCGATGGCGAGGAGCTCGTACGCCGCACTTGCGGCGCCGGCCTCGAACTTCGCCTGCGCCGCGGCGAGAGCGCGCGCGACGCGACGCGCGGGGTCGGGCGTGAGATCCGTCGCTCGCTCGAGAAACGCCGCGGCGGCCGCGATACCGCCGCGGCTCTGCGCGCGATCCGCCGAGCGCTCCAATTCGCTCGCAACGGTTTCGTCGGGGCCGATCGCCGCTTGCGCGAGGTGCCACGCCCGCCGATCCGGATCGACGGCCGGATCGGTGACCTCGGCGAGCGCTCGATGAATTTCCTGACGTTCTCGCGTCGTCGCCGCGCGATACGCCGCCGAGCGTGCGAGTGGATGACGGAATCGCACGCGTGCGCCGACGTCGATGAGACCATCGGTGACGGCGGGCGCCGCTGCATCGGTGCCGATGCCGAGTGTTTCGGACGCCCGGCGCAGCAAGATCACGTCGCCGACTGGCTCCGCCGCAGCCGCGAGGAGCAAGCGCCGCGATTCGACCGGCAGTGAGCGCACGCGTCGGAGAAAGCTCTGTTCGACGAGGCTCGACACGGGTCGCGCGTCGGGACTGCGGAATCCGCCCGCCAACTCGGCCGCGCTGAGTCCTTTCGGCAGCTCCAGCAGTGCGAGCGGATTTCCATTCGACTCCGCGACGACGCGATCGCGTACGCGTTCATCGATCTTACCGGGAATCGCCGAGTTGAGCAGAGCGCGCGCGTCGGCATCGCTCAAGCCGTCGATCACCATCACGGGAAGGCTGCCAAGCTCGTTGTCTTCGCGCGTATCGCGCACGGCGAACACGATGGCGACGGATTCGGCGAGGAGCCGTCGCGCGACGAAACCGAGGACCTGAGCCGAGGCCTGGTCGAGCCACTGCGCATCATCGACGACGCAGATGAGCGGTCGCTCGTCCGCTGCATCGGACAAGAGACTCAACACGGCCAGTCCGACGAGAAAGCGATCTGCCGCGGCGCCGGTGCTCAAGCCGAAGGCGGTTTCGAGTGCATCGCGTTGCGGGGGCGGCAGGCGTTCGCGATGACTCAAGAGCGGCGCGCAGAGCTGGTGCACGCCCGCGAACGCGAGCTCCATCTCGGACTCGACTCCGGTGGCGCGAGCGATGCGACAGCCGGAGGCCTTGGCCGCGAGATATTCGAGCAGCGCCGTCTTGCCGACGCCGGCTTCGCCCCGAAGGACGAGCACGCGGCTTCGACCGCTCCTCACATCATCGAGGAGTCGATCGAGGGACGTGCGCTCGTGGAGGCGGCCGCGGAGATCTGTCGCGAGAAGCGTGTCGGGCGTACCCATCGCCAGAGTTTCTGGAGTTCCGGGATGGGAGTGAGATGCCATGCCGCCACCGCGTTTTGGTTCAGCTGTCGATCGGGTCCGAGTATCGAAGCGTAGCAACCCGGCCCGATGGTTACAAACTCGGCAGTGCGTCAGCGAGCATCACGAGGTCCGCCATCGTGAACGTCCCGACCGCCTGTGACGGCAATTCGGGGCGCCAGTCGGGCCGCGACGCACGGAACGAGCTTGCGTCGTGATCGAGGAGCCCGACCAACACTTCGCCGACGATACGGCCGCCCACCGCGCCTAACCGATCCCCGTTGCCCTGCACCTCGGCTTCCTTGAGCACGTAATACCAGAGCGGCGTTTCCTGATCCCACCCCAGTGAGGCGAGACCGGTCTGTTCCCGCGTGAGCGGCGTTGCGCCGATGTGCCGCGCAACGGTCTCGCCCGATGGCAGGCCAACGGCGTGGCCGCGCTGCAGATCGCGCGCGGCCAAACTGTGAAAGGCTTCGATTTCTACGTCGCCGGTGAGCGCCAGCGGCAGGTTCATGATGGACGAGCAGACGAGGCCATCCATCTTCTTGGCGCGCTGCGCCGGCGTACGACCGGGAACATCGAAGAACGCCGCCCAGTTGACGACGCGCGATGCGGGCACCGGTCGAAACCCCACGAGCTCGGGGAAGAGCGGCACCGCTGCGCTGGTGGTGTTGAGCCGATAGCTCTCGCGAAGCTGCCCGTGGCCGTAGCGATACGCGGCATCGGCGAACTCGAGCGGGATGAACGGATCAGCGCCGGGGTGATAGTAGCGCGAATCGCCGGCGATGATTGCGTTAGTCAGCGGGCCACCGATCAACTCGGGGAGAAACTCGTGCAAGATGATCCACTGATAGTGCCACTGCACGAGTCGTTGGGCGTCGGCGAAAATGTGCGCCTCGGCGGTGCCCTTCTCGCGCAGCCAATCGACGATCCGATTGTGGAACTTGCTGAACAGCACCTGCATCTGCGACACGAGCAGGTGCGAATCGTTTCGGGGATCGGCGATGATCGCGATGCCCTGCGCGTTGCGCTGCAGATCGTCGGCATCGCCCGCGTCGTTGATGCCTAACAGGAGCTTGGCGGTGTCGTGCACATCGTACAGGTAGGGATCACCGGCCGGACCCGAGCCGTAGAGGAACTCGAGATTCAGCTTCTGGCGCCGCACGTTCTCGAGCGCCTCGACGTTGGCCCGATCTACCAGTGGCGAGCGATCCGCCGTGATGTCGTGTGCGATGAACTGTCCGATCACGGTCCATCCGGCCGCTCCCGATGCATCGTATTTCTCGTCCGGGACCGCGCTCGAGCCCTCGAGTCCACACGATGTCCCGAGCTTCCGAAGAAAAGCCTCGTCACTCGGCAGCGCGGGCAATTCGGGGAACATTCGCCGATAGGCGCCGCCGGATGCCGCCGTTGCTTCCACTCCATGAGCGCGGCTCGGCGCCAGGCAGTGGCGTGGCACTATGGATTGGGTGCTGGACTGCACAGTCATCGCCTGCCCTCATGAATACACGCGAAGCGGTGGGCCTCTAAATGTAGAAGCTCTCGCCGGTGTCGATGGGGCAGCCGCTGACTATCCGTCCGCCCCATAGCCGAGCACGGTGCCGATTTGCTGGCTTGCGCTTGGCACTTCGCCGCCGATGCGCAATGCGTCGCCCCAGCCCGCCGTGTCGACAGGGACCAATACGATGCTCGTGCAAGAGCCCACGGGCCGGTATCCATTCGGTTAGGCAGCCGTTACGCGCGAACGGGCCGCGTGTGGCCGGGCGTTAGGACAGGCGCCGACTCACACCGTGCGAACGGGACCACCCAGGCGGTACGTGTTGAAGAGGACGCCCGTTGGCGTCCTCCCGGTTGCAACCAGAGAAAGGCCACGTGGCGGGGCGCTGTTCTCGAACAGCCGCTTCCCGTTGCCGAGCACGACTGGAAAGACCCAGAGACGGTATTCGTCCACGAGCTCGGCGGCGTGCAGCGTCTGCAGCAATTCGCTGCTGCCCCAGATGTGCAGCTCCGGCCCGGCCGATGCCTTGAGACGGCCGAGCTCGGCGACGACGTCATTGCCGATGGGCTTCGAGACCTTCCAGTCGAGGCGGTCGGGCCGGTGCGTGACGACGTATTTCGTCGCCTTGTTGAACGCGTTCGCGATCGTGTTGTTCTGGTGCGGCCAATAGTTGGCGAAGATGTCGTACGTCCGGCGCCCCAAGAGCATGTCGAACTCTCCGGCCATGAGCTGATCGATGACCTTGCCCGCGGCGTCATCGACGAAGGGCATGGCCCAACCTCCGTGCGTGAATCCGTTGCTCGGATCCTCCTCGGGGCCACCAGGACCCTGCATGACGCCGTCCACGGTGACTTGGGTGATGGCAATGATCTTTCTCGTCATCGGTACTCCCCGTTGGTATTCGAGATTTTGCTAAACCCTTCCGGTGGTGGTAACGTTAGGCGGAATGACGTGCGTGTTCGGTAGGACGCGAGCCAGGCTAACTCGACCGCCGATATTGAGCAGCCCCATCACGTCCTACGACGTCAGCCTCGATGGGGTGGAGCGGCCGACACCGACAACGTTGGCGCTCTGGGTACGAACCGTGTACAAGGGCAATGATAATATGCTCGCCCTGGGTGTCGGGGGTGCAGTGACGCGAGACGAATTCGATTGCGCGCGTCGGCGCATGAGAACACGGGCATCGCCTGGGGCGACCGGACGTGTGCGAATGTCGACACGGCCGCTGGCGCGTCGTCCTGTACCATCGTCCAGCTCGTCCTAACGAGAGACTCCATCCCCATGGTAAGCTTCGCCGCCGCGGCCCAACGCGGGCTCGAGTCCTCGCGCCGGAACGTGGGCCTCGACGGGGTCGTGCCTAACGCATGCGTCGTGACGCATGCGGCATTCAGCCGTTGGGGCGCCCTGACTCCGGCCGTCGGTTTGGCGCATTGGACGCGGGATACCACCGGCGTCGTGACGGTGTCGCTTTGGCGGACCGACGATTCGGGCGCCGAGTTGAGGTTCACGCTGGGTGACAGCTCAACGGCAGGAACGCTGTCGACGTGGACGGCGAGCGGACGGCCGCCACATGCCGACACGGGCGCGGTCATCGTGCATCGCGAGGGAAGCGCGGACGTGTCCGTGTGCAACACGTCGGCACTCATAGCCGACAGCGTGCGGCGCGCCGGCATGTAGCGCTGCTCGACGGTCGGCGCGTCTGCAGGAGTCGACCAAGCGGGCCTAACGTGTCGTACCGTTAGGCGTGTCGCGTCGCGCCCCAATCGGCAATGCACCGAGCTCAGGTTGGAGCAGCATCACGCCCGATGCTGGTCGGAGAAGGATGTGTCCGGTTTTGCGCGCACAATGACCGACCAGACGTGGCGTCGCTGGTCTTACATCTCTGACCCTCGGCCCTGCCAAACATGCCGTTCGCCGCGATGCGCGTGTGAACGCGCGAGCGCCGCGACCGAAGAACGATTGTTGCGCCACAGGGAGTCAATGAGAACGAGGAGGGCTGCATGCCCAACGCATGCAGGCGTCTCGTTCGACACGCGCCCGCCGCTCGATTGAGCCGTTCGCCCTCGCGCCGAGAGATGTCCTCTCGAGCAGGCGGCTCGTGACAGGCGTCGGCCTAGCGCACCGAGGTGCACATGCGCCTATCCCAATTCGTGACGGTCGGCATCGTTGTCGCGCTCGCTGCGTGCGGCAGCAGCAGCTCGAGTCCCACCGGCACCCCAAATAAGCCGCCGCCGGCCACCGGCGGCGCCAGCATCACGATCGCCGATTTCATGTTCACGCCCGCAGTGGACACGGTCAAGGTCGGCACGACGGTGCAGTGGATGAACAACGGTCCGTCGGAGCACAGCACCACGAGCGACACTGGCCTATGGGATTCCGGCGGCCTAACGCCGCCGAGTGCCGGTGGGAGCGGTGCGACGTTCAAGTTCACCTTCAGCCAAACGGGCACGTTCACGTACCATTGCACGTTTCACCCGCCGTCGCTCTATCCCATGTTCGTCGGAACGATCGTCGTGACGAACTAGACTTGGTGGCGCGTCGTGCGGCCGCTGCAATGCGCACAACATCCACCACGAGTCATCAAACAGCAAAGGCGCCACGACGTGATGTCGTGACGCCTTTGCAGTTGTGCTTCCCGGGTCTCGAACCGAACACTCTGGGCCGGGGGCGCTCGATGCAATAGGAGCGGAACGATATCTAACGCAGCATCCCAGGACTAACCGGCCAGTCATGGCGCACGGGCTGTGCCGACACCTGGACAGCGTGATGCCGGCGCACATAATTGCGAGTTGTAAACGCTGCTTGGGCTGGCCCGGCGGCAGAGATCTATCGGGACTGGCTTCGACTTGTGCGTTATCGCACGCCATAGAGGGCGCCGTGTTGCAACATCTTCGGCTCGACCTATCGCAATTGACCGTCCGGCCCGACCCAAGTCGGGGCAAGATCGTGTACGCACCCTCAACGGCGTCGCGCACACCGACAGAACGCGGTGTGCTCAAGGCCTCGCTGGAACTCGGGAGACCGCTCAATTCAAGACTGGGATGCGCACTCGACGCGCTCGAGATCAGTGAGACGCCGCCGACAGTGTCGGTTATGCCGTCTCCGGTGGTGCCCATGGCATCGCACCACAGCCACGACCTGACCGTCGCATTTGGCCCAACGGGGACCGCGGGGTGGATCGCCGGGTTCAACGCGTCTGGCGGCGTCTACGGATCGACGACTCCAGAGTTCGGCATCTTCGGAAGTGCCGGCGTCGTGCTCGGGCTCTTTGGGGGCATCAGTGGCGGAGGCGAGTGGACGTTCATCTTCGGCACACCGAGCGACTTCGCGGGCCCTTTCCTTTGCTTTCAGGCCAGCGTTGGGCCAAAAATTTTCGGCGGAATGAGTATCGGTGGCAGTCTGCTCTTTTCGATCAAGTCGTCGTATTGGGGACCGACGGCGCTGACGTTCATGGGGTTCACGGCGAACGTTACATGGGGATGGTCGCCGCTTCCCGGCTCGATCACCGTGGAGTGGTCCAACACGTGGGTTCATCCGCTGATCAAATGACGACGCGTCGGAGTGGGGCCGCTCCCAGTGGATCCTCGCGATCGGATGCGCGGCTGCGCGCTCGCGTAATTCCGAGCAAAAACGACAAAGGCGCCACCATATGATGTCGTGACGCCTTTTGCAGTTGCCCCTCCTGGGCTCGAACCAGGACTCTCCTGATCCAGAGTCAGGCGTGTTGCCAGTTACACCAAGGGGCAGTGCGATCGATTGTCCGTCTTCCGAACCAAGGCTTAATGTACCCAGGCAATGTGACGACCTCAAGCCGCGGCTGCCGGTCTATCGCGGCGTGAATAGATACTTGTTTAGCGCGCTAAACCCGACGCTCGACGGCGGGGTGACGAGCACCAATCGTACACTGCTCCCCAAAATCGTGCCGCTGCCCGGCCCTTCGCCCTCGAGCACTAACGAATCACCCTGACGCGAATACGGAATTCGCGATTCAAACGCGACGGCGTCGCCTATCGCGTGTCCGCCCGCATCGACGGGCTGTAGCGACAGCACGAAATAGAGTGTGTCGGGGCCGACGGTCAACGTGCCCCCGGCGATCATCGGATTGATCGCTTGCGGATATTCCGGCTGCGGGAGTGGACTACCGTTCACCGTCGCCAATGCGTAGGTGCCTCCGAACGGACGCACCGACGTGGACCCGCTACAGGCCGCGAGCGCGGCGGTCGCGACTATCGTTAGGCGAATCATGGGTCGCGTCACGGGTCAGCGTGCCGGCGCAAAGAGATATTGGTGCGTTGCAGGGGTGAACCCGGTGATCGACTGCACACCCAGCACCAGCGTTAGCTGAACATCGCTGCCGATGACCGCACCGACGTCGGCCGAGGTGTCGCCGCCAAGGAGCAGCGGATCGCCGCTCACCACGCTGTTGTTGTTCGAGGTTACCAGCGTGTCGCCGTGCCGGGTGTAGGGTATCTCGTACACCGCCGGTTCGATGTCGCCGATCGGTCGTCCCGTACTGTCAACCGACTGTAGCGACAGCGTCACGTTCAGCGTGTCCGGGCCAACGGTTAGCGTCCCTCCCACGAGCTGGGGAGTGGTCGTGCCGGGATAGAGCGGCTGTGGATCAGGCCTGCTGTCTATGCTGACCAGATCGTATGTGCCGCTTATCGGGCGAACGGACGTCGACCCGCTGCACGCAAGGATGAGGGTCGCCGCGCACACAACGCCAACGGATTGGATGTACGTTCGCATGTGCCTAACGTGAAGGTAGAGCGCAGCAGCTGGGCGTGTCGGCAGCACACATGATTGCCGGGGCGGGTACGATTGGACGCCTCGCCTAACGAACGCTGCGGCGCATCGGTCTATTGCGCGGGAATGAACAGAAAGTGCCGCGGTAGCACCGTGAATCCGGTACTCGTAGCTACCGGAAGGTACAGCACTACGATGACACTGCTGCCGAGGATCGTACCGACTGGTACGTCCGGTTCGGTCGGCAGCAGAGCGTCGCCCCGCCCCGATGTGTCGATAGCGGTGAACAGCGAGTCCCCGTGACGCACGTACGGCACGGCGCCCGCGAGCTGTTCGACCTCGCCCGTCGGCCGTCCGGCACTATCTACAGGCTGCAGCGACAGCGTCACGCCGAGAGAATCAGGACCGACGTTCAGCGTGCCACTCTCGACCTCCGGTGTCGTCGTGCCCGCATACAAGGGCTGCGGAACCTGCTTTCCTTCGACGCTGATCAAATCGTACGCGCCGCCGAACGGGCGAACCGATGTCGAGCCACTGCATCCCACGAATAGCGCGATCGCGCACACGACGCCGAAACGCCGCACGAGTATCTCCTTGGTGCCTAACGTTGAAATCGGGTAGCGCCGCCGTTCGCGAGGCCGGCGCACTACACGATTATCGTCGCGCACTGAACGTGCAAGAGGCGCGCGGGCCGGTGTCCATTCGGTTAGGCACGCGCGGGCAACCCGCCGCGCCCTGTCGCTGTATCGGCGCGTGACAGTTTGGGCCTTCCGCCCCGCTCGCCCTCCGTCGAGATTGCGCGCGTGTCGTACCGCGCCCGCTCCCGACTCGCCCTCGCCGCCGTCGTCGCCCTCGCGGCATGCCGCGCCCCTGCGGTCGCCCTCGGCGCCCCGAGCGCATCCGATCAACTGCTCGCGTCCCTCGCCGCACGCTTCGGCCCGCACGACCGCGATGCCCGCCTCGACGCTCTCCGCCCGCGGTTCGCCAAGTCCGCGCTCGTCCCATCCAAGCTCTTCCGTGACACCTCCGCCTGGACGGCGACCAACGGCGGCAAGCGCACCCTTGTGCTCTCGGGCCGCGGCACACCAGGCCGCTATGCGCTCGCCGTCGCCGGCGACGCGCCGCCCCCGCTCCAACCCGCGGACTATCGCCGCGTGATGCGCCTAACGCACATCAACAACGACGACTACGCATGGAACGTCCGCGACGAGCTCGCCGTCGGGCCCATCACCGGCAATCAGTTAGGCGACGCGCTCACCGCGCTCCTCGCCGCCGCCGGCCACGGCGGCGACACGGCCGCGGCCCGCACGGCGCTGCACCACGACCTGCCGCGCACCACGGCGGCCCTGGGCCGCGCGGTGTCGCTCGACACGCTGCGTTTTTCGGCCAACGCTGACGGCGGCGCCAACGTCCACCTCGCCGGCACCATCCACGCCGATCGCCTAACGAACACCTTCCCGCGCCTCGCGCACTACCTGTCGCACTACGTCTCGCCGACCGGCGGCGAGATCCTCGTCTTCGACGACGCCAACCGCGCCTGGTGGGACGCCGCCAAGCGCGGCGACACCTGGTCCCTCGATCTGCGGGTCGCCAACGGGAACCTGGCCCCGCTCCGCGGCCCGCCGGACCGCATGCCCGACCGCCTGCGCGTCCGCATCGACGCATCCACCCGCACGTTCATCTTCCACGTCGGTCTCGCCAATCTGTTGGGCGACGTCACCGTCACGCGCGCGCCTAACGAACACGCCTTCACGGCCACCTTCCGCACGGAGCCGGACTGGCAGCTGCCGCCGCTCGTCGAAACGATGCTCAACGCGCCACTCGAACGCCCCTTCCAGGGATCGGGCGCCAGCCTCACGTTCGACATCCGCGACGGCGAGGGCCAAGATGCGCCGTCCATCATCTTTCGCGAGTACGATCTCGCCGTCCGCGAAAGCCGCATCATGCGCTGGCTCGGCGGACTCGGCGATGCAGCCGTCGAAGATTTCCGGACAGGCGCGGAAGCGGAGTTCGACCGCTTCGCGGGCGAAACGCTGTCCGCGCTTCGCGCCGACGTCGCGCAGCTCGCACAACCGGGTGGGCAATAACAAAAGAGCGCCGCGGACCACCGCGGCGCTCAGCCAGTCATTCTTCCTACTCCGTCAGATCCGCGAGGGAGACGCCACGCTCACCGTCATTGGAACTCTCCGTCCTACCGAACGATGGCGGGCTATTGAACCCCTTCGCAGAGCGGGTGACACCTCCGTCATTGGAACTCTATGTCCTACCGATCGAAGGCGCACGCCGCAGAACTTTGGCTTCCGGCGATCCGAAGCAGCCGGCATGCCATGGAGCTGAGGGGAATCGAACCCCTGACCTCTGCAGTGCGATTGCAGCGCTCTCCCAGCTGAGCTACAGCCCCGTCAACCACTTGCAGCGATCGGGTCGTTTCTGCTCCCGTCTCGCCCCGCTTGTCAAAAGCCCCGCGCGTGGCGGGGCCGCAACAAGCTGTAGAATGCTACTCGCTTCGCTAGGGCCGGTCAAGCTTGGGTACGCTGCGTCTCCCCTATGACGCACCGTCTTCCCCATCCGTCACGATCCTCGACGTCTTCCCTCTTCCTTCTTTCTGTTATTCACGTACCATGCCAGAATGTTCCGCGACCTACGCCCAACCGAGATCTTTGCCGCGGCGCATCGCATCCGCGATGTCGTGCGCCGAACGCCGCTGCGCCTCTCGCTCGCGCTGAGCGAGCGCGCCAACCGCGACGTTTACCTCAAGCTCGAATGCACCCAGATCACCGGGTCGTTCAAGCTTCGCGGTGCCTTCAATACCGTTGCCACACTCCCCTCCGACGTACGCGCGCGCGGCATCGTCGCATCGTCGGCGGGCAACCACGGGATGGGCGTCGCCTGGAGCGCAAACCATTTCCATGCGCCCGCAACCATCTTCATCCCGCGCACCGCCCCCCGCGTCAAACGCGAAGGCATCGAAGCACTCGGCGCCACCGTGAACGCCGACGAGCCACATTATGATGCGGCCATGGCGAAAGCGATTGCGTTCGCCCGAGAGCACGACGCGACATTCATCCATCCGTGCACCGGCGACGCCCTCATCGCCGGACAAGGAACGGTGGCACTCGAGATCCTCGAGGAGCTGCCCAACGTCGCGACCCTCGTCACGCCGGTGGGCGGCGCCGGACTGCTGGGCGGCTGCGGCGTGCTGCTGCGACACGTCGCGCCGGACACGCGCATCGTCGGCGCGCAGAGCGTGAATACGGCGGCGATGGCGCGCTCGCTCGCGGCGTCGTCGCTCGTGTCCATCCCGTCGCTGCCTACGCTGGCCGACGGTCTTGCCGGCGATGTCGATGACCTCGCGTTCGACATCGGCCGCCACGCCCTGGACGACATGGTTACGGTCGCCGAGTCGAGCATTGCCAACGCGATCGCGCTGCTGGCGAGAGAGGAATCGCTCACCGTGGAAGGCGCCGGTGCGGTAGGTATCGCCGCGCTCCTCGAAGGACACGCGCCGGACTGGCCCGGCCCCGTGGCAATCGTGGTCAGCGGCGGCAACATCGACCGGGACCGACTGGACTCGATCATCGCCGGCTGACCCGGGCACCAAGCCCGGCCTACTATATTCCGCGACGATCAGCCATGTCGCTCTCGGTACGATTTCTCGGCACGTCCGCGGCCCGTCCCACTGTGGAGCGCGGCGTTTCCTCGCTCGCCATCATCCGCGAGGGTGAGACGCTGCTGTTCGACTGCGGCGAAGGCACGCAGCGCCAGATGATGCGCTACGGCATCTCGTTCGCGCTGTCGGACATCTTTTTCACGCACTTCCACGGCGACCATCTCATCGGGATCGTCGGTCTCTTTCGCACGCTCGCGCTGCAAGGACGCGAGGAACCGTTTCGTCTGTGGGGACCGCGGGGTGCGGCGCGCGTGCTGCGCGCGGCGGCGCACTTCGGCGTGGACCGCGTCGGGTTCCCAGTGGAGATCACGGAGCTCGAGCCCGGGAACAGCGTCGCGCGAGGCGGCTACTCGATTTCCGCCGTCCCGGTGGACCACCGCGGCGCCACAGCCCTGGCCTACGTGCTGGCCGAGGAGGAGCGGCGCGGACGGTTCAACCCGGACCTGGCCCGCTCGTTGGGCATTCCGGAAGGCCCGCTCTGGGGCAGGATCCACCGCGGGCACGCAGTGACGCTGGACGACGGCCGCGTGATCGCGCCCGAAACGCTGGTGGGACCCACGCGCCCCGGGCGGCGCGTCGCCCTCTCCGGCGACACTCGACCTAACGAGCAGTTAGGCGAAGCCGCCCGCGGCGCCGACCTGCTGGTGCACGAGGCCACGTTCGGCGACGAGGAAGCACCGCGCGCCGTCGAAACCGGCCACTCCACCGCGCGCGAGGCCGCCGAGCTCGCCGCACGCGCCGGCGTCAAACGGCTCGTGCTCACGCATTTTTCGGCGCGCTATTCGCGCGACACCGCGGAACTGGTGCGCGAAGCTCGAGAGCAATTTCCCGAAACGGTCGCGGCGCGCGACGGGATGGAAATCGAGATCCCGCACGCGCCGGATGCGACATCGGGCGCGACGCAGGAGCGCGCCGCGCCCGCGTGAATCACGTGCCCGACGCAGCAGGCGCGCCCGTGCTCACCGAGTCCACGGAATCCACCGTGACGACGGGGCCGAGCTTGCAGAAGCTGCCGCCGCTCGAGAGCGGCTTGATGATCAGCTTCGCGCTCGCATTGTCCACGAGTAGATCGTTAGGCACTTGTGCCGGCTGCAGCTCGTAGTCCTTGCCTTTCGTAGACGTGAACTTCCAGCACGTCGAGCTGTCAGCCGTCGTCACCATGTGCACGGTGCCGTGCACGATGAGCTCGCCCGGCTTCGGCCCCTTCTCCTCTCCGCTGCTGCATGCAGCGAGGCCAAGTAGAACGAGAGTGACTGCACAACTGGCCCGCACCCGTCGAGCAACGTCA
>DASVAC010000081.1:0-14975 GCA_036376535.1 Gemmatimonadaceae bacterium | reverse complement strand
CACGGCTGCCGGCGTGCGCGCCATTCTGAGGTCGCTGGACCCGGGCGCACCGTTGTCCGAGGTGCGCACGCTCGACGAGGTGGTCGGCACGTCGGTCTCCAACCGGCGCTTCACGACCGCGCTGCTCGCGGGGTTCGCCCTACTCGCGTTAGCACTCGCAGGCATCGGGACGTACGGCGTCGTCTCCTACGGCGTCGAGCAGCGCGGCTTCGAGATCGGTGTGCGCAAGGCGCTCGGCGCCGGCGACCAGGCGGTGATGGTCCTGATTGTATCGGAAGCCATGCGCCTGTCGTTCGCCGGGATTGTGATCGGTCTCGTCGTGATGGCCGCCGTTGGGCGGGCCATCCGGTCCATGCTGGTGGAGGTGCCGGTCGTGGACCCCGTCTCGTTGGCATTGACCGCGATGCTCCTGGCCGCCGTCGCGGCCGCGGCGGCAGTGCTGCCCGCCAGGCGCGCGCTGCGCATGAGTGCGGCGAACGCGTTGAAAAACTAGAGTGGAGGCATCCGGGTTTCACGCGAACTGAATGCGTGAGGAGCCCAGCCTGCTCTCTGCATCTACGCTCATGCTGAAACGGACAAAGCACTGACAAGACGGACACAGCACGGACAAAAGACAAACAGAGTTATGCCGTTAGGCATCGGGCGCGTGCTGTACCTTTCGTTTTATTTCGGATCTTCCGAGCATTTCGGGAAATGGCGTAGACACGAACCGACGGCAGGCGATGCACCTGCGGGTCCGCCGCCGCTGTCTGACAAGCATCTACGAGTTGATAGCGGACGCACCCGGACAACGGCGGACAAGGCGGTCTTGATTGGTAACTGCTCGAGATGGCAGCGCTCGAAACCAAACAACCCGTTCTTGTCTTGTCCGTTCGTGTCCGGCCTTGTCCGCCTTCACAGTCGTGAGACTCTCATCCTCGGCGGCGGCGGATTCACGCGAGCTCCGTCGTGCTCGCGTGTCCGTCTCCCCTGTCCACACGCGCTGCCTCTCCTCGGAAATCCCTGAAGAATCTTTTATCCTTTGACGGTGCTGTGTCCGTTTTGTCGGTGCTTTGCCCGTTTCCTCATGAGCGTACATGCTAGTCTACGCGGGACGTGACTCCAGTCGCTCCGGATTGGCCGCCGCCTTACGGTGCCACGCGTTGAGGCAGAGCACTCTCTTGAACGACGGCCTCGGGCCAAAGTTGAATGGTAGGCCAATCTCGAGGTTGAGCCTGAGAGAGGTCTTACGGTTGCCTCTGGCCCGGCCTCTAGGCTCATGAAGAAACGGACAAACCTCGGGCAGGACGGCCAAGCACGGACAGCTCGGCGGTGGCGAGGAAGAACATCTCGGCGAGTCGGCCTTCGTTTCCGTGCCCGCGAGAACACGTCTTGTGATCTCATCGCCACGTTTTGTGATCGACCTGCACTTTAGGGACATCATCGGGCGAGAGATATCCGGCATCTACACGCTTGCATCGATGCGCGCCGTCAGATCGCCAGTTCCCCGACCCGGGCGCCGCGTCCTTCGCTGGAGATCCGTGACAGGAGCCCGATCGCCAGCCAACACGCCAGCATGAACGAGCCGCCGTACGAGAAGAACGGCAGCGGGATGCCGGTGATCGGCATCAGATTCAGCGTCATGCCGACGTTCACGATGATGTGCACCAGCCAGCTCGACGCGAGCCCCATCGCCACGAGGCTGCTGAACGAGTCGTTGGCGCGCTCGGCCACGCGCACGGCACGGAGCAACAGGAAGAGAAACAGCATCAGCGCCACCGTCACGCCGATGAAGCCGAGCTCTTCGCCTAACACGGCGAAGATGAAGTCGGTGTGCTGCTCGGGCAGGAAGGCGAGGCGCTTCTGCGTACCCATCAGGAAGCCCTTGCCTAACCAGCCGCCCGAGCCGATGGCCACCTGCGACTGGATCACGTGCCAGCCGGAGCGGCGCGGGTCGATCGAGGGGTCGAGGAAGACCAGCAGACGGTGTCGTTGGTAGGGCGCCATTCGCTCCCACAACACCGGCGCTACCACACCCATCACCACGTTGGCCAACATCAGGCCGACGCCCTCGAGCATGAACGGCTTGTACCAGAGCACGAGTGCCAGCAGCAGCAGGAACCACGCGCCCCAGAGACTCGTGTTGAATGCGAGGATCAAACTTACCGCCGGCGACGCGACCAGCACGAGCAGCGGGAACGGCACGCCGGACCAGTAGAGCATCGCGAAGAAGATCCCGATGAACACGAGGCCCGTGCCCAGGTCCGGCTGCATCATGATCAACGCCCAGGGCAGGAACGCGACTAACGCAGGCTGCCAGAGGTCGAGCAGCGACTTGGGTGGCTCTCGCCGCGCCGCGAGCACGCGCGCGAGCATGAGCACCACCGTCACTTTGGCCAGCTCCGACGGTTGGCCTAACCGAACGCCGCCGATGGCGATCCAGCTCTTGTGGCTCGCGGCGGTACCGGCGCCCTTCCCGATCACGAGCAGCAGCGCCAGGAGCGCGAGCGACATGAGGTACGTCGGCAACGCCGCCCACTCGAAGAACCGTACCGAGGCCCGGCTCACGGCGTATGCGGCCACGATGCCGAAGATGAGCCAGCGGATCTGCGACGCCCACGCGTGCGTCGCCGACGTCGGCACATCGGTCTGACCCGCCGAATACACCATGGAGATGCCGTACGCCGACAGCAGGAGCGCCGTAATGACGAGCGGGACATCCACGACCACGCGGCGCGACGACATCATCCCTCGGTGTTGATGTGCTGGGTCGGCGCCACCTTCAGATACGACTGAATGATCTCCGACGCGATGCGCGCGGCACGCGCGCCGTGTCCGCCGAATTCGATCAGGACGGCCACCACGATCTTCGGGTCATCCGCCGGCGCGAAGCCGACGAACCATGCATGGTCGCGCGTGCGATCCTGCGAGTTCTGCGCGCTGCCCGTTTTCCCGGCCAGCACCGTGCCCTGGATCTGCGCACTGCGCGCCGTACCCGATGCGACCACGCCTGCGAGCGCCGCACGCAAGCCCGCGAGTTGGTCCTCGCTCAGCGTGAAGACACGCGTGCGGTCGGGCTTGTGCCGAGCGATCTCGGGACGCGACTCGGTGCCGTCGGTGGCGAGCGCGGTGTAGAAGCGCGCCATGTTCGCCACCGTTTGGGCATTCTCGCCCTGACCGATGGCCAGGTTGAGCAGCACTGCCTGGCTCCATCCGCGCTTGCCGTACTTCCGGTCGTAATACTCCTGCGCGTCGGCGTACGGAAAGAGCGGGCGCGATTCGTCGGGCAGGTCGATGCCGGAGCGGTCGCGTCCGCCGAAGCGGATGCCGCCGGCCACGAGCCGCGTTAGGCCGACCTTGAGGCCTAACTGATAGAAGTACACGTCGCACGACTGCTCGATGGCCTGCGCGAGCGTGAGGTCGCCGTGGCCTTTGTGGTTCCAACACTTGAAGTAGCGGTTGCCGAACTGGAAACCGCCGGTGCACGGCTCGGGCATCCGGTCGTCGAGGGTCGCGATGCCGCTCTCGAGCGCGATGGCCGCGGTGGCCAGCTTCCACGTCGAGCCGGGCGGGTACCGACCCTGGATCACCTTGTTGTACAGCGGGTGGTGCGGGTCGTCGTTGAGCGATTTCCAGAGGTCCTGCGGGATGCCGCCAATGAACTTGTTGGGGTCGAACGACGGCGCGCTATAGAGCGCGAGCACGCCGCCCGTGCGCGGATCGAGCGCGATCGCGCCGCCCTGCAACGAGTCGGCGAACAACGATGCGACGTACTTCTGCAGCTCGAGGTCGATGTTCGTTTGCAGCGGCGGACCCGGCTTGGGCAGGAGATCCTGGCGCGCGCCGGCTTCGCGCACCACGCGTCCGCGCGCATCCACTTCCACGAATCGGACACCTTCGGTGCCGCGCAGCGAATCTTCGTATTCTTTTTCGAGTCCGCCCTTCCCCACCTGTTGGCCCGTCTTGTACCCGCGATACTGGGGCGTCGCGAGCTCCGACTCCGTGATTTCGCCCACGTACCCCATGAACGAGGCCACCGCGGGTCCGTCGGGATAATAGCGCTTGGGCGCCGACTGGATGATCAGTCCGGGGAACTCGATGCGCCGCTCCTCGAGCACCGACACCACGTCGAACGAGGCGTCGGCCAGCACCACCGTCGGGCGGTAGGGTGCGCGGCGGTAGCGCCTAACGGAAAGGTCGATGGCGTCGGGGCTGAGCGGGATGATCGCGGCCAGCCGCTGGAGCGAGGCGCGCAGCGAATCCGCGCTCGGGCTCAGCAGCGACACCGAGTAGCCCGGCACGTTCTCGGCCAGCACCTCGTTGTGCCGGTCGTAGATGATGCCGCGCGGCGCCGGCAGCGGCACTTCGCGCAGGCGGTTCTCCTCCGATTGCAGCGCATACCGCGAGTTCTCGACGATCTGCGTGCGGAAGAACGCGCCCAACAAGAGCACGAACAACACCGCCAGCGCGGCCGACACGAACCGTCCGCGGCGCGCGACTTCGTTGGGATGGAAGCTCACGTCGCGGGCGCGCGCAGGATCGGGCGCAGAATGAGCAGCGTCAACAAGCCGAAGAGCGCAGTGACCACGCCCTTGAGCGGCGACCACACCAGGAGCTCGACCAAAAGCGCGCCGCCAGTCATCTGGTGCGCCGCCAATAACACGATGACGTCGAATGCCCACTTGCCGCAGAAGAAGAACAGCGCGTTGAGCACCACATCATCGGCGAAGAAGACCGCCTTGAGCCACGACGCGCCGAAGCCGACGAGGCACATGCCTAACGCACCGGCGCCGAACGCGTGCGGTTCGAGCGAGTCGGCCACCAGGCCCACGGCCAAGCCCAGCAGCGCCGCGCTGCCCGGCCTGACGCGAATCGCCACGAGCAGTAGCGCGATGAGCAGAAAGTCCGGACTGGCGTGCCAGCCGAGCATCGGGCGCAGCGTGTAGTGCAGGAGGACCAGGACCACGAAGGCCAGAATCGTCCGCGCGAGATCCGTCGGCCTCATGGCTCGTGCCTCGCGGCGCTGTCGCGCGGCGTGGCCGCCGGCGGTTGCGGTGTGACCGGCGCGCGACGCGTGGTGTCCGGCACCGCGCGTGTCGAGTCCGCGCGGGCGGCGGGACGCGCCGCATCGCGCAACGTGTGCGGCAGCGTGTCGCGCCTAACGCGATGCACCGTGTCGCGCCGCGCGGGCGCGGACACGAGCGACCGGGTCGTCGTGTCGGCGCGCGACGTGTCGCCGCGGGCGAGCCGCGCGGCGCGCTCGAGCGAGTCCCCCGCCGCGACGATCGCCTTGACCGCGGCATCGGCGCCATGGCCGCTCTGCCACACGCCATCCACGCCGGCGACCGTCCGCTGCGGCAGCAGGATCATTACCGTCGACATGTCCTGCGGCATCACCGCCGGACGCAGGAGATACGTGCGCGCCCACAGCTCCGACGTCTTGAGCTCGCCTAACACAGTACCCACCGGGATGCCGCGCGGAAACGTGCTGCCTAACCCGGAGCTCACGATGAGCGTGCCCGGCTTGAGCGTGCTCCGCACGGGCACGCCGCGCATTTCGAGCAGATACCGCTCGGGATCGCTGCCCTCGTGCGCGGCCACGATGCCGAACGCGCTGCCGTCCTCCGCCATCGCGCTCACGCGAAAATCGGGATGCGCCCACACGATCGCGATGCTCATGGTCGGGTCGACCGTCTTCACCATGCCGGCCAATCCCTCGGGCGCCACCACCGGGCTGAACACACGCACGCCGGCGTTCGAGCCCGCCGAGAGCGTGACCGTGTACTCCTCGCCAATGTCGCGGCCCTGGAGCGCCTCCGCCGGCACGAATCCCCACTTGAGTCGCGAGCCCAGCTCCAGCGTCTTGCGCAGCCGGTCGTTCTCGGCGTTGAGCGCGTCGAGGGTCATCGACTGCAGCTCGACGCTGTCGCGCGCCGTGATGCGCGCCTCGCGCGTGAGCCACGCCTGGCGAGTCAGCTCGGCGTCGTGCTGTAGAGCGACGAGCGGCGCCAGCACAGTGTGCCGGAGCGCCGCTGTAAATGGATCGCGAAAATGTTCGGGGAGAAACTGTGCGACGAAGGCGAGCACGACACAGACTACGAACAGAATGCTGTCCCGACGACCATAGGTGCGGGAGACGTTGGTCACGGCGATTTCACGACTGGAGTACGGACCAGTATTTGTCCTCGTCGTCCAGGATCCGGCCGGTGCCGCGCACCACGCAGGTGAGCGGATCTTCGTCCACGTGGATCGGCAAGTTCGTTTCCTGACTGAGGAGCAGGTCGAGGCCGCGGATGAGCGCCCCGCCGCCAGTCATCACGATTCCCCGGTCCACAATGTCACTCGCCAACTCGGGCGGCGTGATCTCGAGGGCGCGCCGCACGGCGTCGACGATCTGCTGGATGGGTTCCTGGATCGCCTCGCGAATCTCGCTCGAGTGCACGCGCACGGTTTTCGGGATGCCGGACACGAGGTCGCGGCCCTTCACTTCCATCTCGCGCTCTTCGCCCACGGGCGCCGCCGATCCGATCTGGATCTTGATCTGCTCGGCCGTCGGCTCGCCGATGAGGAGGTTGTAGTTCTTGCGCATGAACTGCACGATCGCGATGTCCAGCTCGTCGCCGCCGGTACGAATCGACGTATCGCTCACGATGCCGGAGAGCGCGATGACCGCAATCTCGGTGGTGCCGCCGCCGATGTCGATCACCATGTTGCCGGTGGGTGTTTCCACCGGCAGACCGACGCCGATCGCCGCCGCCATGGGCTCGGCCACCATGAACACTTCTTTCGCGCCCGCGCCTAACGCAGAGTCGCGCACCGCGCGCTTTTCCACTTCGGTGATGCCCGAGGGCACGCACACGATGACGCGAGGCTTCACCTTGAAGACGTGGTTGTCGATGATGAGCGTGAGGAAATAGCGCAGCATCTTTTCGGTCACGTCGAAGTCGGCGATCACGCCGTCCTTCATCGGCCGCACGGCCTGCACGCCGTCGGGCGTCCTGCCTAACATGCGCTTGGCTTCGAGCCCGACGCCTTTGATCTTGCCCGAGGCGCGGTCGATGGCGACCACGGAGGGCTCGTTGAGCACGATCCCCTCGCCCTTCACGTAGATGAGGGTGTTCGCCGTACCGAGGTCGACGGCGATCGCGTTTGCGGGAAAGAGAGATCCCGCCTTGAAAAGGGGCCAGCGCATCAGAAAACCAGGCTAGCGTTCCTGGCGGAACGCGGTGAGCAGCAGGTGGGAGATAGCACGGTCGGGGTTAAACTAGTCGCGCAGACAAATTGCAGCAAGGTGTTGGCTTGACAGTACCTAGCGTGTGTCGATAAGCTCGCGAACATGAGCGGCGCCCCTCCGAATCGTGCCCCATCATCGTCGTCTGTTCCCCACCGCGCCGCCGACGTCGCGATCGTCGACCCATCGGTCTGCGATGCGTGCGGACTCTGTCTACCGCTGTGCCCGCCCGCGGCGATCATGCTCCGACGGGACGGGCTGCATATTGACGATTCAATTTGCACAGGGTGTCGCAAGTGCATCGCACCCTGTCCGGTGGGTGCGCTCGCGATGGTGGCGCGCGATCCGAACGTGAGCGCGAGCGTCGCACGTCTGTGAGCCATCGGCGCTGCGATGTGCTCATTGTCGGAGCGGGACCAGCAGGCCTGATCGCGGCGCGCGAGCTCGCGGCTGCGGCTCCGGACCTGGACGTGATGGTGCTCGAGCGCGACCGCGCTGTCGGCTCGCCGGTGCGCTGTGGCGAGGGCGTAGGCCACGGCGGCATAGCCGAGTTCATGGATCCGACAGACGCGCCGTGGGTTTCGCGACGCATCACGCGGGTGGTGTTCGTCGCGCCTGACGGCACGCACGTGCGCGTCGCCGAGGGCGACGTAGGCTACGTGCTCGATCGCTCGCGCCTCGAACCGGCGATCGCCGAGCAGGCGGGCCGGCACGGCGCCGAGATCGTGATCGCCACCGAAGCGACGGGCGTCACCCGTACCGAGAGCGGCTGGCGTGTGGCGACCCGCGAACCATCGGGCACGGGCACCATAGACAGTCGGCTCGTGATCGCGGCCGACGGCGTGGAGAGCATGGTAGGCCGCTGGGCCGGTCTCGACACGCGAGTACCGGCGCGCGACATGGAGAGCTGCGCGCAGTACGTCGTGGGCGGGATCGCGTTCGACCCGGACGCCATCTACCTGCACTTCGGGCGCGAGATCGCGCCCGGTGGCTACGCCTGGGTGTTTCCCAAGGGCGTCGGGGTGGCCAACGTCGGATTGGGAATTGTCGCGTTGCGCGCCGAGCGCGGGCGGAGTGCGCGGGCGTACCTGGACCGATACCTGGAGTCCTATTTCCCAACCGGCGTGCGGACCGGCTACACCGTGGGCGGTGTGATCGTGTCGTCGACGCTCACGCGTACGGTGACGGACGGCATGATCCTCTGCGGCGACGCGGCGCACATGATCAACCCGTTGTCGGGCGGCGGGATCGTGAACGCGATGAAGGCCGGGCGGCTCGCGGCACAGGTTGCCGACGCAGCGCTCCACGCCGGCGACACGAGCGCCGCGCGTCTCGAGCAGTATCACGCGGACTGGATGCGGCTGTTAGGCGACGACCACGTACGGTTTTACCGCATCAAGGAAGCCCTGGCCAGGTTCGACGACCCGTTCTTCGACCATCTCGCCCGGTCGGTGAATAGAATTCCCGAACGCCGGCGCACGTTAGGCAGGATCTTCGCCCGTGCGTTGGTCAGGCATCCAGCGCTCTTTCCGGTGGTCGCCAAATACTTCGTATAGGAACGCCATGGCAGCGCGGATGACCCGGCGCGTGGTCCTGACTGCGTCGGTATGCCTGGTCGCGGCGGGCGCGGCCGCGGCGCAGGCCCAAACCGTCGCCGTCGATCTGACCCAAGCGTTGGTCACCCTCAACGGAGCCTGAATGATACGGTGCCTGCAGTGCTCTCCTTCCTTGCTGCGCCGTCTTTGGTCGCATGCCCGACACCTGCAGCCCGCCTAGGAAATCGCGGACGGCGCGGCAGCGCGGGCCACGGCGTTCGCACCGCAGATCGTTAGGCCAGCGTATGCCGGTCCGGTTGGATATGCGATGTTCCGCGCGCCTCGAGCAACACCATGCGCACTGGATGCGTTTGTTAGGCGACCATGCGCGCTTCTATTGGTTGAACGAAGCGCTGGCACGCTTCGACGACGCGTTCGTCGAGGGCGGGTTACGTGGGGAAGCGCTCATTAGCCCTGCCGAGCTCGGAGCAGTATCTTTAGGCTATGTTCCTGGCTGTTACCGACTTCCTGTGGCGGGAATCCGTGGTCGAAATCCAGCCGTGGGTCGACGCTTGGGCCGATAGGTTCGGCCGTGCTTCCGCCGATGCCTGCGACCGGCGCGCGGTACCGAGTCTATGAGAGAACCGGTCTCCCCCGTCGCGCTCGTTGGACCGGAGTGGGCGCACTGGTATCGCTTGAGTCCCGCGGAACGATGGTTGGAGACGACGCGCCTGTGGGCGACGTACTTGGCTCTTGGAGGTACGCTTGATTCCGAGCCCGATACACAGAGTCCTTTCGGTGATGCGGGAGCTCGAGGTGAAGTGTCTCGTGATGGGCGGCCAGGCGTGCGTGTTGTACGGAGGGGCGGAGTTTAGTCGAGATGCTGACCTTGCCGTGTTGGCGGACGCGGAGAACCTGCGCCGGTTGGCGAATGCGTTCACCGCGCTCGTCGCGAGCGTCGAGTACGTACCGCCGTTTGAAGCGCAATACCTTGAGCGTGGGCACGCAGTCCACTTTCGCTGTGGGCGTGAGGATGTTCGCGGTCTTCGCGTGGATGTGATGTCGAAAATGCGCGGCGTCGATTCGTTTGCGACCTTGTGGGAGCGCCGGACCACGCTAACGATGGGCGAGACACCAGATAAACTGGAAATGGATGTCCTCGCGCTACCGGATTTGGTGAGAGCGAAGAAGACGCAACGAGACAAGGACTGGCCGATGATCCGGCGACTGCTCGAGGCCAACTACTTCGCCTTTCGCACAGATCCGACGGGACCGCGTATCGATTTCTGGCTGCGAGAGCTGCGCTCGCCTGAGCTCCTTGTCGAGTGCGCACGAACGTTCCCTGGCGTCGCTCGCGCAGTGAGCCGGGAACGAGCGGCGGTGATGGCAGCCCTCGGCGATATGCCGGGCAAGGTCGAGGATGAGTTGCGGAGCGAAGAGAATCGTGAACGCGCCGCGGATCGCGCCTATTGGGCGCCGCTGCGAAAAGAACTCGAGCAGCTGCGGCGTGCACAGGGCGAACGCGCTCCGGACTGACAAGCCGCGCGATGCCACCGAAAGGTATGGTTAGGCCCTCTCTCTAACGAGAGTTCTGGGACCTATTTCAGTATGGATGGACTCTGGCACGGCGTTGAATGAACGACGTGCCAACGGCGCACCGGTTTGCCATGGCGCCGGCCAACGCTTCGGCGAGCGCCAGGTGCCCAACGCCTGGTAGCGGTGGCGACCACATGTACACAGGGTGTCGAGGAACGGCAAACAGATCGCCTTTCCAGATCCCCGCTCGGCCGATCGTGAACGCGAGGTCGTAGCCTTCGCGTTGGGCAATGGCCCGCTCGCGTTGCGCGTGCGCGCCGAACGGCCAGCTCATCGCAGAGGGGTCGATGTCGAGTGCTGCGCGCAGGTCGGCGCGCGATTGCGCCAATTCGCGCGACACGTCGGCGTCGGCCAGCCACGTGAGACGCGGGTGCGTTGCGGTGTGCGACGCGAACTCGACGCCGCGCGATTGCCAGCGGCGCATGTCGCGCCACGCCAGGTGCGCGAATCGGCGTCCGCCGTAGGCCACGTCCCACCGGTTGAGCTTCCCCGCGTAGTCGGTGACCACGAAGCAGATGGCAGTGAAGCCGTGCGCGGCGAGCACCGGGAACGCGTGGTCGCGCAGCGCCCGGTAGCCATCGTCGAACGTGATGGCAATCTCGTGCGGAGCGGGCCGCCGCGCGCCCGTTAGGCAGGCGCGCAGCTCAGAAAGGGAGAGTGTGGTGCGTCCCGTTCGCGCGAGCCGCTCGATCTGTCTCGCGAACCTCCGGGGCGACAGGCGCGTGACGCCTAACTCAACACGCCTGTCGACCTTGTGGTAGCACAGGATGCACGGCGGCGTCACGCCAACGCGTGTTCCACCGGCGTGTAGTCCAGACCGAACGCCTCGGCGACGGCGGGATACACCACCTTGCCGTCCACCACGTTCAGGCCCTTGGCCAGCGACGCGTTCTCGCACAATGCGCGCTTCCACCCCTTGTTCGCCAGCTGCAGCGCGTACGGGAACGTTGCGTTAGTCAGCGCCAGCGTCGACGTGCGCGGCACGCCGCCCGGCATGTTCGCCACGCCGTAGTGGATCACGCCGTCCACCTCGTACACCGGATTCTCGTGCGTCGTCGCGTGGATGGTCTCCACCGACCCGCCCTGGTCGATCGCGACGTCCACGATCACCGAGCCGGGCTGCATGATCTTCAAGTCTTCGCGACGGACGAGCCGCGGCGCCTTGGCGCCCGTGACGAGCACCGCGCCAACCACCAGATCGGCCGTCGCGATCTGCTCGAGAATCGTATGCCGGTTCGAGTACACGAGCGTCACGTTCGCCGGCATCACGTCGGAGAGATACCGCAGCCGCTCGAGCGAAATGTCGAGAATCGTCACCTTGGCGCCGAGCCCGGCTGCCATCTTCGCCGCATGCGTGCCGACCACGCCGCCGCCCAGGATCACCACCTTGCCGGGCGGCACACCGGGCACGCCGCCCAACAGTACGCCGCGTCCGCCGTGCAGCTTCTCGAGGTACCGCGCGCCCTCCTGCACCGCCATGCGGCCCGCGACCTCGGACATCGGGGTCAGGAGCGGCAGCTCTCCGTTAGGCAGTTGCACCGTCTCGTACGCAATGCACGTCGCCCCGCTCGCCATGTGCGCGCGCGTCAGCCGCTCGTCCGCCGCGAAATGGAAGTACGTGAAGATCGTCTGGCCCTTCCGCATCCGCTTCCACTCCACCTCGATCGGCTCCTTCACCTTCATGATCATGTCGGCCTGCTTCCAGACCGAGTCGGCGTCCGGCGCGATCGACGCGCCCGCCTTCACGTACAGGTCGTCCGCAAAGCCGCTGCCTTCACCCGCCGATTTCTCGACGAGCACCTTGTGACCGTGGGCGACCAGGGACTCCGCGCCCGCCGGCACCAACGCGACGCGGTTTTCATTCGTCTTGATCTCTTTCGGAACGCCGATGAGCATGGCTCGAGAGTGTAGTGTACGGGTTTGTAGGAAAATGAGATGCTGGAACGGGTCGACGCGGATGCTACCAGTCGCCGCCGCCCAACGCCAGAACGGTCTGTTGGTCCGGATCGAAATACGCCGCGGATACCTCCGCGACCGACTCCGGTGTGATCTCGTCGATCAGCGCCAGCACCTGGTCCAGCGAGCGGAACGGCTCGTCGTAAAGCGCGACGCCGGCAGCACGATACATCCGTGACGACGGGCTTTCCAGCGACAGCGTGACCTGCCCTTTGAGCTGGCTCTTCCCTTCCGCGATTTCTTCCGGCGTCAGACTGCCGGCCGCCAGCCGCGCCAGCTCCTCGCGAATCGCGGCACGCGCCTGCACTGCAGTCTCGGGCGCGGTGCCCACGTAGACGCCGTGCGAACCGGTCTCGGGATGGAAGTTCTGGAACGAGTAGACCGAGTACGCGAGGCCCAGCTCTTCCCTTACACGCTGGAACAAGCGGGAACTCATTCCGCCACCGAGGACCGTGTCCACCAACACGACCGCGTACCGACGCGGGTCGCTGTGCGCCACAGTCGGCGAGCCGAACACGATGTGCGTTTGCGCGCCATCGCGCGACACATGCCGTTCCGATGGCGGCGCCGGCGTGAGCGCGGGCGTCTCCAGCGGCGCGGCGTCGCCTTGGTCAACCGCCGCCCAACCGGTCTCGTCGAGAACCTCGAGCAACCGATCGTGGTCGACGTGCCCGGCGGCGGCCACCACGACCTGCGGCGGATGATACGCCCGCGAATGCAGCTCGCGCAGCTCGCGGACGCCGAGCGCGCTCACCGTCTCTCGCGTGCCGAGAATCGAATAGCCGTAGGGATGCGCGCCCCACATCGCTTCGTTGTGGAGCTCGAACACGAGGTCGTCGGGCGTATCTTCCACCATGCCGATTTCCTCGAGCACCACCTTCCGCTCGAGCCGCAGATCCTCGGCGCGCAAGAGCGGGCGGAACACGAGATCGCCGATCACATCGGCCGCCTGCGGCAGATGCTCGTCGAGCACGCGGGCCTGATACGACGTGTGCTCGCGCGCGGTGTACGCGTCGAGCGACCCGCCCAACACCTCGAGCGACAGCGCGATCTCGCGCGCCGAGCGCGAGCGGGTGCCCTTGAACACCATGTGCTCGAGCAGGTGCGACACGCCCATGCGGTCGCGCGGCTCGTGCACCGAGGCGGCGCGCACCCAGGCCCCGAAACTGACCGACCGCACTCCCGGCATGTACTCCGAGAGCACGGTCAGTCCGTTGGGCAAGGTCGTGCGGCGCAGTCCCGTGTCGGGCTTTCGCCTAACCGGGCTCACCGCCGCGAGCGACCTCCGCGCCGCGAGCGCGGGCGACCGTGCGATTCGGAACCTTCGTCGCCGTTGTGCGGCTCCGCCTCGCCGGCGGCGCCGGCCGCTGCGGGCTCCCGGTCTCCAGCGCCCTGCGGGCGCTCGCCGCGGTGACGCTCGCTTCGCCCTTCGTTAGGCTGATCGGGCGTGCCTTCCGGCTTCGGGATGAGCGCCTTCATGGACAGGCGCAGGCGGCCGCGCTCGTCCTTGTCGATCAACTTGACGCGCACCGTGTCGCCCTTCTTGACCACGTCTTCGGTCTTCTCGGTGCGGCCGTGCTGGAGCTCGGAGATGTGCACGAGGCCTTCCGTGCCCGGCAGAATCTCGACGAATGCGCCGAACGGCGTGGTGCTCTTGACCACGGCGTCGTACGTCGCGCCGATTTCGGGCTCCTTGGTGAGCGCCTGCACGAGAGCGCGCGCCTTCTCCATCGACTCGCCGCCAACCGCGGCGATCGTGACCAGCCCCGTGTCCTCGACGGTGATCTCGGCGCCGGTCTCTTCTTGAATGCCGCGGATCGTTTTGCCCTTGGGTCCGATGAGATCGCCGATCTTCTCCGGGTTGATCATCATCGTCACGATGCGCGGTGCGTACGGCGACAGGTCGGCGCGCGGTTGGGCGAGCGCCTTGTTCATCTCACCGAGGATGTGCATGCGTCCCTCGCGCGCGCGGGCTAACGCTTCGCGCATGATCTTGAGGTCGAGCCCCTCGATCTTGATGTCCATCTGGATGGACGTGATGCCGGTTTCCGTCCCCGCCACCTTGAAGTCCATGTCGCCCAAGTGGTCTTCGGTGCCGAGGATGTCCGTTAGGATGGCGTAGCGCTCGCCTTCCTTGATGAGGCCCATCGCGACACCCGCCACCGGTGCCTGGTACGGCACGCCGGCATCGAACAATGCGAGCGATCCGCCGCACACGCTCGCCATCGACGACGACCCGTTGGACTCGAGCACGTCGGACACCACGCGAATGGTGTACGGGAACTTCTCGAAGTCGGGCAGCAGGGGTTGCAACGCACGCTCGGCGAGATTGCCGTGGCCGATCTCGCGGCGGCTCGTGCCGCGCACCGGTCGAACCTCGCCCGTCGAGAACGGCGGGAAGTTGTAGTGCAGCATGAACGTCTTGGTCGTCTCGGCCGGCTCGTCGATCGAGTCGAGGCGCTGCACGTCGTTGGCTGTGCCTAACGTGGCCACCACGAGCGCCTGCGTCTGGCCGCGCGTGAATAGCGCCGAGCCGTGTGCGCGCGGGAGAATGCCGGTCTGGATCGTGATGGGGCGGACTTCGTTCGCCTTGCGGCCGTCCACACGCTCGCCGCTGTCGAGCACCTGCGAGCGGAGCGCGTGATACTCGACGTCGCCCACGAGGTCGGCGATGTCGC
>DASVAC010000080.1:0-3264 GCA_036376535.1 Gemmatimonadaceae bacterium | reverse complement strand
CCCGGCGGCGTCGCCGGGGTTGCCGTATCACTCATCGTCTTCCGCCAGGTATTGCCGCACATCCGATGCGGCGCGCATGCGGCTCATGAGCCGCTCGTTGAATGCTTCGGCGGGATTGACCCCGCTGTAGCGCAGCAGGTGGTTCATCGCGACCACTTCCGCCACCACCGTGATGTTCTTGCCCGGATTGAGCGGGATCGTGACGCGCGGGATCGGCACGTCGAGAATCGTCGTCGTCGCGCCGTCGAGGCCGGTGCGGTCCACCTGGTCCGCCTGCTCCCAGTGCTCGAGCTGCACCACCACCTCGATGCGCTTCTGCTGCCTAACGGAGCGGATCCCGAAGATCGACGGGATGTCGATCACGCCCACGCCGCGGATCTCCATGTGGTGCCGCTGCAGCTCGTGCCCGCGCCCGATGAGCAGGTCGTTGCCCCGGCGCGTGGCGATCACGATGTCGTCGGCCACCAACCGATGGCCGCGCTCCACGAGGTCGAGCACGCACTCCGATTTGCCGATCCCGCTCCGCCCAACGAACAACAGACCCACGCCGTACACGTCGGCCAACGACGCGTGCAGCGTGGTGCTCGGCGCGAACTCCTCGTCTAACGCAGGTTTGACCCGGCGGTAGAACTCGGTGGTCTTGAGGCTCGACCGCAGCACGGCCACACCGTGCTTCGCGGCGACGGCCAGCATGTCGTCAGGCACCTCCTGGCGCTTGGTCACCACCGCGCACGGCACGTCGAACGAGAAGAACGTCTCGAGCACCAGACGGCGGCGGTCTTCGGGCAGCGCCAGGAGGTACGTGATTTCCGTTTCGCCGAACACTTGCATGCGCTTCGACGGGAAGCGCTCCACGAACCCCGCGAGCACGAGTCCGGGACTCGAGACCTCGTTCACCGAGATCACCCGGTCCAATCCGGCGCCGTCGCCGGCGAGCTCCAGCTGCAGCGTGTCGCGCAGCAGGTCGAGCAAGCGTGCTACCGTGAGCGGTTTGGTCACGTGCCGTTCGTTCGCGGCCGCCGAGAGCTCGCGGGCCGCTTGTGCCGGAGAATTTGCGCTTCCACGCGACGCGCCGCTTCGCCCAACGCCGGGCCGGGATTGCGGTGCCGCGCCGCCGCCACGAGCGCGCGCCGCCTCGGCGCGCGCAACACGATCTCGACGCGGCGCGCGTTGCCGTCCTGCTCGAAGCGCACCACGGCGTCCACGGGCCGATGCAGCAACGACGCCAGGCGGCGGATCACGCGCTCGGCGCGGCTGCGAAGAATACCGGAGATTTCGACTTGATGGGCTTGCACGGTGATGTCCACAGGGCTACCCCTCCTTCGATACGCCAACGATCTCCCCGAGATGTCGTTCCGTTAGGCGCGCGGCGTCGGGCCACGTGAACCGCTCGGCGAAGCGGCGTCCGTTGGCGCCGAGTCGTTCGACGAGGGTGGGATCGGCCGCCAGGCGCGCAAAAGCAGCGGTGAGCGCCGGTATGTCGCCGTGCGGCACGAGAAACCCCGTCTCCCCGTCGCGAACGGACTCGCGCAACCCCGGCGAATCCGACGCCACGACCGGCGTCGCGCAGGCCGCTGCCTCGAAGTTCGTGATCCCCCATCCCTCCTTTGGCGATGTCAGCGCGAGCGCCCACGCTTCGCGCACCAGGGACAACTTCGTGCAGTCGTCGATGAACCCAAGAAACCGTACGCGACCACCAAGGTCAAGCGACTGCGAGAGACGTTCCAAGTGGGGCCGGTAGTCCCCAGTCCCCGCAATCGCGAGCGTTGCCGTTGGGTGTTGTAACGACGCGAACGCGCGAATGATCAGGTCCACGCGCTTGTATCGTTTGAGCCGCCCGAGATAGACGAACTTGGGCTCGCGGGAGCGCGTACCGGGCGCCGGCGTGTACGACGTCGAGTCGATGCCCGGATAGATGACGCGGATGCGCGAGCGTGCAATGCCGCGCGCGACGAGGTCGTCGGCCGTGCTCTCGCTGATCGCCTCGAACGGCGCGCTTCTATAGTAGTGCACCAGCGGACGCTCGAGCGTCCACACCATACCAGCCATCACGTACGACACCTCCTGAAACGCCGTGGTGCCGAACAGATGCGGAACCAACGCCATCACCGGCCGCGTCGTCCACCGCGTGGTGTACAACGGAATCTTGTTGATGTCCTCGACCAGGATGTCATCCCCGGCCGCGGCCAGATGGCGCCCGTAATACCGACGCGCCATGAATTGAAATGTGTACCGCGTGCCGACGCGATGCACGTCGATCCCGTCGAGGCGGGCGCGCGGCGCGCACCCGGTCCATCCGCTGCACAGGAGCGTGACGCGGTGGCCGGCCGCGGCCAACCGGCCGAAGATCTCGTGCAGGTGCGTCTCGGCGCCGCCGGCCTGCGGGTTCTCGCGGTCCTGCCAGTTCACGAGCAGGATGTTGAGGGGCCGGGGCACTTCCGTCGCGGTCACAACTTGCCTAACCGGCGGGCGAGCGCGTCCAAGACGCCGTTCACGAAGCGCGCGCTGTCCTCGCCCGCGAATCGCTCCGCCAGCCTGACGGACTCCTGCACCACGACTTTGGGCGGCGTCACCCCCAGCCGCAGCTCCGCGGCGCCTAACCGCAAGACGGATCGCTCCACGGCGCCCAGCCGCTTCAGGCGCCAGTTCGTGGTCACATCCTCGAGCTCCGCATCGATGGCGCGCTCGTTCGACGCGACCGCGCGGATCAAGCGCATCGCCAGCTCGCGCACCGCCCGATCGACCGCGAGGTCGTCCCACACCTGCTCGGCAACGCGCGCCAGCGCCGCGTTCCCTGCGTCTCCGGCTCCGCGCACATCCCATGCGTACAACGCCTGGAGCGCCCGCGCGCGGGCGCGCGTCTCAATCCTCATCCGCCACGTTCAATCGATCGAGCAGATCCGCCATCTCGAGCGCCGCGAGCGCGGCATCCCAGCCCTTGTTGCCGTGCGTGCCGCCTGCTCGCTCTGCTGCCTGCTCGATGGACTCACATGTCAGCACGCCTAACGCGACCGGCGTGTCGAATTCGGCGCCGGCGTCGGCGAGGCCGCGCGTCGACTCGCGCGCCACGACGTCGAAGTGCGGCGTGTCGCCGCGGATCACCGCGCCCAACGCGACGATCGCGTGGTACCGCTCCGACGCCAACAAGGCGCGCGCCGCCGCCGGCAGCTCCCACGCGCCCGGCACCCACACCACATCGATGTCCTCGTACGCGACGCCATGGCGCGTGAGCGCGTCCATCGCGCCATCCACCAGGCACTGGGT
>DASVAC010000079.1:0-4885 GCA_036376535.1 Gemmatimonadaceae bacterium | reverse complement strand
GCCGGCACGCGACGGCCGCTTTGGCTTCGATTCGACCGCTCCAGTAGTAGCGCCCGGTTCCGGCCCGAGAGAGCCGCCCCGTGGCGTGTACCGGGGTAGCGGGTAGGACGTCACCCTCGGTCCAGACGGGGTCATCGAGCTTCAAGTCCCCGTCCACATGGACCGCCTGCCGCTCCACCTCGCGAATGTCGTAGCACAGCATAACCCATGAATGTACTTAGAGATGAAGGTCCGAGCAAGCGGATGAGTGTGGTGGTTCGAGGGAATGGGGAAGTGCTCGCTACGCTCGCTTGGGGAATATGGGGAAGCGGCGGGCTACGCGCGCCTTGGGTGAGGAACGACATCGATGGTTCCCGCGGATTACGTACAGCGCGCGCCTGACCGCACTGCCTCTCCGGGCGAGGAGGGTTGATGTTCTTCCTTACCCCAAGGCGCGCGTAGCCCGCCGCTTCCCTCATTCCCAAAGCGAAGCGCTTCCCCAAGCGCGCGTAGCGAGCGCTTCCCAAGACTTCCGTTAGGCAGCGCAGCGTCGCGCTAAATCCGATCTGCCTCGGCGAAAAAGAACGCTGCCTCACGCTCGGCGTTCTCGTCCGAGTCGGACGCGTGAATCGCATTCCGCTCCTTGGATTCCGCATACAGCTTGCGCACGGTCCCCGCCGCTGCCTCGGCGGGATCGGTGGCGCCGATGACCGAGCGAAGCGTCCCGACCGCGTCGGCGCGCTCGAGCACCATCGGCATACACAGGCCCGAGGTCATGAATCGCGTGAGCGGCGCGAAGAACGGACGCTCGCGGTGCACCGCGTAGAACGCCTCGGCCTGCGCTTGCGTCAGCCGAAGTACCCGCGAAGCGCGAATCGTGAATCCTGCGCCCTCCAGATGCGCGATGATCGTGCCGGTTTTTCCCGCGCCAAAGGCGTCGGGCTTGATGATCGTCAGCGTACGAGTGCCGGCCATGGCGTCACGATCCTATGAGTTTGCGAACGATGTCGCCGCGCGTGAGGAAGCCGACCAGGCGGCCGTCCCGCACCACGGGTACGCGTTCGACGTCTTTGTTGGACATCACCGAGGCGACCTCGGCTAACGGTTGATCGGGCGACACGCACAGGACCTGACGCGTCATCACATCGCGCACGGTGCGGCGCGTGTGATCCGCGCCGAACCGCGAGACTTCGGTCCGGCCGCCTCGCCCGCCGCCTAAAAATGCGGCGCTGTTGAGCATGTGCCGCATGAGCTCGCGCTCGCTGAGCATCCCGACCAGCATGCCATCCGCGTCCACCACCGGCAGCCCGCCGACACCGGCGCGCACCATGTCGCGCGCGGCGTCGCGCAGCACCACGTCGGGACGCGTGGTGTGCGGCCGGATGGTCATCACGTCGCGCACCGCGAGGTGCGGCGCGATCTCGATTTCGCCTAACGCAGGCAGCGCGACGATCTCGGCGGCCGTCGCGGCGGACAACCACGCTTCCACGACGTCGGGCCGAGACAACAGCCGCGAGAACGCGCCTAACACTTGCAGGTACCGCGCGGCCTGGCGCGGCGGCGCGACGATCAACACGATGAGCCGCGCCTGCTGCGACTCCGCGTCGTGCTCGTCGCGCGGAATCGGCGTCGCCGCCACGCCAACCGCCACCACCAGCTCGAGCACCGCGTCCGAGCGGCAATGCGTGAGAAACGCGCGGTCGCCGAGCATGACGATGTCTTCGCCGCGTCCCTCCTCCAGACGGGCGTGCAACTTCTCCGGATCGTCGACCGCGCCTGTGGTCGCAACGCGCTCGATGAGCACCGACGCCGCCGAAGCCAGCGTGGTGGCCTCGAGCGGCGTGACGACGCGCTCGGCGCGGACGAGATCCGAGAGCTTCACAACCGCTCTTTGAGCAGCGGGACGAAATCCACCGGCCGTTGGGCAATGCCTAAGCCCGCGGCCTTGAATGCCTCGAGCTTCTCCGCCGCCGTGCCAGCCGAGCCGGAGATGATGGCGCCGGCGTGTCCCATGCGACGGCCCGGCGGTGCGGTCTGTCCCGCGATGAACCCGACGACCGGCTTCGACATGTGATCGCGCACGAACTCGGCCGCCTGCTGTTCGTCCGTGCCGCCGATCTCGCCCATCATCGCGACGGCCTTCGTGTCGGGATCGGCCTCGAATGCCTCGAGGCAATCGATGAAGTTGGTGCCGTTGATCGGGTCGCCGCCGATGCCGACGCACGTGCTCTGTCCGATACCCGCGCGCGTGAGCTGGTACACGACCTCGTATGTGAGCGTGCCCGAGCGGCTCACGACACCCACGTTGCCCGGCGTGCAGATGCGGCCCGGGATGATGCCGACCTTGCTCACACCCGGTGTGATGAGTCCCGGACAGTTAGGCCCGATGAGCCGCGCCTCGTGATCCCGCACGTACGGATAGACGCGCGTCATGTCGAGCACCGGTACGCCTTCCGTGATGCAGATGATGAGCGAGATCCCCGCGTCGGCCGCTTCCATCATCGCGTCGGCGGCGAACGGCGGCGGCACGTAGATCACGGACGTGTTGGCGCCCGTCGCGGCGACCGCATCGGCCACCGTGTCGAACACCGGAACCTTGTCCTCGAATTTCTGTCCGCCTTTGCCCGGCGTCACGCCCGCGACGACACACGTGCCGTAGTCGAGCATCTGCTTCGCGTGGAAGGATCCGTCGCGGCCGGTGATGCCCTGCACCACCAGCTTCGTGTTTCGATCGATGAAGATGCTCACGCCGCTTTTCCTCCCGTCGCCAACCGCACCGCCTTCTGCACGGCTTCGTCCATGTCGGTCATTGCACTGAAGCCGTGCTGCTGCAGGATCTGCACGGCAATCTCCTCGTTCGTGCCCGTGAGGCGTATGACCATCGGCACCTCGAGCGGCGCGTCGCGGGTCGCGGCGACGATGCCGTTGGCCACGTCGTCGGTGCGCGTGATGCCGCCGAAAATGTTGAACAGGATCGCTTTCACGTTGGGATCGCGCGTGATGATCTTGAGCGCGTTGATGACTTTCTCGGGATTGGAAGAGCCGCCGATGTCGAGGAAGTTGGCCGGCTCGCCGCCGTAGTACTTGACCAGGTCCATTGTCGCCATGGCGAGACCGGCGCCGTTCACCACGCACCCCACGTTGCCATCGAGCTTGATGAACGTGAGGTTCGCGCGGCGGGCGGCGAGCTCGCTCGGATTTTCCGCGGTCTCGTCGCGCAGCGCGGCGATGTCGGGGCGGCGATCGAGCTCGTTGTCGTCGATCACCATTTTCGCATCGAGCGCGAGCAAATCGCCGCCGGTGGTCACGACTAACGGATTGATCTCGGCGAGCGATCCGCCGCTACCGACGAACGCCTGCCACAACTGCCGCATGATCTTCGCGGCTTCGCGCGCGAGCTTCGGATTCTTGTAGAGGAAGAAGCCGAGCCGCGTCGCCTCGAATGGCAGCAGTCCATAGCGCGGATCCACCGGGAGGCGCATGATCTTCTCGGGCATCGTCGCGGCGACTTCCTCGATGTCGATGCCGCCCGCGGGACTCACCATGAACACCGCGCGCTTCGATCCGCGATCGACGATGATGCCCGCGTACGCTTCGCTCGCGATGTCTGCGGCCGGCGTGACCAGCACCTTGGGCACCGTGAGACCTTTGATCTGCATGCCGATGATCTGCTGTGCCGCGGCCCGTGCGTCGGCGGGCGTGCGCGCGAGCTTCACGCCGCCCGCTTTCCCGCGACCCCCCGCGTGCACCTGCGCTTTCACGACGACACCGGTGCCGTACGCGCGCGCGATGCGCTCCGCTTCATCGGGTGTGGTTGCCACATCGCCGGGCGGAACGGGAATTCCGTACCGGCGGAAAATGTCTTTGGCCTGATACTCGTGAATGTTCACAGACTCTCCAATGTGATCGTCGTCCCTGCCTCGCCGCGCACCGCTTCACGGCCGCGACTGAGCTCCGTAATGATAGCGCGCCCTCCGGTTCGTCGCACGAAATCGAGTGCGGCGCGCACCTTGGGCGCCATGCTGCCTTCGCCGAACGCGCCCGCGCGATCGAGCGACTCTGCTTCGGCGATGGACATCGTGCGCAGCGCGCGCTGGCGCGGCGTGCCGAAATCCGCGTACACCGCATCCACGTCCGTTAGGATGAGCAAGAGGCTCGCGCCCAGATCGCGCGCGAGCACGGCGGCCGCGAGGTCCTTGTCGATCACGGCGTCGACACCCTCCCATCCCAACACGCGATCGGGATAGATGGGCGCGCCGCCGCCACCGCACGCGACCACGATGGTACCGGCTGTGACGAGCCGCGCGATCACGCCGAGCTCGTGAATCGCCAGCGGCCGGGGACTGCCCACGACGCGGCGCCACCGTCCGCGCGCGTCCTGTTTCACGGCGACGCCCGCGCCGGCGAGGCGTTGCGCGCGCTCGTCCGAGAGCGCGTGGCCAATGAACTTGGTGGGCGACGTGAGCGCCGGGTCATCGGGTGCGACCTGCACCTGCGTGATCACGGTCGCGACATCGCGCGGCGCGCCGGCGCGCCGGAGCGCGTTCTCGAGCGACTGCTGGATCATGTAGCCGATCCAGCCTGCGGTGGCCGCAACGAGCACGCCGAGCGGCAGCGGCGAGACTTCCTCGCGCGCGAGCTCGTTGCGCACGAGCTCATCTCCAACTTGCGGGCCGTTGCCGTGCACGAGGCAGAGATCCCATCCATCGCGCGCCAGATCGACGATGGCGCCGAGGCTGTCACGCGTGTGCGCGAACTGCTCCGCTATCGTGCAATGCTCGCCGGCGGGCGAGAGGGCGTTGCCGCCGAGGGCAATCACTGCGGTTTCCGAATCATTCATCGTCACTTCCGTCCGCGGTTGAGGAGCACGCCAAGCGCCTCGTAGGCGCGACCGAACGCGACCCAA
>DASVAC010000078.1:0-33804 GCA_036376535.1 Gemmatimonadaceae bacterium | reverse complement strand
CCGGGCTCCGGCAAGCATTCGCCCGGCACGCTCTCGTATCGACCCGGGAGATCCGGCGGAAATGGCGCGCCCTGCTCGATACGGAACGGGAGCACGAGCGTGGACCCGAGCCGCATCGGCACAAACTCCCGCCGGTCGAGGTTTTTCAGATCGCGCTGCTTGGTGCCCGTCGCCAGATCGACCCAGCCCAGTTGGTAATCGCCGACGCGCACCACGAGGCGATACACCGCGTTAGGCGCGAGCGACCCGCCTTTCGTCTGCCAGCGGAAGACATACGACTGCTGAACCCTGTCGAGGGTGAGCGTCGCCGGCCCGGCGGACCCGAGCGCGATTGGGCCGAGGACCGGCGTAAGGCACCGGGGCTCGCTACAGACCAGCACCTGCGGATTCAGCGTGCCGTCGAACGTGCCGGCGAACCCTCGCCGATCCATAGGTCGGGTCAAGAAGAACAGCGCTCGTTGCCCACCCGGCACCGTACCGTTGGTTATCTCCGGTGAGACCTTCGCGAGCGGGGTTGTGGGCTGGTCCGCGCAACTCGCCACAAACGCGGGCAACACGAGGGCAGCGACGACGGCCAGCTCCATGCGCCTCGCGCTGCGCCACGCTGTGGCTCTCACGATCGTTGACATGTCGGCTCCCTTCCGCTCCGCGAGCGGGATTTCGCGCCAACGCGCTCGGAACGGAGGGCGTCGCGTGTGCGCGGCGTGCTTGGCGCCAAGTTAGGAGAGGGGCAGGCACCTCGCCATGCCGTCATGAATCTTGCCGCCGCGTCTCGTGTCAGTGAAACACCGACACCTTGTCACGAGATGACCGACCAAACTTCCGGCTAACCCCGACGGAACTAACGCCCCGTTTCAACGAGACTCCAGGTACGTGCAGCACCGATCCATTCCTGGAGGATTCGATGACGTTCCTCAAATTCGTGATTCCCGCGGCGGTCATCGTGGCTGCGACCACCGGCGCCGCCCTCGCGAACACCAAGTCCGACGCCGGCATTCAGCGCATCGACTTCGACAAGACCGCTCGCCTTACGAACCCGGCTTACGACGCGCGCCTCGCGCCTTCCTCTTCGGCACACATCAAGGAATTTCGGATCCCGATCAAGGACGCCACCATCGAAATCGCCGATAGCGTGCCATACCACGGATGGACGTTCGGCGGCACGGTGCCGGGACCCGTGCTCCGCGTCCGCCAAGGCGACTCGATCCGCATCACCGTCGTCAACGAGTCGGCCATGCCGCACTCGATCGATTTTCACGCGGCCCGCATTCCGGCTAACGTCGCCTACCGCATGATTCTTCCCCACGATTCCCTCGCGTTCGCCTTCGTGGCACGCGATCCCGGCGCCTTCCTCGTGCATTGCGGAACGCCGCCGGTCCTCATGCATCTCATGCAAGGGATGTACTTCGCGATGATCGTCGACCCGAAGAGCGGGTGGGGGACCGACGCGGACAAGGAATTCGTGCTCGTCGAGAGCGAGTTCTACGCGCAGCATGACACAGCCGGCGGCGACGTGCAGCCCGATTTCGCCGGGGCGGAGCGGAAGACGCCGGCCTACGTCGTATTCAACGGACGTGCATTCCAGTACAAGGCCAATCCGCTCAAAGTGAGCGTCGGCGACCGGGTGCGCTTCTTCGTCGTGAACGCGGGCCCGAATCTCGACAGTGACTTCCACATCGTCGGCGCGATCTTCGATCGGGTGTACCCCGACGGCAATCCCGCGCACGCACTCGACGACGTGCAGACGTATCCCGTCCCCGCCGGCGGCGGAGCAGTGTTCGAGACGACGTTCAAGGCGAACGAAAGCGGCGAAGGTATCTACGCCTTCGTGACCCACAGCTTCGCCGATGCGGAGAAGGGCGCGGTAGGGATGATCCAGGTCGGCACGCCGCGGCAGTACGCGACGATGAATCACTGATCGCGCGTTAGCGCGACGCGACGGCGGGCGCCGGGGCCAACGGAAGCGTGAACGCGAACGTGCTTCCCTGCCCCGGCGTACTCGTGACCCAGATGCGCCCGCCGTGCGCATCGATGATGCCCTTCGCGATGGCCAGCCCCAGCCCAGCTCCGCGACGATGCGTGGTATGACGCGCCTGCCAATAGCGCTCGAACACGTGCGGTTGCTCCTCGAGTGCAATGCCGATCCCGGCATCAATGACAGAGACCTCGACGTCGGCCGAATTCGTCGCCGCACGAATCGTGATACGGCTTCCGGGCGACGAGAACTTGATCGCATTCCCGAGCAGGTTCACGAGCACCTGCTCGATGCGGGCGGCATCGACATTGACTAACGGAAGATCCTCCGACACCGCGAGGTCGAGGTCGATCGACCGTTCCGCGAGCGCACTGGCGAGCATCCGCGTCGCCGACGTCACGATCGCCACCGGCGCTTCTCCGCGGCGCTCGATCGACAATCGTCCCGCCTCGATCGCCGACACGTCGAGCAGATCGCGAATCAACCGCCGCATCCACTCGGTGGATTCGGTGATCATGCGCAGCAACTGCCGCCGGCCTTCGACGTCGGCCGGCGCCTGGTCGCTCAGAACGCTGGCGCCCATCGCGATCGCCGCAATCGGGTTCTGCAGATCGTGTGACACGATGGCGAGGATTTCGTCCCGTGCCCGCGTTGCCGTTCGCGCAGCGTGGTACAAGCGCGCGTTGTCCAACGCCAACGCGAATCGTCGTGCGATCTCGTCGGCAAAGGCAAGGTCCGCAGCGCCATACTGCCGGCCGGGCTTCACGGCGATCAAGGTGAGCGCGCCGATCACGTGCTCCCGCGTGACGAGCGGCACGATCATCAAGGAGCGCGGCCCCAGCGCGCGCCACGCGGCCATTACGTTAGGCGCGTCGTCGGTGTGTGCCTCGAGCCATTCGTCGGTCACCATCGGCACGAGGTCGGGACGCCGTGTGCGCAACACGTCGATCACCCGCGAAGGCGAGTCGCTGCCGACTGGGCCCGCCGCGGCCAGCGCAGCCAGTGGCACGCGAACGACGTCTGGTCCGTCGCCGCTCACGAGGCGCCGCGCGATCACGTCGCCATCCATCAAGTCGAGCACGCACGCATCGGCGAGCTCGGGCACCGCAATGTTTGCGGCCAGATGCGCCGTGGCCTCGTAGTCGAGCGAACGCGCCAATTCTTCGCCCAAGGTCGCGAGGAATCGCTGTTCGCGCTCGATGCGCTTGCGCTCCGTGATGTCGCGGAGGACCACCGTGAAAAGCAGGCCCGTCGGCGTCTCGAGCCGCGAGATCGACGCCTCCGCGGGAAATTCGACGTCGCCCCGCCGGAGTCCGAAGATTTCGCGGCGTTCGCCCATGCGGCGGGCACTCTCTTGCCCCACGGCAAACCGCCGCATGTGCTCCACGTGCGCCACACGAAAACGCTCGGGAATGAGCCGTCCCAGCGGCTGGCCGAGCATCTCGCTCCGCGGATAGCCGAAGATCTGTTCCGCGCCGGTATTGTAGTGCACGATCCGTTGGGCATCGTCGACGGAGATGATGGCGTCGGCGGCGATGTCGAGGATCCCCGCGTATTTCGCTTCCGAGACGCGGAGCTCGTGCTCCACCTCCTGCAGCGCGTGCACGCCCCGGCTCACGGTGTGCGTCCGCACGAGCGCGTAGCCGATCGCCGCGGCCGCGCACCCGGCCAGCACGGCGACGGCCAGGATCGCTCCGTTAGGCGGCGGGACCTCGCGCGACAGCCTCGCCAGCGCCACGGCCGCGCCGCCGAGCGTGGCCCCGAGCGCGGTCCAGAGTGCCGCGGCGACGTTGCGATTCGCGGTCAGAGGCATAGCAGGACGGTGCGCCTCGCGACGTGCCTACGTCTTGCCGAGCAGCCCGAGCGTGAACGCGAACTGCACGTACTCGGCGCGGTGTGCGAGGCCGAGCTTCTCCTCGATGCGCTGCTTGTACGTATCGACCGTCTTCGGGCTGATGCCCAACTGCGCGCCGATCTCGGGCGCCGAATATCCTTGCGCGATGAGGCGGAGCACTTCACGCTCGCGCGGGGTGAGCTGCTCGTATCGCTGGCGGTTAGGCTCGGCGGCATCCTTCTTCGTGAGCTCGCGTGCCAGGATGCGAGCGGCGGCCGGCTGCACGTACGTGTCGCCATGCGCCACCGATCGCACCGCCGCAATGAGCTCGCGATCGGCCACGCTCTTCACGAGATAGCCCGCCGCGCCGGCCGCGAGCAGCGGCACCAGGTATTCGTCTTCGGTGTGCATCGTGAGGACGAGCACCCGCGAGGGAATCTTCCTGGCGACGATTTCCTTGATCACCCCGGCGCCGTCGAGGTCGGGCATCGAGAGATCGGTGATCAGGACGTCGGGCTTGAACCGCTCGGCTAACGCAACGGCTTCGCGCCCGTTGCTCCCATCGCCCACTACCTCAATGTCCGGCGCCGTTGCCAGCACTGCCTTGAGCCCTGCTCGCACCACCGCGTGGTCATCGACCAGGACTACCCGTATTGTGTCGACTGTCATCGATTGGTTCTCAGTGCGACGCGCTTCGCGAGATGGCGGCCGCGAACCCTGCCGGGATCGACGCAGTGATCGTCGTGCCGCGCCCAAGCCGCGTGACGAGATCAAAGTGGCCGTCAGCCAAACTGACGCGTTCGCGCATGGTGAACAAGCCCATTCCTGCCGATCCGCCCTCGACCTGCTCCGGATCGAACCCGATGCCGTCGTCGTCCACGCGGAGCGTGACCGCCGATTCGGCGCTGTCGAGGCCAATGATAATTCGCGTCGCCTTCGAGTGGAGCAACGCGTTCCTCACCGACTCTTGCGCGACGCGGTAGAGAACCGCGGCGCTTTCCAGAGGCATTCGTCGGACGACCGATTCGGCCGCGTCCGTGATGTCGACGTCGATCGCCGGTCCGATGTCCACGGCCATTGTTCGCGCGAGATCGCGAAGGGCGCTGGCGAGGCCCAGATCGTGGAGAATGCGCGGATAGACCGTGTACGAGAGCACCCGCACTTCCTCGAGAATGGCGCTCGTCGCTTCGCGCGCCGCCGTGAGCCGCGCAGTGACGGCGGGGTCTTTACTCATTCGCTCGGCGGCGATCAACTGGTAGGAAACGGCAGCGATCGCCTGTGCGGTGGAATCGTGCAGCTCGGCCGCGAACGCCGCTCGCTCGCGATCCCCGACGCGGATCACCTGCGCGGCGAGCTCCCGAATACGCGCCCGCTCGGCCATCACGCGGTCGAGCAAGAGATTGAAGGTGTTGCTCACGCGCTCGAGCTCGTGATCCGCGACGAGCGAGCTCGGGACGCGCGCGTCGAGATCCCCCCGCCACACGCGCTGCGCCGTTGACTCGAGATCGCGCAGTGGACCAAGAGCCAGTGTGACGAGCGTGACGTTCGCCGCAATGCCTGCGATGAGCACCACACCCGCGATCGCAAGTGCAGGCCACGCCACGGGTCCATGATGCACGCTGCGAAAGCCGCCGATCGCAACCAGCAGCAGAATGGCGTTTGCGCCCGCGAGCTTGGCCGCGAGCGGTAAACGCAGCAGACGCCTAACGATATCCGTCACCCGACGGTTCATTGCTGCGCCGGCCCGACGTTCAGACTCGGCGCGTTCTCGGGAGTCAGTGAGGAGCGCACCGTGTGCGCGCAGCGCCCGGTGATCTCGGAGACGGAGAGCCGGAAGAGGACCGTGCGAAACGGTGTCGGATCAACCTCGGTGAGGGTTTCCGGCAGGAAGCTGCGAAGGAGCGAGAGACCGGTTTCCACGTCGGCCTGCGATGCGTCCGAGGTCAACCAATACACGGTGCCATGTACGACAACGCTGCGCCAATCGAAGGGGCCCTCTACTTCATCCACCTCGAACGCCACCCATCGATGGTGGCTGAGCGTCGCGAGCTTGGTTCCTGGCGACGTGCGTCCGTAAATCCACCCGCCATCGTACACGTAGTGGATGGGTTCGATGTCGACGCGGTCGTGAAAGCTGTACGCGATCCGCCCAACGTGGTTGCGCGCCAGGATCGCGTGACTCTCCGCCTTGTCCAACGCTCGAAAACTCGGCGCTGCATCGTAGGGCATCATTCCTCCGAGGTGCCACCGCACCTGAGTGTTACGATAGCGCGCTGCGCTGTAGCGGCTGTCGGGAATCACCCGACGTGTCGTCGTGTACTGACCGGACTGGCGGCGCCGGCGCACCCGTTCTCGTGCTCGGCTCGCCTCGCGCCTCGGACACTTTGCCCGGTCGACTCGCACGGAGCGCATTGAGGATGACGGCAACGTCGATGATCTCCTGGAGCACCGCACCAACCACCGGTGCAATGAGACCGAACGCGGCAAGCACCATGGCGATCCCGCTCAATCCGAGACCGGTTTGGATGCTCTGGCGCGCGATGCGCATCGTGCGCCGGCCAATGCCGATGACCTCCGGCAGACGGCGCAAGTCGTCGGCGAGGATCACGACGTCGGCGGCTTGGGCTGTGATGCCGCCGCCGTGTTCGGCGAGGGCCACCCCAACGGTCGCGGCGCTGAGCGCCGGCGCGTCGTTGGTGCCGTCCCCGACCATGAGGACCGAGCGGCCCTCGCCGACCAAGCGATGGACTGCGTCGACCTTGTCCTCGGCCATGAGGTCGCCCGCGACCGCTTCGATGCCGGCGATAGCGGCCACCGCTCGCGCGTTCGCGGCGCGATCCCCGGAGAGCAATACCGTGTCCGTTAGGCCGAGGCACCGGATCCGCGCCATCGCGTCGTGGAGCTCGGGGCGCAGGCGATCCGCGTATTCGACGACGCCGGCCGCGCGTCCATCGACGGCGACGTAGGCCTCGAGGCCGCCCGCGTGGTCGAGCGCGTCCAGCTCTGCCGCGATCTGCGGGTGCTGCTCGAGAACGAACGACCGCGAGCCAACGGACACGCTCTGGCCGTCCACCTGCCCGGTCACGCCGCGGCCCGCGGACTCGATGACATGGCGCCCCGCGGGCAGCGCGAGGCCGCGCGCCTCCGCGGCCTCGACGAGCGTCCGGGCGAGCAGATGGCTCGACCCCTGCTCCACCGCTCCGGCCGCGCGGAGCACGTCCTCTTCCGTTAGGCCGTTAGACGCCACCACGCGGCTCACCGCCGGGCGCCCGATCGTCAACGTGCCGGTCTTGTCGAAGATGATCGTGGTGATGCCCGCCAGGCGCTCCAGCGCATCGCCGGTGCGCACGATGATGTGCCGCCGCGCCGCGAGATTGATGCCGCCGATGAAGGCGATCGGTGTCGCGAGAATGAGCGGGCATGGCGTCGCGACCACGAGCACCGACAGGATCCGCGTTGGTTCGTGCGTGAACGCGTACACGATCGCGCACACCGCGAGCGTGAAGGGTGTGAACCACACCGCGTACCGGTCCGCGAGCCGCTGTAGGCGTGCCTTGCTCGCCTGGGCGGACGCGACGAGCGCGACGATGTGCGCGTACTGGCTCTCGCCTGCCGTCGCGATCGCGCGCACGGTCACGCTTCCTTCGCCGTTCACGCTGCCGCTCATCACGCGCGCACCCGGCGCCGCGGTCACGGGTAGCGGCTCGCCGGTCAATCGGGAGACGTCCATGTGCGATCGGCCATCGATGACGATCGCATCGCACGGCATCGATTCGCCCGGCCGCACCAGCAGCACATCACCAGCTGCGATGTCTTCGACGTTGATGTCGTCCACGCGCGTACCCAGCAGCCGGTGCGCTATGCGGGGGGCGGCGTCCTTGAGTGCGCGCACTGCGTCCGCTGCGCGTCCTTCGGCAAAGCGTTCGAGCGCCTCGCCGCCGGTCTGCATGAGCACGATCACCAGACCCGTCACGGGTTGCGCGAGCCATACGGCGCCGATGATTGCCAGCGTGGCTACCAGATCCGCGGCGAAGCGACCGGCGAGCACGTTGCGCAGCGTGCGCAACACGGGCAGCGCGCCCGTGAGCACGAGGCCGACGGTCCAAATTGCTGCGCTCGGGGTTGTCGACGGCGACGCGATACGTGCGGCCGCGCCAGCGCCGAGGAACACGAGCGCCCCCACGGGCACAGCCGCATTCACCAGCCAGTTCGTGGTTCTCTGGGCGACATCAGTTGCCATGGGTCGCGTCATCGGCCTCGGGCTCAATCTCCATGTATATGGCTTGTCGAGTTTCGAGAAGATGTCAGGCCATCAAGGACCCGGGCTCCGCACTTTCCCCGACAGACGGCGAGGCCGCTGAGCTCTAGCGTATGTGAAGGACGCCGACCCGAGGAGGAACGATGTCCACGGCACGAGCCAAAAAGTCGGCCAAGGGCGGGACTCGCCGGCGGAGGAGCGCAATCAGCTCGCCTCTACGATTGTTGGTCGCCCTGGATGGAGCAGGCGCGCGCGCCAATGCGCCAATCGACACCGCCCTGGCATTGATGAAGGCGCACCGGGCGAAGGCCGAAGCACTGACCGTCGTCGATCCCGTGGCGGCGGCGTGGCTGACTGTTGGCGTGCCCGTCGCCGTTGCGGGCGAGGCGGCGCTGCATGCCGAGCAGCGGGAGCGCCGGCTCGAGCTCCGCCGGTATCTCGCCGACCGCGCCGGAGCGCGGCAGCCCTGGACCGTTCGCGTTGCGTTAGGCACACCCGCCACCGCCATTTTGGATGCGGCACGCGGCGCGGACCTGGTGGTCATGGGCCTGCGTCGCGAACGGCTGATCGAGCGGATCATCCACGACGCGACGACATCGCACGTGATACGCGAATCCGAAGTGCCGGTGCTGGCCGTGACACCGGATCAGCGCGGGATGCCTCGGACGGTCGTGGTCGCGGTTGACTTCAGCCCCGAGAGCAACGCCGCGGCGCAGCTGGCGTGCACATTGTTCACCGGGTGCGCGCGACTCGTTCTCGTACATGTCGAGTCCGAGTTCGACGCCGCGATCGCGAACCTCGACGAGATGACGAAGATGGTCCGCGAGAATGGTTGGGCCGCGGCGTTTCAACGTCTGGTGGACGAGCTGCCCGTTCCGGCCGGCGCGACGGTGCAGACCGCGGTGATCCGCGGCACCGTGCCTGGAACGTTGATGGAGTACGCCAAGCGTCGTGGCGCCGACGTCCTCGTTGCCGCCCGCAAACGACACGATGTCGCCGAGCGGCTGCTCGTTGGCACGGTGACCGGCGGACTCGTACGCCGCGCGCCGTGCTCGCTGCTGATCACGCCGCCCGAATGGCGCGGCAGAATGGCTCGCCGACCAAAGCGGTGACGACCCAAACGGGTCATCGGGGTGAATCATGTCTTCGCATCACACTGCCATGCCCTACGGCACGCGATACGGACAGACGACGAAAATCGCCGAACGGATGCAAGGGGTTCTGACCGCCGCGGGCCACGCCGGATCGACTGCGTGCGCCGGAGCCCCGCGGCACTCGAAACGGAGACCATGACATGTCGGAAGACACGACCAAGGATCAACAACTGCAGCGCGACGTGCTGGACGCGCTGGCGCGCGACACGACTCTGCAGTCGGGCGAAATTGCCGTATCTGTTCACGACGGCGTCGTCACGCTCAGCGGGATCGTCCGCACGTACACGGAAAAATGCGCGGCGCTCGACGTCTCGCAGCGCTGCCGCGGAGTGAATGCGGTGGCCGATGAAATCAAGGTTCGCGTGCCGGCTGCCTTCGGTCCGTCGGACAGCGATATGGCGGGCGCGCTGCTGCGAGCCGTGACCGACGAGCTGCGCATTCCCCCCGGCGACGTACACATCACCGTGCAGAACGGGTGGGTGACGCTCACCGGCCGCGTCGCGCGCCGAGAGCAGTGCGACGCCGTCGAGCATGCGGCGCGCAGCCTGCTCGGCCTTACGGGACTCTCGAATCTCGTTCAGACGGCCGTCGGGGCCGCCGATGCGGCGCAACCACTGGCGGTGCCGCGTGCGCCTAACGGAACGGCCGTGTCCACGTCTGTCAGCTGAGGAACCGGCCATGCACACCACGGCTTCGCCTTTCCCGGAGGTCGCCGGGCTCGCGCGCGTCGGCCCCTCACGCTCGCGCCCGCGGCGTCGATGTTGGCGGATCAGAACGCGACCCAGAGGAAGAGATAGAGCGTGTTGTTGCCCGACGCATCGCGGCCGGCGCCATCATAGGCGCGCGATGCGCCGTTGAACGTGCTGTACAGCACGTACTGGGCACCGAGACGCGTGTTCAACCACGCATTGAAGTCGATCTCTCCGATGCCGCCGCTGCTGTTCGGCGACCCGTTCACGCTGCCGCTAACCGGCGCGGGCGCGAAGAGCGCGGTATCGCGGGTTCCCGTGGTGGTGAAATAGCCGGCCGTGAATGTGAACCGCGGTGACGGCAGGTACGATGCGTTGATGCGGAACTCGTTCAGCGCGTTGGTCGGATTCGGCAGCGGCGCATCGCCAGCCGTCTCGATCAAGCCGGCGAGCGACTGCCGCTCATGGAGATACGTCGTGCGGCCGATGAGCACCCCTTTGCCTAACGTGCGCTCGTATTGCGCATCGACGCCGACGTCGGTGAACCGGTTGGTGAACTGGCTCACGCCGGTCGGGTAGAGCGTCGCGGCCAGCCCGTACGTGCCGACCATCAGGTAGTTCGGCCCGAATGTGCGCTGCACGGCGAGCCGCCAGTACGGAATCACGCCGCGGTTCGCGTTGGACGTCGTCGGACCGGGCGGCGGCGCGACGCCCTGTTGGGCGGTACGGTACGTCGTGATTTCGGCGTAGAGCGTCTGGTCCCACATGGCGTACGCGCCGAGTCCCACGACTTGTTGAGCGAACCCTCCCTCGATCTGCGCGGCGGCCGCGGGCGACGGTGCGACGCTCGACGCGACGAACGGAAATCCCCACGCGGGCGTCGTGTTCCAGAGATCCTGCATGCTGGGGTTGTTGTTCAGCGTGAGTCCGTAGATCACCTGCTTACCGCCCAGCGCGCCATGATCGGCGAAACGAAATTCCGTGTTGTCGATGCCGATCGATCCGGCGTCGGCGGCGTACGTGAGCTGCGTGAAGGCGCCGATCTTGGGTGTGACCTGTCCGCCGAGAAACAGGCTCAACTGTTCCGGAAACGCTGTGGCGTCGTTCTGTGTCCCCGGCAGGGCAGTACTCACGTGCGTGAGGGACGTGATGACCATCGCCGACGCGGGGGGAATCGGAGCCAGCTCGAGCGTTTGGCGCACCGAATCGCCGCCGACGATCGTCGGCAGCGCGGTAAGCGTGTAGCCGTTGAGCTTGAACAGCCGCCCAAACGGAGTGAGCTCGGGGAAGCCATAGTGACACGCACTGCAGGCGAGCTTGGTCTGCCGCGAGAAGCTCGGAATTCTGTGCGCGAAGGCGGCGCGATAGGCTCCTGCGGGCAGGTTGATGCGGTCGGCGCGGACGTACGCGAAAGGGTCCGTCGCATCCGCGATGCTGCGTGTGTCCGGCGCCGCCATCGCCGGTCTGGTCGCGAATACGATGAGCGCTGCAGCAACGAGACCGACGGCGAACCGCGCATGGCGAGCGCCCGGAGACGCATGCATGGAGTCCTCCTGTGTAGGTCCTCGCGCCCGGCGCGAGGACGTGGTGTGCTAGTGGGATCCCACCATGAGCGTGCCCTTCATGCCGACCGACTCGTGCGGGTCGCAGGCGAACGCGTAGGTGCCATCGGGGAAGCGCGCGTCGATCACCAGATCGTAGGTCTGACCGTTAGCGATGAGGTACGGTCCGACGGCTGCGTCTCCGAGCTTGGCATCCTTGGGATGCGTGCGGAACGACACGCTGTGCGGCGCCGAGCTCTGCTGGACGAACCGCACCGTATCACCGCGTTGGGCATTGATCGTGGCGGGATCGAACGCGAACTGGCCGTTAGGCCGATCGACCAGGTGCACCGTGATCAGATGGCCGTGCGTCGCGGCCTGCGCCGCGGCGAGCGGCGCCGTGCAGGCGATCGCGACCAATACGAGGGCGGAACGAAGCACATGCCACATACGGCCTCCATGACGATGGCGAAGTGCGAGATGACCCGTCGGCTTCGCGTGCATAGTCGTGGAGAAGACGTCGCGCGGCCATCGGGCAAACCCGGGCGCGCTGTCCGGCAACCACCGCGATCAATGGTGGTCGATGTCGGGGAATCCCCGAGGTGGGCACCAGGCGGCTGTTCGAGGATGTGCCGAATGGCCCGCGATGATGGATGTGTGGGACGCCCCGCAGGGCGTTAGGCGGGCGTCAGCGAGCGCGTCTCGCCCCTATCGATGATCCCGCGTGCACACGTAGAACCCGTAGTGCGCCCCATCGTCGCGCGTGAAGGCACGCACCCGATAGCCCTCCTCGAGGGCCCACATGAACGCCCGGCGCGTGGTCGCGCGCCAGCGCGCCGCGTCCGCCACCGACTGGGACTGCACCCGCGCGATCTCGTCGGGCACGGCGACGCGCACCGTCGCGGCCGGCATGCGGCCGGCGGCGTTAGGCATTGCCGGCAGGCCGTCGTCGCCGACCGGATTGAGCACGGGCGCCTCGGTGCCCGGCGACCCGCGGTGCGTTGTGCCATCGGCGACGGCGGCCGGCGCCGCACCATCGATGTCCCACGCGACGATGAACCGGTCCGTGCCCACGCCGCGGTGCAGCGCGCTGTTCGTATCGCCCCCGTACATATCGGGCACGTATTCCACGACGTGCGCGCCGAGCCGGGTGAGATTGAAGTGCGCGTTGCGGGACACCAGGGGATCGAACGTCCAGTAGATCCGCGTCACCCCGAGCTTCTGCACCGTGTCGCGCTGGAACTCCTTGAGCCGCCGCCCGATGCCGTGGTCGCGCAGGTGCTCGCGGACCGCGAGCATGTCGGACCAGTGCACGAGCCGCCCGCCCTCGACGCCCGTTAGGCCGAATACGAAGCCGACCAGGCGCCCGCCCGGTTCGAAAGCGCCCGCCGCGATGCCGCCAATCCGTTGGACCACCTTGAGCATGCCCACCGACACGCGCTCGGTGAACGACGCGCCCCACACGTCGTGCTGCAGCTCGACGCACCGAATGAACTCGTCATGCGTGCGCAGCTGCCGCACCTCGATCGGCGCGTGAGACGGCACGTCCACGCTAGTGCCGCGCCGAGGGTATGCCCGCTGCGCTGCCGAGGATCGGGAGATCGATGTATGTCGCCGCCTGCGCCGACCGATGGATGCTCTCGGTGGCCGACCTGAAATCCGAATCCGCCGCCGCGAAGATGTTGGGCACGTAGCGCTGCGGGTTGCGGTCGATGAGCGGGAACCACGTGCTCTGCACCTCGACCATGATCCGATGGCCCTTCAGGAACTTGTAGTCCTGCGTGTGCAGGTCGACGACGTACTCATCGGTGTGGTTAGGCTGGATGGGCTGTGGATGCTCGAAGCCCTTCCGGAAGCGCCCGCGGAACACATCGTTGGCCACCATGAGCTGATAGCCGTTGAGCGTCGTGTCCGTCTCGCCGTGATCCGGATAGACGTCGATCAGCTTCACGATCCAGTCTGCATCGGATCCGGTGGTCGACGCGAAGAGGTGCGCGCTGATCGCGCCGGCGATCGTCACGTCCTGCGTGAGCGGCCCGGTTTCCCACGAGAGAACATCCGGCCGGCCCTGCAGGAAGCGCTGGTCGTCCACCAGCCACCGCGACCACGTCGAGCCCTTGCCGTACGTCGGGAGAATCGGCCGCTTGCGATACGGCACCGGGTTGTTCGGGTCGGACACGTACGAGTCGGCCGCGGTCGACCCATTGTCGGCGGGCGCGTCGAGCGACAACGCTTTGTCGGCATGCGTGTAGAGCTTGCGTTGCGTCACGCCGGTTTTAGGCGGCCAACTGTCGTACGTCTTCCAGACGTTACTGCCGGCCTCGAACGTCGTTGCCTCCGGCGCCTTGAACGTGCCCTTCCCTTTGAGCCAGTAGGCGAACCACGGCGCCTCGATGTTCTTCCGGAAGTCCTCCGACGCTGGCGTGCCGAAGTCGATCTCGCCTAACTTTTCGCCGCTCGGCGAGTTCCAGCCGCCGTGATTCCATGGACCTACGACCAGGTAGTTGAGATTCTTCGTGTCGTGCTTCTCGAGCGCCTCGTAGATCTTGATGGGTCCGTAGAAATCTTCCTGGTCCCACCAGCCGGCGATGTTCAACGTCGGTACAGTGACGCGGTCGAGGTACGGGCTAACGGCCTGCTTCTGCCAGAACGCATCGTAGCTCGGATGGTTGGCGAAGTTGTCCCACGTCGGGATCTTGTCGTGGAGATACTCCTTGTCGACGTTCGCGAGCGATCCCAGCTTGAGGTACCAGTCGTACGTGTCCGAATCGTTGAACGCGAACGCCTGGATCTCTTTCGTCGTCTCCATCATCGTCGCGTACTCGAAGCCATAGCTCAGCCGGAACGCGCCGTTGTGGTGGAAGTCGTCGCCGATGAACATGTCGGCCGGCGACGCGCGCGGTGACACCGCCTTGAGCGCGGGATGCGGGTCGAGCATCGCCATCACCGTGAGCCACCCCGGATACGACGTGCCTAACATGCCCACTTTGCCGTTGTTGTGCGGCACGTGCTTGAGGAGCCAGTCGATGGTGTCGTACGTGTCGGTGCTCTCATCGACGGCCTTCGGATCCTTCTTGTTGCGCACGGGGCGGAGCATCACGAACTGCCCCTCGGATTCGAAGCGCCCGCGAATGTCCTGGAACACGAAGATGTAGCCGTCCTGGACGAGGTACTTGAGCGACGGACTGCTCAGCGCTTCGCCCATCCCGTCGATGCCGTACGGCGTGCGCGACATGAGGATCGGCAGGTCCACCATCGCGTTGCGCGGAGTGAAGATGAGCGTGTGCAGCTTCACGCCGTCGCGCATCGGCACCATGATTTCCGTCTTGTCGAACGACGGTTCAGGGGTCGTTTGCGCGCTCGCGCGCGAGGCGACAACGAAGCACAGCAGCGCACCGATGGCACGGCTGTACGTTAGGCTCCGACGAGTCGTCATTGGCCGCTACCTGCGTTGGCTCGAGGAAAGGACGCACCAAAGATCTGCACTGCGCGAACGTGTCCATCGCCGTCGGGCACGAACGTCAACACCGTTTCACCCTCGAGCGAATCGCGCGCGACACTGCGGAAGCGGTCGAACGTCGCGTGCGCCAGCTCGCCGATGTTCCAGTTGCCGTATTGCGCCCGCAACGCACCGTTAGCCAGCGTCACGGTGACGGTGCCGTACGTGGAGTCCGTGTAGCTCCCGGCGTAGCGATCGAGCGGCAGCGATGCCGCCACCGGTTGCGCAGTCGAGGTCGCCGCAGATCTACGCGACACCCGCGTCTGGCGCTGCGCCGCGAACAGCGCCTCGAGGTCGGCGCTCCAGTCTCGAGGCGGCTTCTGCCCTGCTGCCGCCGCGTACATGTCGAACACCTTGTACATGAGCGCGTGACGCAGCTCCGCGTGATCGAGATTCTCGAGCACGTAGACGCCGAGCTTCTTCCCCGGCTCGAGGCCGATGAGCGCGCACATGCCGTCGATACTGCCCGTGTGCATCCACACGGTTGCGCCGTCGTAGTCTTGCACGAACCAGCCGAGAGCGTAGCTGAAGAAATGCGGGTGGGAAAGCTCGAGCGCGGGATACTCTTCCATCGGCGCGCGGATCTGCGGCGTGAGCAGCTCGGCGAACGTCGATGGCTTGATCAGCTGCGTCGTGCCCACGCGGCCGCTGTCCAAAATGAACCGCATCCACTTGGACATGTCGGACACGCTCGACCACACCGAGCCCGCCGGCGCGATCGCATCCGTCGTCCGGATCGGCACCCGGCGGACCGTGTCGTTCACCAGCGCGTGCGGTACGGCCACGTTAGGCTGCCCCGCCAGCGCCGACACCAGCGGAAGCGATTCGTGCATGCCGAGCGGGTCCCAGATACGCGTGGTCACGAATTTCTGCCACGGCATGCCGGAGAGCCGCTCCACGATCAATCCGGCAATCGCGTAGACGACGTTCTGGTATTCCCAGTGCGACCGGAACGACGACTCCGGCTTCACGTAGCGAAGCCGGCGAATCATCTCGTCCATACTGAGATGGTTCTGCGGAATGATCCACAACAGATCCGTGTCGGGTAGGCCGCTCCGGTGCGTGAGCAAGTCGCGCACGGTGAGCTCGTGTGTCGCGTACGAGTCGTACAGCTGCAGCTCGGGCAGAATGTCGATGACGCGTTCGTCCCAGGTCAGCTTGCCTTCGTCCACGAGCATCGCCAACGCCGCGGACGTCATCGCTTTCGTGGTGGACCCGATGGCGAATCGCGTGTGCTCGTTGACCGGACCCGGCTTGCCTAACTCGATCACGCCGTAGCCCTTCGCGAACACGAGCGAGTCGTCTTTCACGATCGCGACCGCCATACCGGGCACCCGCCAATCGTGCGCCGCCTTGGCCACGTACTTGTCGAACGCGGCCAGGTCCGGCGGTTTCTGCGCAGACGCGATCGAGGGCAACGCGCCGCACAGCAGCGCGCCGAGTGCACCGGCGTAAATGCATGTCCGGCGAACCATCATTGGTTGCCGCCCGACCGCGTGGTGGCGACGCCGGTCGTCACGCGATCGATCGGCGCCGGCCTCGGTACGTTAGGCGCCGGATGCTCCTTCACGAGCTTGAGGGCTTCGGCCACCGCGCGCTCGAGCTGCGGATCGTGCCCGCGAATCACGTCGGCGGGTGTTTGCGGCACCACGATGTCCGGCGTGATGCCTTCGTTCTCCACGGCCCACTTTCCGTTCATGTCGTAGAACGCCAGGTCCGGCGCGGTGATCGCGCCGTTGTCCACGGAAAGTGGCACGCCTAACGTACCCACGAGGCCGCCCCACGTGCGCGTGCCGACGAGCGGGCCGAGCTTCGCGACGCGGAAGTAATACGGCAGCGCGTCACCGCCCGAGCCGGCCGATTCGTTGACGATCATCACTTTGGGACCAAAGTTGCCGACCATCGGCATCGCCACTACATCGCCGGCGCGCTCGGCGAAATATCCCATTTGCTGCCGCGACATCTGATCGACGATGTAGTCGGCAACCGAGCCGCCTTGATTGTACCGCTCGTCGATCACCACGCCTTGCTTGTCCTGCTGCGAGAAGTAGTAGCGGTTGAAGGCGACGAATCCGGCGACCGATGTGTTCGGGAGCCACACGTACGCAAGCTTTCCACCGGATAACTTGTCGACCGTGCGACGGTTGTCGTCCACCCATGCCTGCGTTCGGAGCTGTTCGTCGTCGGGAATCGGTGTGACGGTGACGAGCCACGAACCCGTCGCCGACGGCGAGTGACTAACGCGAAGCGTGGTCGGCTTGCCCGCGGTGGCGACGAACAAGCTGTACAGATTCGTCGGCGCCGCAAGTGCGTTGCCGTTCACCTCGAGGATGTAGTCGCCCTCGGCCACTTTCAGGCCGGGCACGGCGAGCGGCGCCTGCAAGTGCGGGTTCCAACTGCCGGCGGTATAGATGCGCTGGATACGATACCGTCCATGGTCCACCGCGAAGTCGGCGCCGAGCAATCCGACCGGCACCTCTGCGGTGTCGGGCATGTCACCCTCGGCCTCGATGTACGAGTGCCCAACGGTGAGCTCGCCGCCGACCGTCGCGATCAGGTAGGTCAGATCCGCGCGGTGTTCGATGTACGGCACGAACACTTTGTACTTGTCGTAGATCTGGTTCCAGTCGTTGCCGTGCATCTTCGCGTCGTAGAAGAACTCTCGCTCCGTTCTCCACGTCTCGCGGAAGATCTCGGCCCACTCGGCTTTCGGATCGACCATTGTCTCCAACTGGTCGACCTTGAGCGCGCCCTCACCGGGTGTCGCCGGCTTATCGGTGGGAACGATTCCCCAATGATTGCGACCGGCATCGTACAGAATCTTCTTGCCGTCCGCCGAGACCGTGTACGATTGCACGCCATCGAGGAACGGCATCGGCTTTTGTGCCGCGAGCACGTACTCCCAGAGCTGCTGCGGCGGCCGGCCGATCGACGGCTGCGGACGGCGCTCCAGATAGAAGAACGTCCCGGCGCTGCCGGCGATGAGCGACGTGTACTCCGCCCCCGGGATGCCGAGCGGCACGATGCGGTTCTCGATACCGGCGAGGTCGATCACGACGCGCGATTCGCCGGCCGGTGCGGCAGCTGCCTTCGCCGCCCCGGCGGCGCGCGCTGCGTTAGGCGGAGCGACGCGTACCGGCGCCTGCGCCGGCATCTCGGCGACGTTGCGCGGCGGCTCGTCGCTCGGCGGCGGCGTGAGCGGCGATGCATCGTTCGCACCGAGCACGACGAGGTACGCGCTCCGGTGCACCGAGTGATCCATCTCGCTCATGTCCAACCATCCCAGCCGCAGCGCGATGTCCGTGCTGGCCAGGAAGTACAGATATTTTCCGCCCGCGTCGAAGGCCGGGCTGATGGCGTCGGCAAGCCCATCCGTGATCTGGTACGATTTCCCGGCGTCTAACGAATACAGGAAGATCGCGCGGTAGTGGCTGCGGAGCGATTTCGAGTACGCGATCCACCGGGAATCGGGCGACCACGACGCGTCGAATCCGCGCCCCGGGTCGTCGAACGTGTCCGAGTCGATCGGTGCGAAGCGACCGTTCGTCACGTCTACGTCCCACAACTTCGCGTGCGTGTCGCGCATCGTGATGTGCTTCGCGTCCGGCGACCAGACCGGATCGGAGAAATACGCCGACGTCGGGAGCGGAATCGCGCGCGGCGCGGACTCGCCCGTCTGGTCACCGATCATCAACTGGTATTCGCCGGTCGAATCCGAGAACCACGCAATGTGCGTCCCGTCCGGCGACCACACGGGATCGCGGTCGTGCACGCCCGAGCTCTGCGTGAGATTCCGGTAGCTGCCGTCCGCGGCAACCGTGTAGACGTCGCCGCGCGCTTCGAACGCCGCGCGTACGCCCGTAGGCGACAGCGACGCGTCCGTGATGTAGGACGCGACGCTCTTCATTTGCGGCTGCGCCCACGGGAAGTCGCCGGTCGCCGTGATGTTCAGTTGCTGCGAGCGGCCCGTGGCGATGTCTAACAGATGGATGTAACCCGCTTGCTCGTACACGATCGCATCGGGACCCGCCGACGCGCTCATGATGTCGTAGTCGCGGTTGTGCGTGAGCTGCGTCACCTGCGACGCACCCTGGTCGTTCGAGTACAGATTCACCACGCCATCGCGATCGGACAGGAAGTACACCGTGTGGCCGACCCACATCGGATCGGTGTCGTTGCTGTTCGTCCACGGCAGCGTGGTCTCGCTGTAGTCGGCGAGATTCATGATGTGAATCGGCTCCGTGCGTCCGCCGCGATACCGACGCCACTGACTGTACTGCGGCTCCGCCCACGCGGATGCGAAGAACGCAACGCCGAGTGGTTGATACGCCATGTGCGTGGCATCGGCGGAATACGACCCGGCGAACGCGCGCGGCATCGGCACTTGCTCCGGCATCCCGCCGCCGGCCGCGACCGTCCAGAGTCGGAAGAACGAATTGCCGCCGGGCGTCGGAACCGTGCCGCGCGTGGATGCGAACACGACCTGCTTGCCATCCGGCGTCCACCCGCGCACGAAGTCGCCGCCGGGGTGGTACGTTAGGCGCCGCGGCTCGCCGCCGGTGACGGGTACCACGTAGACGTCCGCGTTGCCCGCCACCGTCGCGGTGTACGCCAGCATCGATCCGTCCGGCGAGAATGCCGGATCGGTTTCAACGGACGGCGTGCTGGTGAGGCGGCGTGCGGCGCCGCCAGCGCGCGGCACCACCCACAGGTCGCCGCCGTATTCGAACGCCACCATGTCTTTGCTGACGGTCGGCCGACGCAGGAAACGCGTGCCTTGTGCCTGCACCGATGCAACCGCAAGGAGGAGCACGGGGATTCCGATGAGCGATCGCCGCAGGTGTGTCATCATCCCTGCGGCGCCGCGCGGCGCTGTACGACACAGCATGTACGATCTCCTGTGGTGCGATGTGAATGCGTCAGTGCGTCGCGACGTTCAGATTCGGGTTGTTGATGCGCTCCACGTTGGGCAGCGGGAAGCACGCCTGATCTGCATACGTGCCACCATTCACGTACGGGGCACCGACCGCGGGGCTCAACGGCAATCCGAGCCGCCGGATGTCGCCGAGGCGGTGTCCCTCGAGGAAAAACTCGCGACGGCGCTGTTCGACGATATCGGCCATCACGGCGGGGGCCGTTAGGCCGCCACTGTAGTCCGGCTGATGCGCGGCTTCGCGCAGCTGGTTCAGGATCGCCACCGCCCCGGTCAAATCGCCTGTCGCAACGTCGTTCTCGGCGATGATCAGCTGGGCTTCCGAGAACTTGGCGACCGCTTGTGGCGCGGTGGGCGTCGCATCCTTATCCGCAAACCAAACCACGGTGTGGCCGTCCGAGCCGAGCGCGCCGGTCGACGTCACCGCGATTCTCGGGTCGCTATCCACGACGAACCGGTTGATGATCGACGTGTCGACCGACCCGAACTGCGCCTGGATCGTTTGGATGAACACGAGGTTCTGCCGGCGCGTCGCAGTCGCATCGTGATCGATGTCGACCTCGAAGCCCGCCGGAATCAACGCTGCATCCGTGGCAGCGTCTGCCGAATTGCCGAGATCGAGCTCGGTCCGCGCGCGGCCGAGCAACGCGAGATTGAGCGTCTGTGTGTCGTTCGCTCGCGTCGCGGCAGCGATAGCGGTGTCGAATCGGACCATCGCATCGGCGAAGATCTGCGGCGGTTGCTCTTCGGGACCGAGATCGAACGCGGCGGAGCACATGCCCTCGCCGAGGAGCACGAAGCTGTAGCCGCCGTATGCAGACGCGACGGCAATGAGATGACTGCGGTCCGGCACCTGCGCATCGGTCCAGCTTTCAAGGTGCTGCACGGCGACATCGTTCGACGCGCGCGCGACCGAAAGCGGTGTGTAGACGCCGGGTTGCTGCTGGGCATCGCAGGTGTTCGTTCCGTACGGGGAATCCGGCGTGATCGTGCGGCGATCGAGATCGAAATTCGCCGTCTGCGAAATCGCGTCCGCCATCTCGTCCATGAAAATGCCGCTCGCCGCGATGTACTCGTTGAACGCGCACTCGAAATCGCCGCGCGAGCTATTCACGATCAAGTCCGCGTTCTGCGGCGCGAACACATCCGGGCCCAGCTGACCCGGATTCGACTGCTCGAGGGTCGTGATGTCCTTACAGGCCGGTGCCGCCAGCACCACGGCCAGAGCCGTGATCACTGTACAGGCCGACCGCATCCGTCTCTGTCCGCGCCGGAGAGCACGCCTAACCGACGCATCGCGCATGATGTGTGAGGTGTGCATGGCTCAGAAGGTCAGGTTGAGGGTGGCGACGAAGCGGCTCAGGGGCGGGATGACGCCTTGATCGCCGGTAATGAGTCCGGTCGGGAACTGACTCACCTCCGGATCCACGCCCTGGAACTTGCTCCAGATCTTGAGCTCGCGCGCCGCCAGCGTGAACGACGCGTGCTCGACGCCGGGCAGCCAATGGTCCGGAAGCGTATAGGTTGCGGACACCTCGCGCAGCTTGACGAACGAAGCATCCTGGAAGAATTGATCCTGCGTTTGCCCTACCACTCCAGCGACGCTCGCCTCGGCGACGTACAACGGAGAGTACTTCTGCGGATGGTAGTCCACGTCGCACAGGCCGATGCCGAGCAGGCCGTCACACCGGACCTGGTTGATGTTGTTTGCCAGAACAAAGCCGCGCTTCCAATCGACTAACGCATAGAGGCGCAGCTTCTTGAACAGCGTGAAGGTGTTGCCGATGGAGCCCGTGTTGGTTGGCGTCGCCGATCCGATGTACACGAACGGGGCGGTCGAGCAGTCGACCGGTCCCTGTCCGGAGCCGCCGGCACACAGGATGTTGGACACGGCGCCCGTCGACGGGTCCATCGTGGCCGACACCACCTTCCGCGAGAAATACGCTTCGATCGGGGACCCGACGACGTTCGCCTGGCCTGCGGTCGTGATGAGCGACGGTACGCCGCCCAGACTGATGATCTTGTTGTGGGCGGTCGCAAAGTTGCCGGTGATCTCCCACCCGAAGTTAGGCATCCGGAGCACTTGCAGCGTCGCCTGGAGCTCGATGCCGTGGTTGTTCACCTGGCCGAGATTCTGAAACTGCGTGCCCGTGAAGCCGAGCGACGGCGCCACCGGCTGCGCGACGATCTCGTTCGTCGTGTGCTTGTTGAAGTACGTGAAGTCGAGGTGCAGCCGGTCCCAGAGATCGGACTCGAATCCTGCCTCGAGCTCCTTTCCGCGCTCGGGCTTCAAGTCGGGATTGCCGAACGCTCCCGGGGTGAACGCATTGGTTCCCCCCGGCCCCTGCACCGGCAGATACGATCGGAGCGCCGAAAACGCGAGCGGCGCACGACCCGATTCGCCGTACGCGGCGCGAAGCTTGAGCGAGTTCACGAACCCGAGTTTCCAGAACGGTTCTTCACTCACGATCCACGAGGCGCTCACCTTCGGATACGTGATCCACTTGAACTGCTTGCCGAACGCGCTGTTGTTGTCGACACGCAGCGCACCGGTCAGGAACAGCCGATCGTTGAGGCCGATCTCTTCCTGGCCATAACCTCCGATGGTCGTGTTGGTGGTATCGCCCTGGCTCGACGGCAGGGCGATCGCGGTGCCCGAGACCGTCGTGATACCGGGACCGGGGAATCCGATGCCGCCCAGGAAGCTCTCGTGGAGCGCGGTGCGATACCACTGTCCGCCTAACGATGTGGCGGACGTAATGGATGACGTGAGATGGACCTTCGCCGTGCCGTTGTAATCGGCCGTGGTGAGCGACGTCCCCGTAATCGTCTGTCCGATGCGACCCGCGGCGTTGCCCAACGTGAACGGCGCGAGCGCCGGCGGAGCGAACAGCTCGAGGCCTCTCCCGTCTTCGTTCGTATAGTCAAGACCGACGATCAGCCGCTGCGTGAACCAGCTGATGGGGTTGTGATTGAAGGTGACGCTGCCCGTGAAGCGATGAATGTCGTCGCTGTTGTCGAAGAGGGCTTGCGGGACGTTCGGCGGCACGTTCGGGTAGAATCCGTCGGCGCCCGGAACGGCGAAAACGTTAGGCTGCGCCAGTTCCGCACCGAGCATGGCCGACAGACCGACGTCGGCGCCGGTGTGGTAGTTCCCCTGCACGTAGTTGAGGCTCGTCCCGATGCCGTACTTGGGATCCGGCGTCAGATTCAGGTTCGCGTGCGCGGAGTACTGCGTGAGCCAATTGTTCGGCTCGATGCCGTGCTCGTCCTGATAGTTGGACGAAACGAAGTAGTTGCCGATCGAGAACCCGCCGGCTACCGACGCATCGTATTCGTGCGTCTTTCCGGTGGTGAACACCGGCCGCCCTGCCGCCTCTTGCGCCTTGATGGCGTTGAACGAGGTAATGGCGCCCGTGCTGTCCGGCGCAAAGTTGATCGGCATGCGACCTTCAGGATTGCGGAAGTAGACGCCGCCCTGTTGCGTCTGGAAATTGAAGACGGGCTTTCCGCTCGCGCCCTTCTTGGTGATGATCTGGATCACGCCGTTCGCCGCTTCGGTGCCGTAGATCGTTGCCGCCGCGGGGCCCTTGATGATCTGGATACTCTCGATGTCCTCGGGCGAGATGTCGTTCAATCGCCCAACGACGCCGGCGTTCTGCGCTCCGAAGCCGCCGTTGCCGAACGTCGTCGGCCCGCCGCCGGTGCGGTTGCTGACGCGGACGCCGTCGATGTAGATGAGCGGCGTGTTGTCGAGGCTCAGGCTCGACACGCCGCGGATGTCGATTTGCGGACCGGCGCCTAACCGACCGGTGGACGGCACGATGCTCACGCCGGCCACCCGCGAGTTGAGCAGCGAGCCCAGGTCGGGCGCCTGCGACTTGGCCAGCACCTGCGGCGCGTCCACGTTGCCGACCGCGTTGCCTAACTCGCGCTGCTGTTGGCCGCCCGCGGTGCCGGTGACGATGACCTTGTCCAGCGACGTGGCCGCCGGGGTCAACACGAAATCCACGGTCAGCTCGCCGTCCGTCCCCACCGTGACGGTGTGGCGCCGCGGCGCATAGCCGACCCGGCGCGCGACGAGCGTCACCGCACCTTGGCCGACGCCCGCGATGCGGTAGCGGCCGGCACTGTCGGTCACGGCGCCGAGCGATGTGCCTTGGATTTGGACCGAGGCGCCGACGACGGGCTCTCGCGACGCCGAGTCGACGACCTGCCCAACGATCGTCGCGGCCAGTCGGCCGCCCGCACCGATGTCCGGTGTGCGATGGTGCACGGTCGCTGCGTTGGCGATCGGCGCTGGAAGCGCCAGCGCGATGCCGAGTGCCGCGCAGACGGCGAGCCGCACTCGTCGGGGAGACTGCTGACGGAAGACGTGTCCCATACCGGGCTCCTGAAGGTGGTGACCGTGTGGCCCGACTGCGCGTACTGCCGCGCGCCAACATAGAGTGCAATTCGGAATACCACAATGGTCGACCGAACTGGTCTACCAAACGCGCCCCGGTCCCGCCCTCCCGTTTGCTTGCAAACCCCCATCACCTCGGATATGCTTGAAGACCGTGCCGCGAACCGCGTCCCCTCCCCGTCCCACGAAGCCGGCGCGGCGGCACCACGCCGCCGACCACGGCGATCAACCCTCGAACAACGTCTCGCGCGCGTACCTCGATCTGCGGCGCCTCATCGTGTGGGGACAACTCCCGCCCGGCGCCCGCATCTCCGAACGCGTCGTCGCCGAACGCTTGGGCCTCAGTCGCACACCGGTCCGCAGCGCCCTGCACCGCCTCGAACAGGAAGGATTCGTCAGCACCGCGGGCGGCGCGGCCGAGCGCCGGCTCATCGTCGCGCCGCTTACTATGGATGACGGCCAGGAGCTGTTCCGCATCGTTGGGCACCTCGAGGGACTCGCCGCCCGCATTGCCGCCGAGCTCCCGCCCGCGCGCCGCGAGGACGTGGCCGCCCGCATGCGCGAGCTGAATGGCGAGCTGGCCGCCCAACATCGCGCCCGCGGCGCCGCGGCCCGTTTCTTCGATCTCGACCTGCGCTTTCACCAGACCTTCGTCGACTCGGTCGTCGGTCCACGGCTGCTCACGCTGCACCGCGCGATCAAGCCGCAGTGCGAGCGCTACGCGCGACTCTACGCGAGCGTGCTGCTCGATGAGCTGCCGACGTCGATCAAAGAACACGAAGCGATCGCGGGCGCGATCGCGCGCGGTGACTCGGATGCCGCGCAAATCGCGGCCGAGACCAATTGGGCGAATGCCGCGAACCGGCTCGCCCATATCATCTGGCAGCACGGTGAGCGCGGCAGCTGGGTGGGACCGCGAGAAGGATCGGCGCCCGTCACCCGCACACGCGGGACGCGCCGCCGCACCACGGCCTAACCGCCGACGAGGACGTGCGCCGCGGCAGAGTTCGTGCCGCCGCTCGTGGAGGGCTTCCTCGCTCTGAGGAACGCGGATTGAGCGGATGATTCGGATCGAACGGATCGCCCGGCTGCGAGGGACGGCTCATCGCGCACGAGCCACCCTCAATTGGTGAAAGCAACAAGAGGTTTGTTGTTGTTTTTCTTTGCCGGGAGGGGTCCGAACGAGCGCGACGATATCCACCTCGCAGCCGCGCGATCCGTCCAATCCGAATCATCCGCTCAATCCGCGTTCCTCAGAGCGAGGAAGCCCTCTACGCGACTGGCTCCCGAATTGAACCGCAAGCCCGCGCCAGGCCCATCTTGCGCATAGACGGTATACCGATACTGTATACCAGTTCGACCTCGCAACCTCCCCTTCCGGAGATTCCCGCAATGACCGTGCATCGCGGAGTCCGCGCGCGCCTGCGCTTCCACCGCTTCGCGTTCCTCGCTCTCGGCTGCCTAACGGTAGCGGCGCCGGCGCGCGCGCAACGCGAGGCGCTCCCAGAGCGCGTGCCGTCGCCGGCGGCCGACTCTGCCCGCACACCGCACCCGTCGCTCGACGATACCGTCGCGCTCGGCGCCTTTCTCGACGGCGCCTTTCAGCAATTCATCGATGAGCTCCACGTCCCGGGCGCCGTCGTCGCCGTCATCAAGAATGGACGCGTGCTCTACACGCACGGCTACGGATACGCCGACGTGCAGAAGCGCACACCGGTCGATCCCGCCACGAGCCTCTTCCGCATCGGGTCGACGTCCAAGCTGTTCACGTGGACCGCGGTCATGCAGCTCGTGCAGCAGGGGAAGCTCGATCTCGACGCGGACGTCAACACGTATCTCAAGGACTTCAAGATTCCCGCGACGTTCAGCAAGCCCGTCACCCTGCGGAGCCTCATGACGCATTCGCCGGGCTTCGAGGACGGCGCGTTAGGCTATCTCATCGCCAACGACTCGACCCAGGTCAAGTCGATCGACGCGACACTCAAGGCGCACATGCCGGCGCGCGTGCGGCCGCCGCTCGTGCTCTCGTCCTATTCCAACTATGGAGCGGCGCTCGCGGGACTCATCGTGCAGAACGTGAGCGGCGTGCCGTTCAACGACTACATCCAGCGCAACATCCTCGAGCCGCTCGACATGCACCACACGACGTTCCAGGAGCCGCTCCCCGCGAACCTCAAGCCCGACGGCGTGACCGCGTACGTCTACGAGAACGGCGTGTACGAACCCAAGCCGTTCGAGTACGTGGGTGGATTCAGGCCGGCGGGTTCCGTATCGGCGTCGGCGCTCGACATGACGCACTTCATGATCGCACACCTGCAGGATGGCCGGTACGGCGACATGCGCATTCTCGACTCCGCGACCGCCGAGCGGATGCACACGCGCAACTTCGCGAACGACCCGCGTCTGCCGGCAATGGCACTCGGATTCTACGAGCAGCGGATGGGCGGCGTGCGCGTGATCGGACACGAGGGCGACACGCAGTACTTTCACACCGCGATGTTCATCGTGCCGACAGCGCAGGTCGGCATCTTCATGTCGTACGTCGGCACGGGTGCCGAACCGGTGCGCGAAGGCATCCTGCAATCGTTCTTCAATCGGTATTTCCCCGCTCCGGACGTCGCGGCCTACACGCCGCCCGATTCCTTCGCGACGATGGCGGCGAAATACACGGGCTCGTATCGCTTCGCGCGCCACAGCACCACCAAGATCGACAAAGCGCTCATGGTCGCGGGGCCATCGATCGAAGTCTCCGTGCTTCCCAAAGAGAAGCGGCTGATGGTCACGGGGTTAGGCGAGCACCCGGCGCAGTTCGCGCCGATCGGCGACGGGCTCTTCGGCCAGGTCGGCGGCGGCTATACGATCGGCTTCACGCAGGATTCGTCGGGCGCGGTGACGCGCATGTCGGTGGACGCGCTACCCTTCATGGGCACGGAGCGCGTGCCGTTCCACGACTCGCCGTCGCTCTGGCACTTTCTGTTAGGCATCTCGACGTTGATTTTCGTGTGCGCGCTCCTGACGCTGTTCTATCGGCGCAAACAGATCAAACCGATGGCGCCCGAGCAGAAGCGCGTGGTCCGCCTCTCGCTCGCCACGGCCATCTGGTACTTCCTGACGCTCATCGTGATCGGCGCCGTCGTCGCGAGCAGCATGTCGGAGTTGGGCGGAGCGATTCCGACGTCGCTCAAGCTTGCGCTCGTGATGCCGATCGTGTTCGTGCTATTGACGATCGCGCTCGTCGCCGGCGCCGTGCTCGCGTGGACGCGCTCCTACTGGCGGTTCTGGCAGCGCATTCGCTTCACGACGTTCGTGCTGGCTGCCGTGGCGATCTCGCTCTTCTTCGCGAACTGGAACCTGCTCGGCTGGCGCTTCGGCTGAGGCGAAGGCGCATTGGGCAATGATCGACCTAGGTCTCGCGTTTCCGCTGTGATGCGTGTACGGAGATCGACGAGTTCGGAAAGCGGACAAGTCCGGACACGGACGGACACGGCAGGAGTTCTTGTTATCCCGACCTCTTTGTCGAGGCGCTGGCCTCGAAACAAAGGACAGTGCGTTAGGCCACAGGCTGATCCCGTGTCGGTTGTTTGTTCGCGGTTGCCGTTTCAAAAAAACCCCTGCTGTGTCCGTCCGTGTCCGGATTTGTCCGCCTTCGGAGGAAGCTGAATCGATGATGCATACCGGAAAGGTGTGGGTTGGCGGGCGACGGGTGCTCCTTGTGTGTCCGTTCGTGTCCGGATTTGTCCGCTTAACAGCCATCGCCGCAGCGATATTCCTCGCGCTGCTCCCACAGGTGTTGTCGGCGCAAGCCCAGGGATTCACCATCGAGCAGGCACTCGGCTATCCCTACCCCTACGGCCTAACGACCGCGGCGCATGCCGCCCGCATCGCCTGGGTGTTCAATTCGCGCGGGTCGCGCAACGTGTGGGTGGCGGACGGTCCGGGCTTCACGGGCCGCCAGGTGACGCACTACACCGGCGACGACGGCATGCCGATCGCGAGCCTCGAGCTCACGCCTAACGGCAGCACGGTCGTCTACGCACGGGGAAGCGAAACGAACGCCCAGGGTGAAGTGGCCGACCCGACCAGCGACGTGCACCAGCCGGAGCAGCAGGTCTGGGCGGCTGACGTGTCGGGTGGCGAGCCGCGCCTCCTGGGGACGATGAACTGTGGATTCGAGGGCTGCGAAGACATCCAGATTTCCCCCGACGGACGCTACGCGCTCTGGAGCGCGCGGCACGCGCTCTGGCTGGCGCCGATTACGGGCGCCGAGCCGGCGCGACAGCTCGCCTACATCCGCGGCGACAACGTGCAGCCGCAGTGGTCGCCCGACGGCAAGTCCATCGCGTTCACGAGCGACCGCGGCGCCTACTCGCTGATCGGGATCTACCGCTTCGACAGCCGGACGCTGCAGTACGTCGACCCCAGCGTCTTTCGCGACATGCTGCCCCACTGGTCGCCCGACGGCTCGAAGCTGGCGTTCATCCGCCTAACGGGCGGCGAAGGCGGATTCTTTTCCGGACGCCTCCAACCGTGGACGATCTGGGTCTGGGACGCGGCCAGCGGAACGGCGAGCCAGATCTGGGCGAGCACGGCCGACGCGAACGGATCGTACCCCGGCGACGAATGGGAAGGCGATGCGTTCCAGTTCGCCGCCGGCAACCGCATCGTGTTCGCGTCGCAAGCCGATGGATGGGTGCATCTGTATTCGATCGCGGCCGCCGGCGGCGCGCCGATGCTGCTGACGCCGGGAGCGTTTTCCTTCCAGGGCGGCGTGACGCTCACACCCGACGGGAAAGCGCTGCTCTATGCGTCGAACCAGAACGACACCGATCGCCGCCACATCTGGCGCGTCGATGTCGACCACCCCGGCCCCGTCGCGCTCACGCATGGCGAGTCGATCGAATGGACACCGGTGACCGCCGGCACCGCCGTTGTGTGCCTCGGCTCCACCGCGACGACGCCCGCGTTGCCGTACCGCGTGACGCCACAGGGACGCGAGCCCATCGCGGCGAGCGCGATGCCTAACGACTATCCGTCGGCCCAACTGGTGACGCCGCAGCAGGTGGTGTTCAAGAGCCCCGACGGACTCGAGATTCACGGGCAGCTGTTCGTCCCGCGCTCGCACGCCCAACGCAGTCCCGCGTTGGTCTTCATGCATGGTGGACCGCCGCGGCAGATGATGCTCGGGTTTCATCCAATGGATGCGTACAATTTCATGTACGCCGCCAACGAATATCTGGCGAGCCGCGGGTTCGTCGTGTTGTCGGTGAACTATCGGCTCAGCATCATGTATGGACGCGAGTTTCGCGAGCCCGCGCAGGGCGGCCCACGTGGCGCATCCGAATATCAGGACATCGTGGCGGCCGCGAAATATCTCCAGGCGCTGCCATACGTCGATCCGCAAAAGATCGGATTGTGGGGTGGCTCATACGGCGGCTACCTGACGGCGCTCGGCTTGGCGCGCAATTCGGACATCTTCAAGGCGGGCGTCGATTACGCCGGCGTGCACGACTGGTCGGCGTTCTTTGGCGGAGGTGAGGCGGCAGCAGCGTCCGACCGGGCAAAGATCGCGTACCAGTCCTCGCCAGTCGCGTCGATCGACAAATGGACATCGCCCGTACTGCTGCTCCAAGCCGATGACGACCGAAACGTCCCCTTTTCGCAGACCGTCAATCTGGTCCCACTGCTGCGTGCGCATCACGTGCCCTACGAGCTAACGGTATTTCCGGATGAGGTGCACGACTCGCTGCTCTGGCGAACGTGGGTTCGCGTGTTCGGCGCCACCGCCGACTTCTTCGAGCGCACGCTGGTGAAGGGCGAGGCCATTCACACGGTTCCACCCGAGAACTGAATCTGATGACGGAACTCAAGCGGACGCTCGGACTGAGGGACCTCGTCCTCATCGTCATCGGGACCGTGATCGGCTCCGGCATCTTCATCGTGCCGGCGACGACGCTGCAGCAGACCGGTGGCAGTGTGAGCGTCGCGCTCCTCGTCTGGCTCGTGGCCGGCGTGCTGTCACTGCTCGGCGCGCTCACGTACGGCGAAATGGGCGCGATGAATCCGGACGCCGGCGGCCTGTACGTCTACATTCGCGACGCCTTCGGCGAGCTGCCCGCGTTCCTGTACGGATGGACGGCGCTGCTGGTGATCGCGAGCGGATCGTGCGCGACGCTCGCGGTCGCGTTCAGCGCCTATCTCGGACAGATCGTACCGCTGTCCGGTCTGGCTGCGAAGGTGATTGCGGTGCTGATGATCGCAACGACGATGGTCCTCAACGTCCGCGGCACGCGGCAGAGCGCGGACGTGCAGAACTGGACGACGGGGCTCAAGACGGCTGCGTTAGTCGTCATGAGTGGCATCCTGCTCCTGAGCGGACGTCACGGCGGCACCACCACCGCGACGACGGTCTCGCAGCCCGCTCACGTGTCGTTCTCGATGTTCGCCACTGCGATGATCGGCGTGTTGTGGGCGTACGAGGGGTGGCAGTACGCGACGTTCTCGGCGGGCGAGACGCGTGAACCGCAGCGCACGTTTCCGCGCGGCATCATCGTCGGCACGGCCTGCATCATCGGCATCTACATCCTCGCCAACCTTGGCTACATCGCGGCGCTCGGCCCGGTGCGCGCATCGCAGAGCACGCGCATCGCGGCAGACGCGGTCGGCGCGTTGCTCGGTCCGATCGCGGGGAAGATCATCGCCGCGATCATTCTCGTATCGATGTTCAGCGCGGCCAACGGTATCGCCCTCACGGCGCCGCGGCTCTACTACTCGATGGCGCGCGACGGTGTGTTCTTCCGCAAGTTGGCCGAGGTCCATCCGCGGTTCGGCACGCCGGCGGTGGCGGTGGTAACCTGCTCCGTGTGGGCGATGTTGCTCGCCGCCACCGGAACGTTCGAGCAGCTCTTCACGTACGTGGTGTTCGTCGGCTGGATCTTCTATGCGTTAGGCGGCATCGCGATCTTCGTCTATCGGAAGCGGCAGCCCGACGCCGTGAGGCCATTCCGCGTGCCCGGATATCCGGTCACGCCGGTGCTGTTCGTCGCGGCGGCGGCGGCCGTGGTCGTGAATACTGTGGTCACGCAGCCCGGGCGGGCGGCGCTGGGTTTGATCGTCACGGCGGTTGGTGTGCCGTTCTTCTTCGCGTGGCGCGCCATGCGCGGCCGAGGGTCGCGCGACGTTTCCGTCGCGGCGCCCCCCGACGCGTGATGTCATGGGGAAGCGCGCGCGCGCGCTTCCCTTGTCGCCTGCCTAACGCGCTCCCGCCCCCGCTGTGGCTCCCGCCAACGCGTGTGCGGCTTTCGATGATGCCGCCGCAGCCGCCTTTGACGCCTCACCCGCCGAATTGCGCGTCATGACGTTCAAGCGGTTCCACGTATTGATGGCGGCGATCCCGATCACCAAAGCGGTCAAGCCCTTTTCGTCGTAGTGCTGGGCCGCCTCGTCCCAGATCTCATCGGGCACTGCGTCGGAGCGATCGGCGAGTCTGGTGCCGGCTTCCGTCAACGCGAGCGCCGAGCGCTCTGCGTCGGTGAAGTAGGGCGCCTCACGCCACGCCGCCACGGCGAAAATCTTCTCGTCGGGCTCGCCCTCATCCCGCAGCTCGCGCCAATGCATGTCGACGCAGAAGCTGCATCCGTTGATCTGGCTTGCGCGCAGACTCACCAGGAGAAGTGTGGTCCTGGGCACGCCGAGTTTAGCCGCCGCATTCGAGAGCGCCACGAGGCCGCGATAGACCTCGGGATTGGCGCCCGCCGCATTCTTGATTCGTGGTGTGATCACTGCTCTCGTCTCCATCGAAGTCGAAAAATCCGTTCTTCAACGCGCGTGTCATGCAGTTGGATCGCGGCGCGCGCTGCCTACAATGATGAAACGGATGAGCGCGGCGAAAAGTGCCATACGGCTCAGGTTGGTTAGGCGCGCACGGCCGCTAGTGTCCGGGCGGTCTCCGCGACATCATCGACTTGATGTTGTCGTCGAACTTCGACTGCTGATCGGGCGTCAAGAGCGCGCGAATCTCGTCGCGCTCTTTCTTGCCCGTGTCGCGCATCGCCTGCATCGACGCCGAATCCATGGGCGTCCCATTCTGCCGCGCGTCGCGCATTTTCTCCCGCAACTGCTGCATCTGCGGCGCGTACTTGTCCTCGATCGCCTGGACCTGCGTCTTCTGCGAGTCGGTGAGGGTGATGCCGTTCATCAGCATCGCCATCATTCCGCGTCCCCTGCCACCGCCACCGCCCCCTTGGGCGAACGCACCCGTCGCGATCCCCATCGTGAGGGCCACGCCGATCAGTACCGTGCGCATCTTAATCATGAAACCTCCGTCGCGTCGTGCTGTGATGGTGCGTGACCGTCGAGATACCGATCAGATGATACTGCGATGCCCGGCTGTTCGATGGGTGCAGAACCGCGCTATGCATGGAAGAGCTCGGCGATCTCCCATGCCGCGCGCTGACCGGATGCGATGGCGCCGTGCACGGTACCCGTGCTCGCGATGGTGTGCGCCGCCTCGCCGGCGTACCAGATGGTGTGCTCCACCGGGTGGGCGAGCCGTTCGGACATGCGCGCGCCGCCTACGCGCGCGTACGAGTACGCGCCGCGCGAAAACGGATCCGCGACCCAGTCATGGTGGTACGACCGCACGAGTCGTGTCCTGAGCTTGGCACTCGTCATGCGAAACATCGCCGCGAGAGAGTCGATGGCGAGTTGCTCGCGCTCGCGCGCCGAGTGTCGCGAGAGGAGCGCGGCGCGAGAGCCGCCGCACCACGCGACGAGGATCGGCGCATACACGGGATATGTCGTCCACCAGACGCGAAAGGCGAGGGGGCGACGCGACTGGAGGAAGGTCAGGCGCTCGAGGGGCGGCGCGTCCAACCGCCGCGCGAACGCCGGCTCGAGCCAGAAGGCCTCGGCGAACCGGAACGCCAGGCGGTGGACCGGTCCCATGATGCCTAACGACAGGCTGCGCGCGAGCGCCGGCGCCGGGGGGTCGAACCGGATCGCGCCCCGCTCGCCCGGCGCCGCCTGCATGACGCCTAACGGCACGGTGACGACCACCGCCCGCGCCGACCGGACGCGGCGCCGGCCGCGGGCGGGCGCGCACGCCACCTCGACGTGGCCCGGCCGCCACCGGATGTCCGTGGCGACGGCGCCGAGGCGGAGGCGGGCGCCTAACGGACGGGCGAGCGCGTGCATCAGCGCACCGTAGCCGTCGATCAGGCGTCCGACCCGCGACTCGCCCACGTCGCGGCCCGGCCATCCCGCGACCGCGAGCCACCGCTCGCTCACCAGCGTCGCATCCGCGGCATCGAAGCCCTCCACGAAACGCGTCGCGAGCGAACGGTCGGCCATGCTGAGCGACCCGCGGTTCGCGCGCATCGCTTCGGCAAACGAGCGGTCCGGTGAGCGGTGCGCATCGAGCCGCCCGAGCACGCGGTCGAGCCGCGCCGAAAAGTCGCGGGCGACGCGAAGGCCTCGCGTGGTGTGCTCGAAGCGTTGACCCGCGACGTCGATCGTGCG